>JBAIWX010000292.1:0-23350 GCA_037916975.1 Gemmatimonadales bacterium
GTCGGCAGGCATTACCATCGCCACCGCCCTGATCTCGGCGCTGCTCCAGCGCCCGGTGCACCGCGAGGTCGGCATGACGGGCGAGATCACGCTGCGCGGCCGCGTGCTGCCCATCGGAGGCTTCAAGGAGAAGGTCTTCGCGGCGAAGAGCGCGCGGTCGGCGGCGTGCGCCAGCTCGGCCGCCGTCACGCCGTGCTCCGGGAAGACCGCGGCCCCCACGCTCGCCCGCACCGGCACCGACGCCCCGTCGCGCGTCTCCGCGGGCGACGCCCCCACGCGCTGGTGGAGCTTGTGCGCCACCAGCACGGCCCCCTCCGGCGTGCACCCCTGCAGGACCACCGCGAACTCCTCGCCGCCGTACCGCCCCACGAGGTCGCTCGCGCGCACCTGGCTGCGGAGCAGCGCGGCGACGTGGAAGAGCACCTGGTCCCCGACGAGGTGCCCGTAGCGGTCGTTGACCCGGCGGAAGTGGTCGAGGTCCAGCAGGAGCAGCGCGAAGCTGCCGCCGTTCCGCCGCGCCGACTCCACCGCGAACTCGAGCTCCGCCATGAGCGTCGCGTGGTTGAGGAGCCCCGTGAGCCCGTCGCGGTGGACCATCTCCCGCAGCCGCCGGCCGCGCTCGGCGCGCGAGACGACCACCTGGAGGAGGAGCGCCGGGTCGACCGGCTGGGGGAGGAAGTCGTCCGCGCCGGCCCGGAGCGCCGCGATCTCCTCGGGGACCGCGCCCGAGGCCGCGAGCAGGACGAGCGGCACGAGGTGGAAGCGGGGATCCTGGCGGAGGAGCCGCGCGAAGGTGAGCCCGTCGGCGTCGGGGAGCCGGCTCGCGAGGAGGACGAGGTCGGGGAACTCCGCCTCCGCCGCGTCCTGCGCCTCGCCCGCGCTCGCGGCCTGGGTCACGCGGATCCCCGCGTGCTCGAGGTGCGACGCGAGCAGGCCGGAGGCGACGCGGTCGGGGTGCACCACGAGGACGCGCGGCGGCGGGGCGCCGATGCGCGCCATCGTGCGCGCGAAGCGGGGCAGCTCCGAATCCACCTGCTCCTCCACGAGGACCAGGTCGGCGCCGGCCGCCACGGCCCGCAGCCGGTCGATCGTCCCGCCGGCCTCGACGAGCACCACGGCGCGGGGCCGACCGATCGCCGTGCTCGTCCACGCGGCCGCGAGCGCATAGGGCGCCTCGGAGCCCCCGTCCGCCACGAGGACGACGAGGTCGGGCCGATCGGCGTGCGACGTCGCGTGCACGCCGTCGGGGGCCTGCAGGACGGGCTCGAAGCCGGCGCTCCGGAGCGCGGCCGCGATCCGCCCGCGCACCCGACCCTCGGGGGCCACCACGAGCGCTCGCCAGGTGAACTCCGGCCGTCGGTCCACGACCGACACCGGCGCCTGCCCCAGCTCGGCCGCCCCGGCGTCGAACGCGCGGACGATCGCCGTGATCCCCGCCTCGAGCCGGGTCGCGGTCTCGGGCCCGGGCACCGGGCCGGTGTCGAGGAAGTGCTCGAGTTCCCGCGCGACCCGCCCCACCTCGGGGAAGCCGTACGAGCCGCCGCTCCCCGCCAGCCGGTGGAACCGCGTGCGGAGCGACGCCGCCGCGTCCGCCTCGCCGGCGCTGAACGCCGCCACGTCCTTACGAAGCTCGGTGAGCCGGGCCGGCGCTTCCGCCAGGTAGGCGACGCGGAGCTCCCGATAGACGCGCTCGATCTCGGCCGTGCTCATGGGCGCGCTGCGAGCGCCCTCGCCGCGAGCCGGGCCGCCGCCACGAAGCTGGGCGCGGTGCTCCAGTGGCCGGCGACCTCGCTCCCCGTCCGCGTGGCGATCAGCGCCGCCCGCTCGTCGGTGACGCAGACGAGCGGCATGCCCGGCCACCCGGTGGTGCCGGCGAGTTGCGCCACCGGGGCGAAGCCAAGGTCCACCGTGCCCATGGAGAAGAGCTCGAGCGCGATCCCGGCCGAGGCCGGCCGCCGAAGGGCCGGCGCGAGGAGCGGATAGGCCTCCGAGGGCGCCACCAGCACGACCTCGCGCGTCGCCCGGGCGACGTCGTGCTGGATGAGCTGCAGCGCGCCGCGGCTCGAGGCCACCTCCACCATCGTGGGCGAGGGGGGCACCGCCACCTGCTCCAGCTCGGCGGTCAGCCGGTCGATCGCCCGGCCGTGGTCGCTCGCGATCCGCGCCAGGAGGGCCGCCGGCGGCTCGGGGCGGTAGCGCTTGGGGCGCCCCGCCTCCGACCGGGCCGCCCCCTTGGTCACGAGGCCCTCGAGCGCGCTGTACGCATTCGCCCGGGCGAGGCCCGCGCTCCGCGCCACGGCGTAGCCGGTGCCCGGCCCGCCGGTCAGGAGCACTTCGTAGACGAGACTTTCGGTGGGCGTGAAGCCGAACGGCGTGAGGTCGAGAGTGGGCATGAGGTAGTATCGGGCGCTACCTCGCCGCGCGCAACCCGTCGTCCGGGCTCAGCCGTAGGTGAGTTCGAGGCCCTGCAGCTTCGCGATGAGCGCCAGGCGGAAGGTCACGTCCACGAGCCGGCTCTCGGCCGCCTTCCCCTCCTCCTGCAGCGGCCAATAGTGGTAGCTCATCTTCGCGACCGGCTTCGGGAGCGCGCGGAGCCCCTTCGGGTTCCAGACCCCGTGCTCGTCCACGTCCTTGAACAAGCGCCCGAGCACCTTCGACGCGACGGGCGCCCACTGCAGCGCCTTCATGCGCGCGAGCAGCTCGATGTAGTGGAGCGCGAGGGGGAGGTCCTTCGGGGTGCCCTTCGCGTCCGCCTCGATCGGGTCGCCGAGGAGGAGGTGCTGCGGCTTCATCGCCTTCTTGCCGAGGACGACGACGAACTCCTTCTTCGGCGCCGGCTGCGCGAGGTAGTGGCCGAGGCGCTCGGTGAAGCCGGCGCGCTCGCGCTGCAGGTTGGGCATCATCGCGATCATCGCGACGCTGTACCACGTCGGCGGGTGCGCCTCGGGATTGAGCGCCGTGTGGCCGCCGGTGCGCACGAAGGGCTTCTCCGCCACGGGGCTCCGGAGGAACGCCGAGACCGCGTTGGCGATCTTGTGCGCGGCGCCCCGGAGGCGCGGGTCCTCGAGGTGTCCCGCCTCGGCGAGGGCACAGGCCGCCGCCTCCCGGAACATCTCGCGCGCCCAGAGCGCCACCGCCGGCTCTGTCTTCGTCGCCTTCTGGTACTCGAAGAGCAGCACCGGATCCTCGTCGCGGCTCAGGAGCCGGTAGAGCATCCGGTCGGCGAGCTTGAACGGGCGCGCCTGCACCCCGAGCCCGAGCTGCAGCAGCCGGCGGTAGTTCGGGATCGTGCCGACGTCCTTGATCCCGTCCTTGGCCGACGCGGCGAGGGCGAGCAGGTTGCCGGCCCAGATGCCGTTCTCCTTCTGCTTCTTCACGAGGGAGGCGATCGGCTTGGCCTCGGCCGCGGCCTGCTGGGCAGCCTCGGCCTGGTCCGGCGTGGCGTGGCCGGCGGGGGCCAACTCCGACAGCGTCCGGTAACGGATCGTCTCGTTGCCGTGCTCGAGAAGCCAGCTGAGCGGGATGCGGTGCGAGGTCGGCAGGTCCACGGGGACTCCGTGCCGGAGTGGCCGGAAAAGGTGCCCAAACGGGCGCGAATATACCCCGCAGGGGAAGGCCGGACAATCGCGCACGGCGACCGCCCGGCCATCAAGATGTCAAGTGCTTGTCAGTTTGTGACTTACGTCAGCGAGTGCACGCTCACTTGCCGCTGGATCGCGCCAGTCCTGCCTCGCGGAACTCCGACCCGGTGTTCCAGGTCGGCTGGCTCGGCGCCGAGGCGACCGCGAGCAGCACGCGCGCGACGACCCGGAGTTGCTGCATCGCGCCCGACGCGGTGTAGGTCGGCAGCCACTCGTCGGACGGCTGGTGGTACCGCTGCTCCTCGTAGGCATCCGCCTGCGCCTTGCCCCACCCGGCCGGGCGGCCGACGTAGTCCAGCCCGCCCCCCAGCGAGAGGGCCGGCACGCCGGCCTTGGCGAGCGGGAAATGGTCCGAGCGGAAGAACGAGCCGCGGAGCTTCTCGTCCGGATTCTCCGTCACGGCGAGCCCTTCGGCGCGCGCGGCGCGGTCGAAGACCGGGCCCAGCGAGGACTGGTCCCGGCCCAGCGCGCCGATGTCGCGCGTGCGGCCATAGAGGTTGAGCACGTCCACGTTCATCACCGCGGCGAGGTCGCGGAGCGGGAGCGTCGGCCGCGCCGCGAACGCCTGCGAGCCGATGAGCCCCGCCTCCTCCGCGCCGAACGCCATGAAGATCACGCTGCGCGCGGGGCGCACGCCGCTCCGCGCGAAGGCCTCGGCGAGTGCCAGCACGCCCGCCGTGCCCGATGCGTTGTCGAGGGCGCCGTTGTAGATCGAGTCGCCCTTCACCGGCTCGCCGACGCCCAGGTGGTCGTAGTGCCCGCCCACGAGCACCGCCTCGTGCGCGCGGGGGCCGCGGCCCGGCAGGCGCGCGAGCACGTTCATCGTCTCCGAGCGCTCGATGGTGCTCTTCACCGTGGCGTGCAGCGTCAGCGGGAGCGGCACCGCGCGGAAGCCCTTCCGCGCCGCGCGCGCGGAGAGCTCGCCCAGGTCCATGCCGGCGTCCGCGAGGAGCCGCCGTGCCGTCGCTTCCGTGAGCCAGCCCGCGACCGCGAGCGGCGAGCCCGCCGGGCGGGCGAGGCGCACCTGCGGGCGGCCCCACGATCCCACCACCGTCGCCCAGCCGTAGGTGGCGCTCTCCGGCGTGTGCACGAGCAGGATGCCGGCCGCGCCCTGCCGCTCGGCCTCCTCGATCTTGTAGGTCCACCGCCCGTAGTAGGTGAGCTCGCGGCCACGGAAGATCGTGCTGTCGCGGAGGCCGGGGTCGTTGACCAGGACGACGATGATCTTGCCCCGGACGTCCGCGCCCTCGAAGTCGGCCCAGCCCCACTCGGGGGCGGTGATGCCGTAGCCCGCGAAGACGACCGGGGCCGTCACGTCCACGAGCGGCTCGTCGCGCATGGACCAGAGGACGTAGTCGTCCTTGTAGCCGAGCGTCCCCGCCGCGGGGGCGGTCTCCGCGAGCGTCGGTTCGGGGGCGTGCCGCACGACGGGGAAGCGCTGGAACCAGGTGCCGCCGTCCCCGGCGGGCTCGAGGCCGAGGCGGGCGAACTGGGTGGCGACGTACTTCGCCGCGAGGTCGCCGCCCCGCGTCGAGGGGGCCCGCCCCTCGAGCGCGTCGTCCGCGAGGAACTTCCCGTGCGCGACGTAGGTGGTCGAGTCGAGGCGGCCCAGGACGCGTGCGACGTCGGCGGGCTGCTGCGCGGCGAGCGGCGCGGCGGCGAGGACGAGGAGGAGCGGGATCGGGTGCCGCATGGTTGGTCCGGGTGGCGGGGAGCGAACGGCCCCCCGGTGCGGGGCACCGGGGGGCCGGGAGGAGGCCGGACGGGACTCAGCTCCCGTGGCTCAGGGTCCAGACGTAGGCGGCAACCGCCTTCACGTCGTCGTCGCTGATGCTGGAGCCGCCCTTGGCGGGCATCGGCCCCTTGGACGGGTTCTGCATCACCTCGTTGGCGGCCACGCCCTTCGTGATCAGGGCGACGAGACCCTGGTAGTCGCCGTCCTTCACGTGCAGCCAGGTGTTGTCGGTCAGGTTCGGCCCGACGGCGCCCTTGCCGTCCATGCCGTGGCAGGCGAAGCAGAGGCCGGTCTTGGTGAAGATCGCCTTCCCCTGCTCGACCATGGCCGGGGTGACGCCCGCCGGCAGCTTGGCCTGCGCCATCGCGGGGGCGGAGGCGGCCAGGGTGAGGGCGAGGACGAGAAGCCCGAGGCGAGTGCGCGTGCGCATGGCTGCTCCTGAGGGTGGTGTCCGCTGCGCCAGGACCCGGGGGGCCGGGCGGAGCCGGGAGGTGGGTCGGCTGCCGTGGATGATGCAGCGCCGCTCCCGGTTTCTCAAGTCGGGTCAGAGCACCTGCCGTGCCAGCGGGGACCCCCTTGTTTTCGCCGTTTTCCCGCTCGGCGAGGCCGGGTCCGTCCACGCGATGTCCCCGGCCGTAGACGCTGCGTGGACGTCAGAGGACCCTCCTCGCTGCCGGGTCCGCCTGCTCGAGGATCCGTTCATGGACGCGGCCGGCTCGCACCGGCGCCCGGCGGTCTTGGCGGCCCTCGGGGCGGCCGAGTACGATTCGCGGTTCGCGCCGCCGCCGGGGCGGCGCCGGTACCGGAGGCAGCGATGCGCGTGACGATCGAATACTGCGTGAGCTGAAACTACGAGCCCCGGGCCACCAGGCTGGTGGCCGAGCTCGAGGCGGCCTTCCCGGGCGTCGAGACGAAGCTCCTCCCGTCGGGCGGCGGGGTCTTCGAGGTCACGGCGGACGGCGCGCCCATCTTCTCCAAGCGATCCCTGGGGCGGCACGCGGAGCCCGGGGAGGTCGTGTCCCTCATCCGCGCGAGAACCGGTCGGTAGATGCCGCTCATGGGGCCACACACGATGCGCATCGCGGTCTCCACCGGGGGCGGCGACGCCCCCGGCCTGAACGCCGTGATCCGCGCCGTGGTGCTCAGCGCGCACAACCGGGGCTGGCAGGTGTACGGGATCCAGCGCGGGTTCGAGGGGCTGCTCTCCTTCGACGGGGTCGTGCGCCTCGGGCCCGCGGAGGTCCGCGGCATCACGCACCTGGGCGGGACGATCCTGGGCACGACCAACCGGGGCAACCCGTTCCGCTACGTCGTGACCGACCCCGACGGCTCGACGCGCGAGGTGGACCGTTCCGACGACCTCGTCGCCGCCTTCCGGGCGAGCGGGTTCGACGCGCTCGTGTCGATCGGCGGGGACGGGAGCCTGCGCATCGCCCAGCAGCTGCACGCGAAGGGGCTCAACGTCGTCTGCGTGCCCAAGACGATCGACAACGACGTCGCGGGGACGCAGCAGACCTTCGGCTTCGACACCGCGGTGAGCACCGCCACCGACGCGATCGACAAGCTCCACTCGACGGCGGAGAGCCACGAGCGGGTGATGGTGGTGGAGCTGATGGGGCGCGAGGCGGGGTGGATCGCGCTCCACAGCGGCATCAGCGGGAGCGCGGACGTGATCCTCATCCCCGAGATCCCGTTCGACATCGACCGGGTCTGCGCCAAGATCCGCGAGCGCGAGGCGAGCGGCCGCCGGTTCTCCATCGTCGTGGTGGCGGAGGGGGCGCGGCCGAAGGGGGGCGACGTGTCGCTCCTCGAGCGCGCCGGCGCGGGGACGGTGGACCGCCTGGGCGGCATCGCCGCCAAGGTCGCCGCGCTGATCGCGGAGCGGACGGGGAAGGAGGTCCGCGCCACCGTCGTCGGGCACCTGCAGCGCGGCGGCTCGCCCACCACCTACGACCGCCTGCTCGCGCTCCGCTTCGGCGCGGCCGCCGTGCGCGCCATCGCCGACGGCGCCTTCGGCACCATGATGGCGCTGCGCGGCGAGGAGATCATCCGGCTCCCCATCGCCGAGGTGGCGGGGCGGGAGAAGCTGGTCCCGCTCGACAGCGACATCGTCGCCACCGCCCGGGAGCTGGGCGTGAGCCTCGGCGACTGACCCCCTGGCGCCCGCGGGCGCCGTTCCCCTCCCTCCCCCCGAGCATGCCGACACCGCCCCCCACCCGCGTCGCCCCCGTCACCGACAGCTACTTCGGCGAGGCGGTGACCGATCCGTACCGCTGGCTCGAGGACGGCGAGAGCGCGGAGGTCGCGGCGTGGACGGCGGCCCAGAACGCGCACACCGAGGCGTGGCTCGCGGCCTGTCCCGAGCGCGGGGCGATCCGGGCGCGGCTCGCGACGCTGCTCGCCATCGGCACGCTCGGCTGCCCGACGCCGGTGCACGGCCGCTACCTGCACCAGCGCCGCGAGGGACGCCAGAACCAGCCGGTGCTCTACGTCCGCGACGGCGTGGACGGGCCGGATCGCGTCGCGGTGGACCCGAACGCGCTCTCCGCCGACGGGACGACGGCGCTCGACTGGTACCACCCGAGCCCGGACGGCCGCTTCCTCGCGTACGGCCTCTCGGAGGACGGGAGCGAGCAGAGCACGCTGCACGTGCTCGACCTCGGCACGCTGGCACCGCTCGCCGACACGATCCCGCGCACCCGCGCCGCCGACGTGGCGTGGCTTCCCGACGGGAGCGGCTTCTACTACACCCGCTATCCGGCCCCGGGGACGGTGCCGGCGGGCGAGGAGCACTATCACCGCGCCGTCTGGTTCCACCGCCTGGGGGACGACCCCGCGCGTGACGCCGCGGTGTTCCGCCCGGACGCGAAGGAGCACTGGCCGGGCGTGGCCCTCTCGGACTGCGGCCGCTGGCTCCTGGTGAGCGTCGCGCGCACGTTCGACCAGACCGACCTCTGGCTGCAGGACCGCGATGCGGGCGGGCCGTTCGTGCCCGTGGCCGTGGGCCTGCCGGCCATCTTCGATGCGCAGGTGGTGCGGGGCACGCTGTACGTGCGCACGAACCTCGATGCGCCGACCTACCGGCTGCTGCGCGCGCCCGCCGCGCGCCCGGCGCGGAGCGGCTGGCAGGAGGTCGTGCCCGCGCGCCCCGGCGCCGTCCTCTCGAGCGTCGCGGTGACGGCGCGGCACCTCGTGCTCGACTGGCTCGAGCGGGCGGCGTCGCGCCTCGAGCTCGCCGACCTCGACGGCGGAGCGACGCGCGAGGTGGCGCTCCCCGCCCTGGGGAGCCTGATGGGTCTCGGCGCCGAGCCCGACGGGCACGAGCTCTTCTACGGCTTCACCAGCTACACGGTCCCGCCGAGCGTGTACCGGCTCGACCTCGAGACGGGCGAGGCGCGGCTCTGGCGGCGCGTCGAGGCGGACGTGGACCCCGCGCGCTTCCGCGTTCGCCAGGAGACGTACGCCTCGCGCGACGGGACGCCGGTCACGATGTTCGTGGTGCACCGGGCGGACGTGGCGCCAGACGGGCGGGCGCCCTGCTGGCTCACCGGCTACGGCGGGTTCAACCACGCGATCACCCCGGTCTTCGCGCGCTCCTACCTCCTCTGGCTCGAGGCGGGCGGGGTGCTCGCGACGCCGAACCTCCGCGGCGGCGGCGAGTACGGCGAGGCGTGGCACCAGGGGGGGATGCTCGGCCGGAAGCAGAACACCTTCGACGACTTCATCGCCGCGGCGGAGTGGCTGGTCCGCGAGGGGTGGACGGCGCCCGGGCGCCTCGCGATCCAGGGCGGCTCGAACGGCGGGCTCCTGACGGGGGCCTGCCTCGTGCAGCGCCCCGACCTCTTCCGCGCGGTGGTGGTGCAGGTACCCCTGCTCGACATGCTGCGCTACCACCGGTTCCTCATCGCCCGGCTGTGGATCCCGGAGTACGGCTCCGCCGACGACGAGGGGCAGTACCGCTGGCTCCGCGCCTACTCGCCGTACCACCGCGTCGAGGACGGCGTCGCCTACCCGGCGGTGCTCCTCGCCACGGCGGAGAGCGACTCGCGGGTGGACCCGCTGCACGCGCGCAAGATGGCGGCGCGGCTGCAGGCGGCCACCGCGTCGGCCCACCCGGTGCTCCTGCGGCTCGAGGCGCGCGCGGGGCACGGGGCGGGGAAGCCGCTCGCCAAGCTCCTCGACGAACTGACCGACACCTGGACCTTCATCTTCCACGAGCTGGGCGTGGCGCCTCCCGCCGGCCCGAGCGCCACCACCGAGACCCGGGAGATCCCATGACCGACGCCACCCGTGCCACCAACGCCGCCGCCGCGAAGGGCCTCGCCTTCCTCCGCATCGTGGTCGGCCTCTGGTTCGCGAAGGCGCTGACCACCAAGATGGGCTTCACGATCCTCGGCTTCCTGCCCGGCGGCTCGGCGGAGTGGCTCGCGCGCATGCCGAAGATCGTGGAGAAGCAGATGGCCGAGAACCCGATCGCCTGGTACAAGGGGTTCGTGGAGGGGACGGTGCTCACGCACTCGGCCCTCTTCGCGCACCTCGTGGCGCTCGGCGAGGTGGTCGCCGGCGTCGGGCTCGTGCTCGGCCTCTTCAGCGGGATCGCCGCGCTCCTCGCGCTCTTCCTGACGCTCAACTACGGCCTCGCCACCTGGCACATGTCGCCGGCGTCGCAGGGCTTCCACTACACGCTCGCGGCGGTGATGCTGGCCCTCATCGCGGGACGCGCCGGGATGACGTGGGGCCTCGACGGCTGGCTCGCGGCCCGCACGCCGGGATGGTGGGGCTCGAAGCGACCGTGGAGCTGAGGGCGGCCACGCGCCGGGGCCCGTCGCGCCGTGACGGCGCGGCGGTGGTCATCCTCCTCGCCCTGGTGGCGCGGGCGCCGCTCCCCGCGCAGCAGCCGGCGCTCCGCAACCCCGGCTTCGAGGAGGGCACCGCCGAGGACGGCCGGCCCCTCGGCTGGGGCGCCTCGCGCACGCCCGGCTATCGCGTGCGCGTGAGCGAGGGTGCCGCCTTCGACGGCCTCCACAGCCTGGTCCTCGAGGGCCTCGCCGGCGCCGATCGCGGGAGCTTCGGGTCCTTCAACCAATCGCTGGACGTGTCCCCGTGGCGCGGCCGCACCCTGCGGGTGCGCGCGATGGCGCGCCTCGTCGCGGGCGACAGCGCGAGCGCGGGCGGGCTCTGGGTGCGCGTGGACCGCCCCGACGGCGCGGTCGGCTTCTTCGACAACATGCTCGACCGGCCGATCCGTGGCCCCGAGTGGCGCGAGGTCGTCACGCTCGCCGACGTGGACGACGACGCCGAACGGCTCGTCGTCGGCGGGCTGCTGGTGGGGCGCGGCGCGCTCTGGATGGACGCGGTGCGCCTCGAGGTGGTGGACCCCGCGAGCGAGCCTCCGCCCGCAGCGGCGGCGCGGGCCTACCTCGACAGCGCGCTCGCGCTCATGGCCCGGCATTCCGTCCGGCGCGCGCAGGTGGACTGGGCCGCCCTCCGCGCCGGGGCGCGCCGGCGCCTCCATGGCGCCCGCGACGAGGCCGGCACCTGGCCCGCGATCCGCTGGGCCCTGCGCGAACTGGGCGACCGGCACAGCTTCTTCCTCTCGCCCGCGGAGGCACGCCGCAGCGCCGCGGCGGGGTCCGCGTGGGCGGCCGACAGCTCGGCGGGGCTCCTCGAGGGGCGCGTCGGTTACGTCCGCATCCCCGCCTATGCCGGCGAGGATTCGGCGCTGGCGGCGCGCTTCGCGCAGGCGGTGCAGGATGCCATCGCGGGGCAGGCGGCGGCGGGGGCGTGCGGCTGGGTGGTGGACCTGCGGGGGAACGGTGGCGGGAACATGTGGCCGATGCTCGCGGGGCTCGGCCCGCTCCTCGGCGGGGAGCGACTGGGCGCCTTCGTGACGCCGGACGGCCGTCGGTCGGCATGGCACTACGCGGGGGGCACCAGCTGGCTCGATTCCCTCCCGATGGCGGGTCCCGTGGCGGCGCCACGGGTGCTGCGGTCGCTGCCGCCGGTGGCGGTGCTCACCGACCAGGGCACCGGCAGCTCCGGCGAGGCGGTGGCGATCGCGTTCCGCGAGCGGCCGGGAGCGAGGAGCTTCGGCGCGGCCACGGCCGGTCTCTCCACCGCGAACGAGCCCTTCGCGCTCCCCGACGGGGCGCGCCTCTTCCTGACGGTGTCGGTGATGGCCGACCGGACGGGGACCCTGTACGGCGCGCGGGTGCCGCCGGACGAGGTGGTGGCGGCGGGCGAAGGGGGCACGGACCCCGTGCTCGACGCGGCCCGGCGCTGGCTCGCCGGCCAGCCGGCGTGCCTGCCGCCGCCGGACGGCCGCTAGTACGCGCTCCGGCTCATGTTCGTGAGGCCCCCGGTGCCGTCCACCTCGCAGTACGCGTCCCGGTCCGAGTAGAGCACGCAGAACATCCCGTCCACCTTCCAGCGCTTCCACCACATCAGCATGACGCCCCGGTCCGCGCCGCTGAAATTGGCGTAGGGCCGCTCGCCGTCGTAGCGGGCGATGTGCGTGTGGACGGTACCCTGCCAGTCGGGGGGGCCGCAGGTGTCGATGGACTGCTGCGCGGAGACGCCGAGGGAGTCCGCGGCACGGGGCTCGAGGGTGAGCACCCGGCGGACGCGCACCGTGTCCCCCTGGAAGTCGCCGCCGAGGCAGGCGACGTACTCGCGCTTCTCGCCCGAGCTCTGCGCCCACAGCGTCCGCAGGACGGCGCTCGCGGCGGGGTCGAAGGTGAAGTGCGCGGGGAACGACTGCACTCGCGGGGCCGGCGGGAGGGCGTTCTGGCCGAGGAGCGGGCCGGCTGCGAGGGCGGCCAGGAGGACGGCGGGTAGGACGCGGGGCATGTGGGCCGGGGTCGGGGTACCCCGGAGGATACCCCGATGCCCGTGCCCGGTTCGCGCCCTCAGGGCGCCTTGCCGATCGCGACGCCCCACGGGATGGAGCCGGCGGGAAGGGTGGCCGTCACGGCGAGCTTCTCGGTGTCGATCACGCTGACGTCGTTCGAGGGCCCGTTCGCCACGTAGAGCTTCGTGCCGTCCGGGGTGAGCGCGAGTCCCCACGGTCGCTTCCCGACCGCGATGGCGCCCGAGACCTTTCCGGAGGCGACGTCGATCATCGCCACCTGCCCGCCGCGCCCGGTCGAGACGTAGATGCGCTTGCCGTCGGGCGAGGCGACCACGCCCATCGGCTTCGCGTCGGTGCCGAGGGCGATCGTCGCGATCACCTTCCGCGACGCGACGTCCACGACCGACACGCTTCCCTCCTGCTCGTTCGTCACGAAGGCGCGCGTGCCGTCGGGGAGGAAGGCGATCCCCCGCGGCCGCTTCCCGACGACGACCTCCGCCGCCTTCATCCCCGTGGCGGCGTCGAGGATGGTCACGTCGTGGCCCGTCTCGCCGGTGACCCAGACCGCCTTGCCGTCGGGCTGGACGGTGACGCCCTCGGGCTCGGTGCCCACCGTGACCGTCGAGGCGATGGTGCCCGACGCGACGTCCACGATCGACGCCGTGCCGGCATCCTCGTTCGAGACGATGATGCGCGCCCCGCCGTCGGCGAGGTCGAACGCCTCGGGATCGGAGCCGCCGGGGAGTACCTTCGTGACGGTGCGGGTGGCGGCGTCCACGACCGCGATGCCGTCCTTCGACTTGTCGGCCACGAGCTTCTCGCACTCCTCGTCCGGCATGCTCGGCGGGCACTTCGGGCTCCCGCTCAGCGCGACGAAGACGGTCTTCCCGTCGGGCGTCACCTTCACGCCGCGCGGGCGCGTGCCGACGGTGACGGTCGCGACGACCTTGTCGGTCGTGACGTCGATGACGGTCAGGTCGCGGGAGTCCTCGTTCGTGACGTAGGCGAGGTAGCGCGGCCGGGCCTGGGCGGCGGAGTCGGCGGCGGCCTGCTGCCGCGCAGCCTCGCCCTTGCCGCAGGCGGCGGCGAGCGCGAGCGCCAGGACGGCGGGGAGTCGGGGGTCAGTGCGCATCGAGGATGGCCTTGTCGGGGTTGCGGGCCTGGTCGAGGCCGCGCATGCGGTCGCGGCCCTTCACCTGGCGGAAGATGGCGCCGTTCACGTCCGCCCGGTCGAAGCGGGCGTCGGTCACGTCGGCGCCGGTGAAGTCGGTGCTGACGAGGTCGGCGTTCGAGAGGTCCGCGCCGGCGAGGTCGGCCTCGCGGAGCGACGCGAACGAGAAGTCGGCCTTGTAGAGGTTGGCGCCGCGGAGCGTCGCACCGGCGAGGTCGGCGCCGACGAACTGGGCGCGCATGACGCCCATGGACTGGTTGCCGGGATCGGCGCCCACGTTGGCACCGCTCAGGTCGGCCCCCGCGAGCTTCGCCGCCCGCAGGTAGCCGATGATGCGCGTCCCGCGGAGGTTCGCGCCCGAGAGGTTCGCCGCCTCGATGATGGTGGCGAAGAGGCTCGCCCCCTCGAGGTCGGCGCGGGTGAAGTCCGCGCGGCGGAGCGTCGTGCCGTCGAGGTTGGCCTTGCGGAGGTCGGCGCCGGCGAGCTTCGCGTCGGTCAGGTCGCAGCCGAAGAGGTCGGCCCCCGCGAGCTTCGCCCCGGTCAGGTCGGCCTTCACGAGCGTCGCCCGATTGAACGCGACGCCCGAGAGGTCGAGCCCGGCGAGGTCGGCGCCCGTCAGGTCCGCCTCGCTCCCGGCGGCGAGGCGGGCCTTCACCTGGGCGGCGTCGAGCTTCGCCCCCTGGGCGGCCGCAGGCGCGGCCGCGAGGGCCAGGACCAGCGCGAGGCGGAACGGACGGGCGAGCGGCACGGGGCGGGCCTCCGGGGGGAACGCGAACGGGGCCGGCCTCTCGGCCGGCCCCGAAATGTAGCGAGGCCGGGACGCGGGCAGGGCGCCGCGCGCTCAGCCCTCCGGCTTGAGCGCCGGCCGCCCCGGGGCGATGTGCCCGTCGGCGCGCTGCTTCAGGTACGCGTAGATGTTCAGGATCTTGTCCATCTCGAGCCCGAGTTCGCACCACGACGGCATGCCCTTGTCCTTGCGGCCCTGGCAGACGGTGGAGACGAAGGTCGCCTGGTCCGGGATGGTGCCGTCGTTCTTGAGCGAGACGACGAGCGCCGGCGCGAACGAGCTGCCGACGCCGAACTCGCCGTGACAGCGCGAGCAGTTGAGCTCGTACTGCTTCCACCCCTGGTACTCGTTCAGCGGGATCGTGTCGTGGGGGACCGCCGCCGACTGCTTCTGGTAGGCGTTCCAGTCCACGTTGCCCTGCGCGTGGGCGGCGGGCGCGGCGAGGGCGAGGCCGGCCACGACCGTCAGGGTGGCGAGGGCGCGGGCGGCGAGGCGGGAGAGCGTCGTGGTCATGCGAGTGAAGGGTCCTTTCGGGTCGGGCGTCGCGTGCGATCGTGCTATCGGTGCAGGGCCGAACGGCCCACCTGTCCTGTGCGCAGGGCACCGCTGGACGGTGCCTCGGGGCGGCTCACGGCCCGCCCTGTCCTGCCCGGCGCGTGCTGTCCATCGGGAACAGCGGCACGCCGAAGTCGTTGAGAATGCCGCGGATGTCCGCTGCCCGGCCGTCCAGGAAGACCTGCAGGCTGTCCCGCAGTGACCGGTCCCGGATCCGGGTCGCCATCCCGATGCTGAACGCAAAGGGGATGCCGTCCACCGAGTCCTCCTGGACGGGGTGCACGTCGAGCGGGACGCCGGCCTGGCGCGCGAAGTAGCCGGCGATCGGTCCCCAGACGATCGCCACGTCGATCGTCCGGTCCACGAGGGCCTGGATGATGTCGCCGGGCCGGTCGTTGACGCTGTAGAAGGTCGGGAAGCCGACGAGGTTGCCCACGACGCCGAACTTGCTGAGCGCCATGGCGGGCGGGGTGTTCTCGGCGTCGGAGTTGAGCAGGTGAACGC
Organism: Gemmatimonadales bacterium; assembly: GCA_037916975.1. GTDB lineage: Bacteria > Gemmatimonadota > Gemmatimonadetes > Gemmatimonadales > GWC2-71-9 > JAGGAG01. Next base: position 15,244 of record JBAIWX010000292.1, read on the forward strand.
CGATGCGCAGGTGCCGGAACGTGGTGTCGGCGAGGGAGCGCAGGTCGAGCCCCGAGTCCTTGCGCGTGACGATGACGTAGCCGGAGCGGAAGTAGGGCCGGGTCACGCCGGCCATGTCGAGGCCGGCGGGGGCGGTGATCGCGATGTCGCAGTAGCGGCCGTTCAGCGCGCGGGCGAAGAAGCCGCGGCGCACCGGCCACCAGGCGTACTCGAGCTTCGCGTTCCAGGCGCTCGCGAGCAGCTCGGCGATCTTGTTCTCGTAGCCTTCCCCCTTGTCGTTGGAGGCGGGAAGGTTGTCCGGGTCCGCGCAGATGCGCACGACGCCCTCTTCCCGCACGTGCGGGCGGAGGTTCTGCGCCACCGCGGGCGTGGTGCCGAGCGCGAGGAGCAGCGCGGCGAGGCGGAGCGGACGGTTCGGCATGGGGCGGTCGGTCCTTTCCCGGCGCGGGGGCCGGACGTGAACGGCGCCGGCTGTCCGGGCTTGGGAGCCCAGGGACCACCGGCGCCGCCCTGCTGGTCCTGCAGTGCTACGGCGAGGGGACCTGCCGGACTCCGGCCCGGAGCCGGAGCCCGGCGGTCCATCCGCCTCAGAGCGAGAAGACGGTCAGCACGCCACCCTGGGTGGAGAACTGGCCGGCGTCACCGAAGGCGCCGAGCGCGCCGAGACCGGCGGTCGGATCCTCGGCGCCGATGCCCGCGGCCACGCCGATGCCGGCCCAGCCGCCGATGCCCGAGAGGACGGCGACGTACTGCTTGCCATCCGGGGCGATGTAGGTCATCGGGTTGCCGATGATGCCCGAGGGGGTCTTGAACTGCCAGAGGACCTTGCCGGTCTTCTGGTCGACCGCCTTGAGCCATCCCTCCATGGTGCCGTAGAACACCACGCCGCCGGCCGTGGCGAGGGCGCCACCGTAGGCCGCGAGGGGCTCCTTGATCTCCCACGCGATGGACTGCGCGGTGTTCTTGCCCGGGGTCGGGTCCCAGGCGATGAAGCGGCCGCGGTGGCCGCCGGGGCCCGGGAACATCCGCACGATCGCGCCGACGTACGGCTGGCCGGCGGTGTACTTGACCTCGACGCCCTCGTAGTCCATGCAGATGTGGTTGACCGGCACGTAGAACATGCCGGTGACCGGCGAGTACGCCGCGGGCTGCTGGTCCTTGAAGCCGATCGCCGCGGGGCAGATGCCCTCGGTGTTCTTCTTCGAGGTGGTGCCGTAGCGCGGATCCTTGTCCGGGACGCCGGTGGCCAGGTCGACCTTGCGCGCCCAGTTGACCGGGCCGTAGGGCTCGGCCTTCACGAGCTTGCCGTTGGTGCGGTCGACGGTGTAGGCGATGCCGTTGCGGTCGAAGTGCTGGAGCAGCTTCTGGCCGCCCTTCTCGAACAGGATGTTCTCGTTGACGCCGTCATAGTCCCACTCGTCGTGCGGCGTCATCTGGTACGCCCACTTCACCTTCCCGTTGTCCGGGTTGCGGGCGAAGATGGTCATCGACCACTTGTTGTCGCCCGGCCGCTGGTCGGGGTTCCACGAGCCCGGGTTGCCGGTGCTGTAGTAGAACAGGTTCAGCTCGGGGTCGTAGGAGTACCAGCCCCACGTGGTGCCGCCGCCGCGCTTCCACTCGTCGCCCTGCCAGGTCGAGACGCCGAGGTCCTTGCCCTTGTGCGAGGCGTAGTTCACGTTCGCGTCGCCGTCGATGAGCACCTCGCTGTCCGGGCCGGTCGAGTAACCGGTCCACAGCAGCTTGCCGGTGTTCACGTCGAAGGCGGTCACGCGGCCGCGGACGCCGAACTCACCGCCCGAGATGCCGGCGATGACGACGTCCTTGATCACGATCGGCGCGTTGGTCATCGTGGCGCCGGTCTTGTAGCCGTTCGCCTCGGGGCCCGCGTTCGAGCGGTCGGCGTGCTTCGACTTCCAGAGCTCCTTGCCGGTCTTCGCGTCGAGCGCGAGGAGCTCGCCCTGCAGCAGCTGGATGAAGATCTTGCCGCTGTTGTGGTAGGCGAGGCCGCGGTTGACGAGGTCGCAGCACGCGATCGGGATCGCGTCCGGCGACTGGTTCGGCACGTGCTTCCAGATCTGCGGCGCGCCCGGCTTCGAGAGGTCGAGCGCGTACACGATGTTCGGGAACGAGGTGTGGACGTACATCACGTTCCCCACGACGAGCGGGTTGCCCTCGTGCCCGCGCAGCGTCCCCGTGGAGAACGTCCAGGCGGCCTTGAGGTTGGCCACGTTCGCGGTCGTGATCTGCTTGAGCGGCGAGTACCGCTGCAGGCTGTAATCACGGCCGGTCATGGTCCACTCGCCCTCCTTGGCGCCGTAGGTCCACGCCCCACTGCGCGCCTGGGCGCTGGCCGACGACGCGATGGCGAAGAGACCCGCCGCCGCGACTCCGGCCACCACCTTGTGGCTGATACGGTTCATACTGACCTCATGCATGAAGGGTGACTCCAACTCCAACTGCACTGCGGGGACCGACCCTGCCGCCCCGCGGTCCCGAGCTCCGGGCTCGGGGACCGGGGGCGGAAACGTTCGAGGGGCAACGCCTCGAAACGGGAAGCGTCCCGGCCCCGGGGGGACCGGACCGCTGCCGCTGGGACGCACCGCGCACCCGCCGATCGTTACGCGTGTCGAAGGTCTGGCGGGGGAGCGTGCGGAAACTTGTCGTGGTGTCGAGTGAGAACGGACGAGAGGGGAGGGAGCCTGCGCGGTGACCGGGACTGGTGTCGTCCCAATGGTCGGTCTCGGCGCGCCACCAGCGCGACTCGCGGCCGTGTTCGCGGCGCCAGGCGTCCTGACGACGCCAGCCGAGACACGCGCGGGGCGCGCTGCCGTTATGGGTGCCGCGATTCGGTTCGACCATCGCCACTCGGGGGCTCAAGCGGGCGCGAACGTCCGGAACCAGAACTGCTGTCGGTGCTGCCTTCGTCCGATGCTGCGGCCGGGAGCGGCCAGGATTCGTGCTTCGGTGCTGCGCGTCAGGGGATGACAGCGCGCGCCTCGATCGGTGCGGTCGGGCGCCGGGACGGATTCTCGGCCAATCACCGTCTCCGAGGGCAATATGTTACGCCGCAACCCCGGCCCTGTCAATCAGGTAGAACACCGGATCACGCGGGCGCCGGCCCCCGCGAACGGGCCGGTGTACACCCGGCCTGACACGCCGAGCCGCGCGCTCGCGATGGCCGCGAGGCGCCGGGCTTCGTCGTCGCCGGATGCAATCGCGTAAACCGTTGGCCCCCAACTGCTTTGGCCGACTCCTGCGGCCCCGGCCAGGCGCAGCGCCGAGACCAGTTCCGCCGTCGGCCCGGGCGCGAAGCGCCCGCCCTGACTCGCCGCGAACCACCCGCCGGTGATCTCCTGGACCTCCGTCAGCGCCGCCCCGAAGCCCGCGAGGTCGCCCTCGACGAGTGCGGGCAGGAGGCCGAGCAGCACGCGGTGGGACACGCGCTCGACCTCGGCCTCCGGTGGGAGCGGCAGGGCGCGGAAGGCGCTCGCCTCCCGCTCGCCGGAGAGGCCGGGTGCCGCGTCGGGAATCGCGACGACGGCGCGCCAGGCCGTGGGGATCTCCCACCGGCCGAGCAGTGGAGCCACCGCGTCGCGCCCGTCGCGCCGCCCGCCTTCCAGCACGAAGCCGCCCAGCGCGAAGAGCCACGTGCCGACGCCCGAGCGCGCGCCGCGCCCCACGGCGGCGGCGAGACCCGGGGCGTCGGTGGGGAGCCCGAACAGTTCGGCCAGCGCCCGGCCGACGGCGAGGCCGAGCTGGGTGCCGCTGCCGAGCCCCGCGTGGGCCGGCACGGTCTCCTGCACCGTGAGCAGCGCCCCCGCCTCGACCCGGTGGTGGGCGAGGAAGCGCCGGGCGAACTCGAGCGCCCGTCCCGACTCGGGGCCCGTCGCCTCGAGCACCGGGTGCGGCCGGGCCTCGAGCCGCACGCGCAGGAACGGCACCGCCGCCCCGAGCCCGCCGAACCGGCGCCCCAGCGCGCCGCGCAGGTCGAGCACGCCGAAGTGGAGGCGTGCGGGCGCCTCGACGACGACCCGCGGCGCCACCGCCACCCGGCTCACGCTCCCGCTCCCGCCGGCTCGGCGGCGAGGTGGGCCCGGAGCACCGCCCACGCCTCGCGCTCGCGCGGCCCGGCCGTCTTGTCCACGAGCACCTGCAGCCGGTCGAACTCGCGCGCCACCTCCGCGCGCGGGACGAGGTGGAGGCGCGTGCAGAGGATCGCCCCCTCGAGCACCGCGTGGCGCGCGCGGTTGAGGCCCAGGAACTCGCGGCCCCGGCCCGCGTGCACCGTCCGCGTGCGGATGCGCGAGCGGGGCGGCGTGGCGTCGAGCGCCACCACCTCCAGCTCGTGCCACGAGCAGGCGTCCGCGAGCACCACGCCGCGGACGCGGTCCGCGGGCCGGAGCGGCACCTCGGGATTGCCCAGCGCGGCCCGCGCGAAGAGCAGCACGTCGTCGGTGAGGTTCACCACCGCGGCACCGGTCGCCCGGACGTTCCGGAAGGTGGCGGTCTCGAGGAAGGGCTTGAGCACGATCCCCTCGTCCGTCCACTCGACGCCCATCGGGGCCACGTTGGGGCGGCCCGCCTCGTCCAGCGTGGTGACGATGCTCTCGACGATGAGCGGCACGGGCCCTACTCGGGGAGCACGGGCAGGCGCACGTGCGAGGGGAAGGCCGCGGTGCGCCAGATGCGGTGCGTGCGCGCGCGGAAGTCCGACGCCTTCGCCTCGAAGATGTTCGGCACGTACGTCTGCGGGTTGCGGTCGTACACCGGGAACCAGGTGCTCTGCACCTGCACCATGATGCGGTGGCCCGCCCGGAAGCGGTAGCTCTGCTGGTGGAGGTCCACGGTGTACGCCGCCACCCGGCCCGGGACGATCGGCGCCGGGCGGTCGAAGCCCTGCCGGTAGCGCCCGCGCAGGATCTCCCCCGCCACCATGAACTCGTACCCCGACTGCTCCCGCGGGGTGACGCCCGAGTCGGGGAAGACGTCGATGAGCTTCACGACCCAGTCGGCGTCGGTGCCGGTCGTCGAGGCGAAGAGGTGCGCCGAGATGTCGCCCGCGATGGTGACGTCCTGCGCGAGCGGCTCGGTCTGCCAGGCGAGCACGTCGGGGCGCCCGTCCACGAAGCGCTGGTCCTGCACCTGCCAGTCGTACCACTTCGAGCCCTCGGAGTACGTCACCTGCACCGGGCGCGGCCGGTACGGCACCGGGTGCGCCGGGTCGGAGACGTACTGGTCGAACGCGCCGCCCTTCGCCGTCGGCGGGTCGAAGGCGAGCCGCCCGCCGGGCAGGAAGTAGAGGTTCCTCGGCGTGGCCTCCTTCGGCGGCCAGCTCGCGAAGCGCCGCCAGCGGTTCGAGCCGCCCTCGAAGGCGAGCGCCTCCGGCAGGTCGGGGTTGCCGCGATCCTTGAGCCGCCAGGCGAACCACGGGGCCTGCACCTGCTCGCGGTACCACTGGCCGGTGGCGCTGCCGAAGTCGATGGGCCCGAGCGTGCGGCCCGGGCCGCGGCTCCAGCCGCCGTGGTTCCACGGGCCCAGCACGACCATGTTGATGCCCGCCGTGTCGTGCCGCTCGAGGGCGCGGTACGTGGCGAGCGGCCCGTAGAAGTCCTCCTGGTCGTACCACCCGCCCACGGTGAGGGTGGGGACGCGGAGCTCGGTCAGGTAGCCGGTGAGCGCGCGGGCCTTCCAGAAGGCGTCGTAGGTCGGGTGTTTCGTGAAGTTCGTCCAGGTCGGCACGCGGCCGGCGAGGGCCGTCGTGAGGTTCGCGAGCGGGCCCTGCCGGAGGTACCACGCGTAGGTGTCGTAGCTGCCGACCGGCGGGGGGGCCGTCATGTCCTTCGTGAGCTCCATCTCGCTCGCGTACTCGAAGCCGTAGCTCAGCCGGAAGGCGCCGTAGTGGAAGAAGTCGTCGCCCATCCAGGTGTCGGTCATCGGCGCCTGGGGCGAGACGGCCTTCACCGCGGGGTGCGGGTGGATCCCCGCCATCGCCGCGAGCCAGCCCGGGTACGAGACGCCGATCACGCCGACCCTGCCGTTGTTGCCCGGGACGTGGTGGAGGAGCCACTCCACCGTGTCGTAGGTGTCGGTGGTCTCGTCCACGCCGTTCGCGTCGCCGGGGTCGTGGAGCGGGCGGTTCATCAGGAACTGCCCCTCCGACCCGTACCGCCCGCGGATGTCCTCGAAGACGAAGATGTAGCCGTCGCGGGCGAGCTCCTGGTACCAGGCCTGCAGCAGCCGCGGAGCCTGGGTCACGCCGTAGGGGGTGCGCGTCAGGACGAGCGGCAGCGGCTCCGTCCCCGCCGGCGGCGCGAGCACCACGGCGTGCAGGCGCACCCCGTCCCGCATCGGGATCATCACCTCCGACCGGGTGAAGGCGAGGGAGTCCTGCGCGCGCGCGCGTCCGGCGCCGGCGAGGGAGGCGAGGACGAGGGCGGCGGCCGGGAGGACGCGGGCGAGGCGCATGCGGGGCTCCGGGGACGGGGTCAGGGGACGTACCAGGCGGCCACGCCCTCGTCGGGCGGGTGCGCCCCCGCCGTGCCGCCGTCGGCGGTGAGCGGGAGCGCGTCGCCCCGGGTGGCCGGCCCGCGGAGGAAGCGGTCGAGCATCCGGTACCCGTGCTGCGTGAGCACCGACTCGGGGTGGAACTGCACGCCGTGCACCGGGTGCGTGGCGTGGCGCACGCCCATGATCTCGCCGTCCTCGGAGGTCGCGTTCACCACGAGGCCCGCGGGGACGGAGTCGGGGGCGATCACGAGGGAATGGTAGCGCGTGGCGACCAGCGGCGACGGAAGCCCGGTGAAGACGCCGGTGCCGTCGTGGGTGATGCGCGAGGTCTTGCCGTGCATCGGCCGGCGGGCGCGGACGATCTCCCCGCCGTACGCGGCGCCGATGCACTGGTGGCCGAGGCAGACGCCGAGGATCGGCACGGTGGGGCCGAAGCGGCGGATGACGTCGGTGGAGATACCCGCCTCCGCGGGGGAGCAGGGGCCCGGCGAGATGACGATGTGCGTCGGCGCGAGCGCCGCGATCCCCGCGAGGTCCATCGCGTCGTGCCGGACGACCCGCGGCGCGAACCCCAGCTCCTCGACGTACCGGGCGAGGTTCCAGACGAACGAGTCGTAGTTGTCGATCAGGAGGATCACGCGGACCGGCCGGCGAGCGTTCGGACGATGCCCTGCACCTTGTGCAGGGTCTCGCGGTATTCGAGCTCGGGATCGCTGTCGGCCACGATCCCGCCCCCGCCCGGGAAGTATACGCGCCCGTGGCGGGCGACACAGGTCCGGATGGCGATGTTGGTGTCCATCGCGCCGGACACGCTCAGGTAGCCGACGCTCCCGCAGTAGAGGCCGCGCTCGGTGGGCTCGAGCTCGGCGATGATCTCCATCGCGCGCACCTTGGGCGCGCCGGTGATGGAGCCCCCCGGGAAGGTGGCGCGGAGGAGGTCCGCGGCGCCGAGGCCCGGCCGCAGCTCGCCGGTGACGGTCGAGACGAGGTGGTGCACCGTCGGGTGCTGCTCGAGGTGGAAGAGCTCCGGCACGCGCACCGTCCCCGCACCGCAGACGCGCGAGAGGTCGTTCCGGAGCAGGTCCACGATCATCACGTTCTCGGCGCGGTCCTTCTCGCTCTCGGTGAGCTCGCGGCCCAGGGCCTGGTCGTGCATGGGGCCGAGGCCGCGCGGCCGCGTGCCCTTGATGGGGCGGGTCTCCACCCGGCCGTCCTCGAGCCGGAGGAACCGTTCCGGCGAGACGCCGAGCGCCACGACGTCGTCGAAGCGGAGGAAGGCGCCGAAGGGCGCCGGGTTCCACGCGCGGAGCCGTGCGTAGAGCGCCTCGGCCGGTTCGCGCAGCGGCGCCTCGAAGCGCTGCGACAGGTTCGCCTGGAAGATGTCGCCGGCGAGGATGTACTCCCGCACCCGCTGCACCGCGCTCACGTACCCGCGGTGCGTGAAGGTGGAGCGGAGGCCCGCCTCCTCCGCCCCCTCGAGGCCGATCACCGGGTACGACGGCGCAGGGTCGCTCGGCGCCGGCGCGGCGGGCGGGGGCGGCGGCGCGGCCGCCGGACCGTCGAGCAGCGCACGCACCGCCCCCGCGCGCGCGCGCGCGCG
>JBAIWX010000293.1:0-5038 GCA_037916975.1 Gemmatimonadales bacterium
CGCGGCGGCGATCCGCGCCCTGCGCGACGAGGAACTCGACCGCGCCGCGCCCGCCTCGCTCTACGCGGACGCGCCGGTCACCTGCCAGTTCATGCTGGAGGACCACGCGGTCCGGCACAGCTATCACCACCTCGCGCGGATCCGCGCGACCCTCGCGACGCGCGCGGACGACCGACCGGGGCTCGCCGTCGCCTCGTGACGGGGGCACGATGGACGTGCGGTGCGCGACCGCCCGGGCCTCCCCCGTGCGGCCGCTGCCGCCGGTGCCGGCGCGGTCGCGCGGAAGGCGGTTCCCACCGACCGATGCCCGGGTTACCGTTGTGCCCATGGCACTCGGGCGCATCACCGACCGGAAGCTCGGCCTCTGGGGCCGCCTCAAGCGCGTCCTGCTCACCGACGTGGGCGCGCTCGTCCGCGGCCTCAAGGCCGCGGACCTCGAGCAGGTGGAGCAGACGCTGATCGAGGCGGACTTCGGCGTCCCGGCGACGATGGAGCTGGTGGACGCCCTCGAGCAGGGGATCCGGAAGGGAACCCTCAAGCGCGACGACGACGTCCGCGACGCCCTCGTCGACCGCATCGCGGCGCTCCTCGAGGGCCCCGCCGCGCCGGGCGCCATCGCCCGTGCGACGGGCGGCCCGACCGTGATCCTCATGGTCGGCGTGACCGGCGTCGGCAAGACCACGAGCACCGCGAAGCTCGCCCGCCGGCTGCAGGGCGAGGGCCGGAAGGTCCTGCTCGCCGCCGCCGACACCTGGCGCGCCGGCGCGGTCCAGCAGCTCGAGATCTGGGCGGAGCGCCTCGGCATTCCCTGCGTCTCGGGGAAGCAGGGGGGCGACCCCGCCGCGGTCGCTTTCGACGCCCTCGAGGCGGCGCGCGCCCGCGGGCTCGACACCGTGATCGTGGACACCGCGGGCCGCCTCCACACGCAGGAGGGGCTGATGGAGGAGCTCCGGAAGGTCGTGCGCGTCGTGCAGCGGAAGGAGCCCGGGGCCCCGCACGAAGTGCTGCTCATCCTCGACGGGACGGTGGGGCAGAACGCGGTGCAGCAGGGAAGGATGTTCGCGCAGGTGGTGCAGCCGACCGGGCTCGTCGTCACGAAGCTCGACGGCACCGCGCGGGGCGGCGCGGTCGTGGCGCTCCGGCGCGAGCTCGCCCTGCCCATCCGCTTCCTCGGCACCGGCGAGCAGGTGCAGGACCTCGAGCCCTTCGATCCCCGCGCCTACGCCGAGCGGCTGCTCGAGCCCGAGCCGGCGGCCTAGCGGTCGGTTCGGGGAATTCGTCCCGTGGCCACGCCCAGCGGCGCCCTGAACGCCTCGCCCGAGCGCTGCGCGCGCCCGACCGCGCAACTTGCAACGGGCATGGAAAACTGCCGCGGGGCGCACGCGGACACCCTGCGTATCCTGCGCCGGGCCTGAGGGCCGTGGGCACCCGGCGCCCGGCCCCGCTCTTGCAACTTCCTCCGGCCATGCCTCGCCTGCAGCGCCTCCTTGCCCTCCTCGGACTTCTCGCCGTTGCGCCGGGCACGGCGCCGGCTCAGGTCGTCACGGCCACCTTCCCGTGGCCTGCGCCCGACCCGTCCGCGGCGCACGCGACCCGGGACCCCCTCGACCCTGCCAAGGTGTTCGACCGGATGCGCACGCGCCGGGCGCACACGGCGGCGGCGCGGCCGATCGGTCCCGTGGCCGAGGCCCCGCTCGTCGATGGATGGGCGCCCCCGTCGTGGCCCGTGCCGCCCGCGCCGCGCGAGGGCGCGCTCCTCCCCGGTGCGCGCATCGTCGCCGCGTACGGGCACCCGGCGAGCACGCGGATGGGCATCCTGGGGTCGGTCCCGCCGGGCCAGCTCGAGGACAGCCTCGCCGCGCTGGTGGAGCTCTGGCGGCGCGCCGACTCGACGCGCACGACCGTGGGGGCGCTCCACCTCATCGCGACCGTCGCCCAAGGCGCGCCCGGCGCCGACGGCCACTACCGGCTGCGGCACCCGGCGAAGGAGATCGACCGCATCCTCGAGCGGGCCCGGGCGCGCGGGTGGATCACCATCCTCGACGTGCAGCCCGGCCAGGCCCCCCTCGGCCCCGAGGTGGAGCGCCTCATGCCGTGGCTCGCGCAGCCCGACGTGCACCTCGCGATCGACCCCGAGTTCGCGATGCCGGCGGGCCAGCGGCCCGGTGGGCGCATCGGCACGCTCGACGCGGCGACGATCAACCCGGTGCTTCAGCGCCTGGCGCGCCTCGTGGACAGCCTCGGCCTCCCGCCCAAGGTCGTCATCATCCATCGCTTCACGCGGCCGATGCTCACCAACGCGCAGGACCTCCTGCGCGATCCCGCCGTGCAGCTCGTGATCCAGATGGACGGGTGGGGCACGCCCGCGCTCAAGCGGGCCACCTACCTCGACGTGATCACGCGCCGCCCGGTGCAGTACACCGGCTTCAAGCTCTTCACCACGGCGCGGCACGACGGCACGCCCATGGCGCCCGAGGCCGTCCTGCGCCTGCGCCCGGTGCCGCTCTACATCCAGTACCAGTAGCGCCCCGCGACCACCGGCGCCCGGTCGCGCCCGTGGCGATTCCCGCCGTCAGGCGCCGAGCCACTCCCGCCGCTGCTGGTCGGTGAGGTTGCCACCGCAGAGCGGCACCCCGACGAGCGCCCCCCGGAACCGTCCCCCGAAGGCGAGCAGGGCCGCGAGCCCCGCCACCCCCGCCGGCTCGAGCACGAGCCCGAGTTCCCGGTGGGCGAGCCGCATCGCCTCCACGAGCGCGGCGTCCTCCACGAGCACGACCTCGTCCACGGCATGGCGCATGTCGTCGAGTGCCTCGGGCACCGGGACGCGGACGCCGATCCCATCGGCGATCGTCGCCATCGTGTCGGTGGCGACCGGCCGGCCCGCCTCCCACGAGCGCGCCATGCTCGGCGCGCCGGCCGCGCCGACCGCGACCACCCGCGTCCCCGGCGCGTGCGCCCGGAGCCACGTGCCGATGCCGTTCACGAGCGCGCCGTTGCCGAGCGGGACGAGGACGAGGTCGAGCGGGGCGGGCCACCGCGAGAGCTCGAGCGCGATCGTCCCCGCGCCCTCGGACACCGCCGGCTCCCGGCCGTCCTCGACGAACCGCGCGCCGCGCTCGGCGGCCCAGGCCCGCGCCGCGTCCTTCGCCGCGTCGAAGTCCTCCCCGGCGAGGATCACCTGCGCGCCCAGGGCACGGATCCGCTCCACCTTGTAGGCGTTCGCGGTGGTGGCGGCGAACACCGTCACCTGGCGATGCCGCGCCCGCGCCGCCCACGCGAATCCCTGGCCGAAGTTGCCGGCGGAGGCGCAGGCGAGCGCCTCGCCCGCCGGGAGCGTGGCGAGCAGGTTGTCGGTCCCCCGACCCTTGAACGAGCGGATGGGGTTCGCGGTCTCCACCTTGAGCACGGTCCGCGCCCCCACGGCCCGCGAGAGCGCGTCGCTCTCGTACTGCGGCGAGTCACGGAAGACGGGGGCGATGCGCGCGTGGGCGGCGCTGATGCGGTCGGCGGAGAGACGGGGTGCGGGCGGCGTCGGGTCGGGCATCGGTGCGCGAGGCGTGGGTGGGCGGGAAAGGTAGCGGACGGGACGCCTCGCGGTGCGTCCCCGCGCGCCGCCGCGCGTTGCGCCCGCCCTTACCTTTCCCGCCATGCCGCCGCGCTCGCACCCCCCGGCCGCCGCCCTCCGCACCGACACCCTCGTGCAGTTCCTCAAGGGGGTGGGGGAGCGCCGTGCGGAGCAGCTCGCCCGGCTGGGCATCCGCACGGCGCTCGACCTCATCTGGCACCTCCCCCACCGCTACATCGACGCCTCGCAGGTCACGCCGATCGCGAAGGCGCGCGTCGGCGACGAGGTCGCGGTCGTGGGCACGGTGATCGCGAAGCGCGTGCTGCCGACCCGGAAGGGGCTCCGCATCTTCCACGCGGTGCTGCGCGACGACTCGGGGCTCATCGAGTGCGCCTGGCCCGGCCAGGCGTTCCTCGACCGGGCCATCCAGCCGGGCCAGGTGCTGCTCGTCTCGGGGCCCGTCCGGTTCTACCACGGGCGGCAGCTCGCGCCGCGCGAGTTCGTCATCCTGGGCGAGGCGGAGGAGGGAGCGGAGGGGACGGCGCTGCCGGCGGGGCGCGTGCTGCCGGTCTACCCGGCCACCGAGGGGCTGAGCCACCGGATCATCCGGAGCCTCGTGGAGCGCCACCTCGACGCGCTGCTGCCGCTCGTGGAGGAGGTGCTCCCCGAGGACCGCCGGCGTGCGCTCGGGCTCCCCGGGATCCGCGAGGCGCTGCTCGCGGTCCACCGGCCCGGGACGGCCGCCGACGCGGAGGCGGGGCGGCGGCGCCTCGCCTTCGACGAGCTCTTCGACCTGCAGCTCATGCTCGCGCGCGCACGCACGCTCGCCAAGCGCGCGCGGGAGGGGGAGGCGCTGCACGCGACCGGCGCCCTGACCGGCCCGCTCCGCGCCTCGCTCCCCTGGCCGCTGACGGCGGACCAGGAGAAGGCGCTGGGCGAGATCCAGGGCGACATGGCCGCGCCGGCCCGCATGCACCGCCTGCTCATGGGCGACGTCGGCACCGGCAAGACGATCGTGGCGCTCCTCGCCATGCTGGTGGCGGTGGAGAACGACCGGCAGGCGGCCCTGATGGCGCCCACCGAGCTGCTGGCGGAGCAGCACGCGGCGACCATGGCGCGCTGGCTCGCCCCGCTCGGCATCGTCCCGGAGCTCCTGCTCGGGCGGCAGGCGGCGGCCGAGAAGGCGGCGGCCCGCCGGCGGATCGCGAGCGGCGGGGCGCGCATCGTCATCGGGACGCACGCGCTGCTCTCCGAGGGGGTCGAGTTCCGCCGGCTCGGGCTCGTGATCATCGACGAGCAGCACCGCTTCGGCGTGGAGCAGCGTGCCGCGCTGATCGGGAAGGGCCCGGCCCCCGACGTCCTGCTCCTCACCGCCACCCCGATCCCGCGGTCGCTCGCCCTCACCCTCTACGGCGACCTCGACGTCTCCGTCCTCCGCACGCGGCCCCCGGGCCGGGGGCGGGGGCGCACCCC
>JBAIWX010000294.1:0-19889 GCA_037916975.1 Gemmatimonadales bacterium
TGGCCCGACTGGATCTCCTTGAGGATCTTCCGCATTTCGTCCTTGGTCTGGGCGTTCACGACCCGGGGGCCGCGGGTGTAGTCGCCGTACTCAGCCGTGTCCGAGACCGAGTAGCGCATGTACCCCATGCCGCCCTCGTACATCAGGTCGACGATGAGCTTGAGCTCGTGCATGCACTCAAAGTAGGCCAGCTCCGGCTGGTAGCCGGCAGCCACCAGGGTGTCGAAGGCGGCCTTGACGAGCGCCGTGGCGCCACCGCAGAGCACCGCCTGCTCGCCGAAGAGGTCGGTCTCCGTCTCCTCCTTGAAGGAGGTCCGGATCACGCCGGCGCGGGTGCAGCCGATGCCGGCGGCGTACGCGAGGGCGTCGGCGAGGGCGTGGCCGCTCGCGTCCTGGTGCACGGCGACGAGCCCCGGCACCCCGCGGCCCCCCTCGTACTCGCTCCGGACGAGGTGGCCCGGGCTCTTCGGGGCGATCATCGCCACGTCCACGTCGGCGGGCGGCCGGATCTCGCCGTAGTGGATGTTGAAGCCGTGCGCGAAGAGGAGCGTCTTGCCGGCGCGGAGCCCGGGCGCCACCGCCTGCTCGTAGATCGCGCGCATGTCCTGGTCGGGGACGAGCAGCATGATCAGGTCGGCGGCGCGGGCGGCGTCGGCCACCTCGCGCACGTCGAGCCCGGCCTGGGCCGCCTTCGCCCACGAGCCCCCGCCCGTGCGGAGCCCGACGATCACCCGGTGCCCGCTCTCCTTGAGGTTCAGCGCATGGGCGTGGCCCTGGCTGCCGTAGCCGATGATCGCGATCGTCCGGCCCGCGAGGCGGGACGGGTCGGCGTCGGCGTCGTAATACATGCGCAGGGTGGTGGCGCTCATGGAACGATGACCTCCGGCTGGGGGGTGGGGGCGCCGCTCGCGCCGGGCAGGCTCACCGACGCGCCGCTGCGGGCGACGTCCACCAGCCCGAAGCGCTCGAGCGCCCGGATGCACGACTGCACGAACGTGGCGGGCCCGTGGGCCTGGACGACGACGCCCTCGGCCGACTCCTCGATCACCTCCGCCTGGTAGAGCTGGCAGACGTCGTAGAGCTCCGCGTACTGGGCGGCCGGCGGGCGCAGGTGCACGAGCGCGAGCTCGCGCGCGACGGCGTCGTCGGCGGGGCGCGCACTGGCGTCGTGCACGCCCACCAGCTTGCGGAACAGCTGCGCGATCCGCTCGGCGGTCGGGGAATCGGACTCGATCATGGCGGAGAGCCTCCGGCCCCGCTCGCCGGGCCCGGGGCCCAGGAGGAGGTCGTGCACGGGGACGTTGCGCCGCCGGAGGAGCCCGACGGCCGCGTTCAGGGTGACGAGCTTGCCGTCGTAGTCGACGGTCAGGGCGTGCCGGCGGCTCACGCGGGCACCGCCTCGGGGGGCGGGGACTCGATGACGTCGGAGAGCGTCGCCCCCGGCGGGATCATCGGGAAGACGTTCGCCTCCTGCTCGATGACGAACTCGACGAGCGCGGGGCCGTCGGCGCGGAGCGCCGCCTCGACGGCCCCCGCGACCCCCTCCGCGCGCTCGACGCGCCAGCCGGGGATGCCGTAGGCCTCCGCCAGCTTCACGTAGTCCGGGCTCCAGATCGGGGTCTGCGAGTAGCGGCGGCCGTGGAAGAACTGCTGCCACTGGCGGACCATGCCGAGGTAGCCGTTGTTGAAGATGGCGAGCTTGATGGGCAGCTTCTCCTGCACCATCGTCGCCATCTCCTGCATGTTCATCTGGAAGCCGCCGTCGCCGGAGACCGCCCAGACCGGCTCGTCGGGCCGGGCGAGCCAGACGCCCATCGCCGCGGGGACGGCGAAGCCCATCGCGCCGAGGCCGCCCGAGGAGAAGTGCTGGTTGGGGCGCCGGTAGGGGAAGAGCTTCGCCACCCACATCTGGTGCTGCCCCACGTCGGCCACGACGTTCACCCGCCCGCCGGTCGCCTCGTGCATCGCGCGCAGGATCCCCTCGGGGGAGAGGCCGCCGCGGTAGTGCTCCGCGCGCTCGCGCCGCTCGGCGTGGATCGCGGCGAGCCACCCCCCGTGGTCGCGCGGGGCGAGCCGCGCGGTGAGCGCGGGGAGGAGCCGCTTCACGTCGCCCACGAGCGGCACGTCCACGGGGACGTTCTTCCCGATCTCGCTCGGGTCGAGCTCGAGGTGGATCACCTTCGCGTGGCGCGCAAAGCCGGCGGTGTTGCCCGTCACGCGGTCGTCGAAGCGCATCCCGACCGCCACGAGCAGGTCCGCCTGCTGGATGGCGCGGTTCACGTGCACCTCGCCGTGCATCCCGGGCATGCCGAGGTGGAGCGGGTGGTCCTCGGGGAAGCCGCTGATGCCGAGGAGCGTGGTGATGACCGGGATGCCGCTCGCCTCGGCGAAGGCGCGGAGCTCGGCGAAGGCGTCGCCCAGGATCACGCCGTGGCCCGCCAGGATGAGCGGCCGCTCCGCGCGCTCGAGGAGGCGCACCGCCGCGTCGAGGTCGGGCGCCGGCGCCGGGGGGAGCGTCACGAGCCCGGGGGCCCGGGTGCGCGGCTCGTAGGCGATCCGCTGGTTCTGCACGTCCTTCGGGATGTCCACGAGCACCGGCCCCGGCCGCCCGGAGCGCGCGACGTGGAACGCCTCGCGCAGCACGTCGGCGAGCTCGGTGATGTCCTCGACCAGCACGCTCCACTTCGTGATCGGGAGCGTGATCCCGACGATGTCGGTCTCCTGGAAGGCGTCACGGCCCATCATCGGGCGCGCCACCTGGCCGGTGATGGCGACCACCGGCGAGTTGTCCATGTACGCCGTGGCGAGGCCGGTCACGAGGTTGGTGGCCCCGGGGCCCGACGTCGCCACGCACACCCCCGGCCGCCCCGTCGCCCGCGCGTAGCCGTCGGCCGCGTGCGCCGCCGCCTGCTCGTGCCGCACGAGGATGTGCCGGAGCGACGGGAACTCGGGGAGCGCGTGGTAGAAGGGCATGATGGCGCCGCCCGGGTACCCGAACAGCACCGACACCCCCTCCTCCTCGAGGATGCGGCAGGTGAGGTGCGCCCCGGAGAGGGGCGCCGCGCCCGGCTGCGGATCGCCCGTCATCACACCCCCCAGAGGTAGGTGCTGTTGAGCGCCGAGCTCTCGAGCGACTCGGCGTGGCGCGCCTTGTTGAGCGCGTTCACGAGCGCCCGGGCGCTCGCCTCGACCACGTCGGTGGAGGCCGAGTGCGCGCTGAAGCTGCGGCCGTCGATCCGCGCCTGCAGGAACACCTGGCCCACGCTGTCGCGCCCCGGGGTGACGGAGCGCAGGCTGAGGCTCTCGACCTCGAGGGCGCGCTCGACGATCTCGCTCACGGCGGCGAACGCCGCGGCGATCGGCCCGTCCCCCGTGGCCCGCGCCACCCGCTCCCCGCTCCACGGCCCCGTCATCCGCACCTCCGCCACCGGGCTCACGCTGCCGCAGGTGACCTCGAGGTGCCGGAGCTGGTACAGCTCGGGCGCGTCGGGGAAGCTCTCGTTGAGGAGCGCGAGGAGGTCCTCGTCGAGGATCTCGCGCTTGCGCTGCGCGAGGGCCATGAAGTCGCGGTAGAGGCCGTCGAGGCGCGCCTCGTCGAGCTCGTAGCCGAGCTCCCGGTAGCGCTGCGCGAGGGCGTGCCGCCCGGAGTGCCGGCCGAGGACCAGCGAGGAGCCCGGGATTCCCACCGACTCCGGCCGCATGATCTCGTAGGTGAGCCCGTTCTGCAGCATCCCGTGCTGGTGGATGCCCGCCTCGTGGGCGAACGCGTTCCGGCCGACGACCGCCTTGTTCGGCTGCGGGAAGACGCCGGTCATGTTCGAGAGCATCCGGCTCGTGCGGTAGAGCTCGCGGCTCTCGATCCCCGAGTCCCAGGCGAGGCGCTCGCCGCGGACCCGCGCCGCCATGACCAGCTCCTCGAGGGCGGCGTTCCCCGCGCGCTCGCCGATCCCGTTGATCGTGCACTCGACCTGGCCGCAGCCCGCCTCGATCGCGGCGAGCGAGTTGGCGACGGCGAGGCCCAGGTCGTCGTGGCAGTGGGCGCTGAAGACGGCGCGCTCCGCCCCGGGGACGCGCCCCATGACGTAGCGGAACATCGCCCCGTACTCCTCGGGCACCGCGTAGCCGACGGTGTCGGGGAGGTTGATCGTCGTCGCCCCCTCGGCGAGCGCCACCTCGACCGCCTGGCAGAGGAAGTCGAAGTCGGTGCGGCTCGCGTCCTCCGCCGACCACTCCACGTCGTCGGTGAAGTGCCGCGCGCGCCGGACGCCCGCACGGATCCGGGCGAGCGCCTCCTCGCGGGAGATCCGGAGCTTCTCGCGGAGGTGCAGGTCCGACGTCGAGAGGAAGACGTGGATGCGCCCGCGCTCGGCCGGCCGGATCGCCTCGCCGGCCAGGTCGATGTCGCGCTCGGTGCAGCGCGCGAGCGCGGCGATCACCGGCCGGCGCACCTCGCGCGCGATCTCCGCCACGCTCCGGAAGTCGCTCTCGGAGGAGGCGGGGAAGCCGGCCTCGATGATGTCCACGCCGAGGACGTCGAGCTGCCGGGCCAGGCGGAGCTTCTCCTCCGCCGAGAGGCTGTTGCCCGGGGCCTGCTCCCCGTCGCGCAGGGTCGTGTCGAAGATCCTGATCCGCCGGCTCATCGGTCGTCCTCGTGGTGGTACGCCGGGCGCACGGCCCGGAAGCGGAAGGCGCCGCGGACCGTCCGGTCCGCGGCGCCTTGTTCTGCTTGCGAGTCCTGCCCTGCTATTCGCTCGCTGCCGGCACGCCGCGGACCACCCGTACCCCCAGAAGGAGGAGCGCGAGGACCGGAAGGAGCAGAAGCGCGAGCGCCTGGAGCGGCATGCGAACCCGTGGTTGCCGTCTGGGGCCCGGCCGGTCGGCCGGCCGGGCTGAAAGGTTATGCACCAATCGTGTGGTGAGGCTACCGGGGGCGGGCGCGCATTGTCAAGGGGGTCCGTTCCTGCAGGGAAACTTCACAAGCGCACAAGCGCCGCCGGGCGCGCCCCTTGACGCGATGCACGACGCTGAATGATTATGCACCCATGACGCCGCGCCGACTTCTCGTCGTCAAGCCGCTCCTCGACCTTGCCGATCCCCGTCCGGGGAGTGGGCCAGGGTAGCGACGGCGTACGACGTCCTGCGACCTGACCCGCTCCCGGATGGAGCGGGTTTTTTGTTGCCGGCCTCTCCGGCCGGCCACCGTCCCCTCGATGGAGGCCCCATGCGCGACCCTGGGCAGCGGATCCAGGCCGCCCCTTCCCCGTCCCGGCACGCCCGGACCGACGGCACCCCCGCCCTCGACCCCCGCGCGGAGCGCGACGCCTGCGGCGTCGGGTTCGTTGCGCACGCGAGCGGCGCCCGGTCGCACGAGGTCGTCCGCCTCGCGATCGAGGCCGTGACCCGCGTGGCGCACCGCGGGGCCGCGAGCACCGACAACTCGGGCGACGGGGCCGGCCTCCTGACCCAGATCCCGCAGCGGCTCTTCCACCGCGACGCCTACCGGCTCGGCATCCACCTCGAGCCGGGCCGGCCGTTCGCGGTCGGCGCCTTCTTCCTGCCCTCGGAGCCCGCGGGGCTGCGGGCGGCGGTGGACCTGGTCGAGGAGACCCTCGCCGCCGACGGCCTCCCGCTCCTCGGCTGGCGCGACGTGCCGGTGAACCCGGCGGCCCTCGGCCCCACGGCGCGCGCGAGCCAGCCGGTGATCCGCCACGCCCTCATCGGGCGCCCCGAGCGGGTCGGCGACGACGACGCCTGGGAGCGCGCGCTCTACCTCGCGCGCCGCGGCATGGAGCAGCGCGCGGAAGCCGCCGGCCTTGGCGGGTTCTACGTGCCGTCCCTCTCCTGCCGCACGATCGTCTACAAGGCGCTCGTCACCGGCGGGCAGCTCGCGACCTTCTACCCGGACTTCCGCTTCCCGGAGTTCGAGAGCGCGGTCGCCATCTTCCACCAGCGCTACTCGACCAACACCCTCCCCAGCTGGCCGCTCGCCCAGCCGTTCCGCCTCCTCGCCCACAACGGCGAGATCAACACCCTCTGGGGCAACCGGAACGCGATGGCGATGCGCGCCTCGATGCTCAAGAGCCCGCTCTGGGAGGGGCGCGAGGAGCGCCTGGCCGGCGTGGTGTGGCCGCAGGGCAGCGACTCGGCGAGCCTCGACAACGCGATGGAGCTCTTCGTGCGCTCCGGCCGCGACCCCGTGCACACGTCGATGATGATGATCCCGCAGGCGTGGGAGAAGTATCCCGACGCCGACCCGGCGGTGCGCGCCTTCTACGAGTACCACCAGTGCCTGCACGAGCCGTGGGACGGCCCCGCGGCGATCACCTACACCGACGGCCGGCTCGTCGGCGCCTCCGTGGACCGCAACGGGCTCCGCCCCTGCCGCTACAAGGTGCAGCGCGACGGCCTGGTGGTGGTGGGCTCCGAGGTGGGCATGGTGGACCTCGACCCCGCCGAGACGATCGAGACCGGCAAGGTCGGGCCGGGCGAGGTGTTCGCCGTGGACCTCGTCCGCGGCGAGGTCATCCGCAACGTGGACGCCAAGCGCGAGGTGGCCAACCGCCAGCCCTACGAGAGCTGGGTGCGCCGCTACATGCAGGTGCTCGCCCCCGACCCGATCCGCGCCCTCCCCGCCCCCGGCGGCGACGAGCTCGTCGTGCGCCAGCGGCTCTTCGGCTACGGCTTCGAGGACCTGCGGCTCGTGCTCGAGCCGATGGGCGCCACCGGCGGCGACGCGATCTGGTCCATGGGCGACGACACCCCCATCCCGCCCCTCGCACGCACGCCGCAGTCGCTCTACGGCTACTTCCGGCAGCGCTTCGCGCAGGTGACGAACCCGCCCATCGACCCGCTCCGCGAGGCGATGGTGATGTCGCTGCGGATGCACCTCGGCCGCCGCGGCTCGCCGCTCGTCGAGAAGGCCAATGCCGCGCAGATGCTCCGCGTCGAGCACCCGATCCTCCTCGCGGCCGACATGGCGGGCCTCCTCAACGCGCGCGGCTTCCCGGCGGAGATCCTCGACGCCGTCTGGGACCCGGCCACGGGCCCCGAGGGGCTCAAGCCCGCCTGCGACGCGCTCGCCGCGCAGGCGGTGCACGCGGTGCGCGCCGGCGCCCGTATCCTCGTGCTGAGCGACCGCGCCGCGGGCCCGACCCGCGCGCCGATCCCGATGCTCCTCGCGGTGGGGGCCGTGCGCCAGCGCCTCGTGCGCACCGGGCTCCGGGCGCGCTGCGGGCTCGTCGCCGAGGCGGGCGACGCCTTCGACATCCACCACTTCGCCGCCCTCATCGGCTACGGCGCCGAGGCGGTGCACCCGTGGATGGCGCTCGCGACGGTGGAGTCCATCTTCCGCGAGGCGGCCCCCACGCGGAAGGACGGCGAGGCCGCGGCCCGCCCGAGCCCGGAGGAGGCGGTCGAGCGCTTCCGCTCGGCGGCCGAGAAGGGCCTCCTCAAGGTCCTCTCGAAGATGGGGATCTCGACCCTCAGCTCGTACTGCGGCGCGCAGATCTTCGAGGCGCTCGGGCTCGGGCGCGAGGTGATCGACTTCGCCTTCCAGGGCACCGTGAGCCCGATCGGCGGCGTCGGCCTGAACGAGCTGGGCGAGGACGTCCTCGCGCGCTACCAGGCGGCCTACCACCCGCCCGCCGAGGCGAGCGGCCTTCCCGACTACGGCCGCGTCCGCTTCCGGAAGGACGGCGAGGACCACGGGTGGGCGCCGCCGATCGTGGTGGCGCTCCAGCAGGCGGTGAAGGGCGGCCAGCCCAACGCCGAGGCGTACGGCAGCTTCCTCCAGAAGAACGGGCAGCGCCGGCCCGCCGGCCCGCGCGACCTCCTCGGCTTCCGGAGCACGACGCCGGTGCCGCTCGAGGAGGTGGAGCCGGTCGAGGCGATCCGCCGCCGGTTCATCTCGTCGGCGATGTCCCTCGGCGCGCTCTCGCCCGAGGCGCACGCGGCGCTCACCGTGGCGATGAACCGCATGCACGCGCGCTCGAACTCGGGCGAGGGCGGCGAGGACCCGGCGAGCTACCTGCCCCGCCCCGACGGCGACCGGCACGACAACCGGATCAAGCAGGTCGCCTCGGCGCGCTTCGGCGTGACGACGGAGTACCTCGTGCGCGCCGAGGAGCTCGAGATCAAGATCGTGCAGGGCGCCAAGCCGGGCGAGGGCGGCCAGCTGCCCGGCTTCAAGGTGACCGAGCTCATCGCGCGCCTCCGCCACGCGGTGCCCGGGATCCAGCTCATCTCGCCGCCGCCGCACCACGACATCTACTCGATCGAGGACCTGGCGCAGCTCATCCACGACCTCAAGACGGTGAACCCCGCCGCGCGCGTCGGGGTGAAGCTCGTCGCGGAGACGGGGGTGGGCACGGTGGCGGCCGGGGTGTGCAAGGCGTACGCCGACTACGTGCTCGTCGCCGGCCACAACGGCGGGACCGGCGCCTCGCCGCTCTCGAGCATCAAGCACGCCGGGCTCCCGTGGGAGCTGGGCCTCGCCGAGACGCAGCAGGCGCTCGTGCGCAACGGGCTCCGGCACCGGATCGAGGTGCGCGTGGACGGCGGCTTCAAGACGGGCCGCGACGTCGTGGTCGCGGCGCTCATGGGGGCGGAGGCGTTCGGCTTCGGCACGGCGCCGCTCGTCGCGCTGGGCTGCGCCATGGCGCGGCAGTGCCACCTCAACACCTGCCCCACCGGCGTCGCCACGCAGCGCGAGGACCTGCGCGCCAAGTTCAAGGGCACGCCCGAGCAGGTGATCGCCTACTTCACGATGGTGGCGCAGGAGGTGCGCGAGATCCTCGCCTCCCTCGGCGCGCGCACCGTCGACGAGGTGATCGGCCGCACCGACCTCCTCCAGCGGGTGGACCACCCCGAGAGCCCGCGGAGCGCGCTCCTCGACCTCTCGCTCCTCCTCGCGGGCCCGAAGGGCGGCACCGCCCCGCGGAAGCGCACCGAGGAGCGGAACGACCGCCCCGGGATGGTCGTCCTCGACCGCGAGATCCTGGGCGAGCTCGACGCGTACCTCGACAGCGGGCTGCCCTTCTCGAGCCACTACCCGATCCGGAACCACCACCTGGCGGTGGGCGCCGGGGTGGCGGGCGCCATCGCGCGGCGCCACGGCGACGCCGGGCTCCCGCCGGGGAGCGTCCGCCTCCGCTTCACCGGCAGCGCGGGCCAGAGCTTCGGCGCGTTCACCTGCCGCGGGATGCACCTCGAGCTGGAGGGCGAGGCGAACGACTACGTCGGGAAGGGGCTGAGCGGCGGCGAGCTGGCGCTGCGGCCCTTCCAGCGGGCCGCGTACGCCGCGCACACGCACCAGAACCTCATCCTCGGCAACACCGCGCTCTACGGCGCCACCGGCGGGTACCTCTACGCCGCGGGCCAGGCCGGCGACCGCTTCGCCGTCCGCAACTCGGGGGCGATCGCCGTGATCGAGGGGGCCGGCAACCACTGCTGCGAGTACATGACCGGCGGCATCGTCGTCGTGCTCGGGCGCGCCGGGCGGAACTTCGGCGCGGGGATGTCGAACGGGGTCGCGTACATCCTCGACGAGGCCGGCACGTTCCACGCACGCGTCAACACCGACATGGTGGCGCTCGAGGAGCTGGACGCGGAGGACGAGGAGGTCCTGAAGCGGCTCATCCACGAGCACGAGGAGAAGACGGCGAGCCCCCGCGCGCGGACGCTGCTGGTGGACTGGGAGTCCACGCGCCGCCAGTTCCGGCGCGTGGTGCCGAAGGGCGCCCCGCACCTCGTCGCCGCCACCCGCGCGGCGTACCTGCGGAGCCGGCTGGTCGAGCCGTCGCTCCCGGTGCTCCGGGTGCAGAAGACGGCCTGACCGGTCCGGTCGGTCCGGGAATCCCCGGCCGCGCGAGCGGACGGGGTATCGAAGGCGGCGGAGGTGGGCAACGCACCTCCCCGCCTTCGTTGCGTTCGGGCCCTATTGGGCGGCGAGGAGCTCCTCGAGGCGATCAGCCAGCGCCTCGCAAGAGGGCGGCTCGACGTTGCTCAGGATCACGACCGTCCACGACCCGTCCATCCGCGTCGCTACGCGGTTGCAGATCCCGACGCCGCTGCCGCCGCCGCCGTGGCCGAGGAGCCGCCGGCCCGCGACCTCACGGACCATCAGGCCGTACCCGTACGCGCGACCGGGCCCGAGGGAGTTGCGGGGCGCGGCGAGCGTGTCGAGGAGCGCGCGCGGGACGAGCCCCCCGCCGGTGAACGCGCGCAGGATGCGGAAGAGGTCGTCCGCGGAGGCATAGCCACCGCCCGCCCCGCTCCACCCGTGCCCGAGCTTCGGCAGGCTCGACTCGCGCGGGCTCGCGCCGACGAGGTCGTCGTCCCGATGCGCATACGGCACTGCGTAGCCCGGTGCCGTCGGCACCGGGTCGGCGTCCACGCGGGCACCGGCCGGTCCGAGGACGAGCCGGCCATACGCCACCTCGAAGTCCGCCCCCTCGAACCGTTCGACGATCGCCGCGAGGATCTCGAAGCCGAGGTTGCTGTACGACCACCGCCGCCCCGGCGGCGCCTCGAGCGGGCGCGTGGCGAACTCCGCCACGAGGTCGCCGGGACGGTAGCGTCGCGCGCGGTCGTAGCCGGGCTGCGAGAAGATGTCACCGAACCCTGCCGTGTGCGCGAGGAGCTCGCGCACGGTGGCGCCGCGCGCGCCGTCGGGCCAGCGGACGTCGGGCAGCAGAGCGCCGAGCGAGTCGTCGAGCGCGAGGCGGCCGCGCGCAACGAGGCGCGCGACCGCGGCGGTCGTGACGAGCTTGCCCGTCGAGGCGAGGTGGAAGCGCGTCGTCGACGTCACCCGCTCGCCGCGCTCGGCGTTGGCGAGGCCGTGCGCGGCGCGGAGCACCACGCGATCGCCGTGCGCGACCAGCACCACGCCCGAGAAGGCATCGAGCGCCGCGAGCCGCGCCACCTCGCCGGCGACGGCCCTCGCCACCGTGCGCTCGCCGCGGACCGAGGCCGGGAAGGCTCGCGGGGTGGCCGCGGCCGGGGGCAGGATCGCGAGTGACTCGAGCCACGCGACGCGTGTCGAGTCGCCGGCGTCCGGACGCAGGAAGATCAGGGTGCCGCGGTCGGCATTCCGCGCCCGGAGGTGGAGCCCGACCCCGTCGGCGATGGGCTCCACGCGCTCCAGGGTCACGCCGTCCTCGGCGCGCACCGCCCGCATGAGCGACTCGATGCGCCCGCGGTCTGCTCCGGCCGCCAGGTGCCGGTCCAGGAACGCCGTGACGTCGCCGCTGTCCACCACGGCCACGAACGCACGGGCGAGCGCCAATGTGGCCGGGGCCGGGGCAGCCTCCTGGGCGAGGAGTGCCGCGGGCCAGGGGAGGATGGCCGCGAGCACCCGCACCAGGCGGCCGGACTGGAGCAACGCGGGAACGAGAGCGCTGGCGCGGGATCCGAGCATCGAGTCTCTCAGTTTCAGGACGAAACAGAGACACCGGCCGACGGCTGGCGGTTGCGCCGATCCCTCATGATCCGATAACTTGCTGGCTGTCAAGCAAGCATAAGGAAGCCGTGGCCGACACCCATGCCCCCCCAGCCCGCGAGCGCGACGCGGATCGCACCCGCGAAGCCGTCCTCGATGCCGCCGAGCGGCTCTTCGCCGAGCGCGGCTACGAGGCGACGAGCCTCCAGGACGTCGGCACCGCGGCGGGGGTCTCGCGCGGGACGCCCTCCTACTTCTACGGCTCCAAGGAGGCGCTGCACCGCGCCGTGCTCGCGCGCTCGTTCGCCCGGGTGCGCGCCGCGGCGGAGGAGGGCCGGGCCCGCGCCCTGCGGAGCGGCGAGCCCCCCGAGGTCGTGCTCGCGGGGGCGGTGGGCGAGTACTTCGACTTCATCGCGTCCCACCCCCACTTCGTCCGCCTGCTCGAGTGGGAGGCGCTGACCGGCGCGCAGCGGCTTGCGGACCTGCCGCCGCACGTCGCGGCGATCCGGGAGACGGTGGCGGCGATCGCGGAGGAGCTGGGGCTGGGCGACGACCGCGACGAGGCGATGCAGCTCGTCCTCTCCATCATCGGCCTCTGCTGGTTCCCGTTCGTGCACGCGGACACGGTGCTCCGCCCGCTGGGCGTCGCGGCCGCCGATCCCGCGTTCCGCGAGGCGCGGCGGCGTCACGTCATCGAGCTCGTTGTCCAGGGCGCCCGCCGGCGCCTCCTTCCCTCCCCCACCCCGAACCGCGCGAGCGTCCCATGACCGACGTCCTCGTCCCCAGGGAGCCGGCGCCGGCGCCCCCGGCCGCCCTCGCCACCGAGCAGGAGGCGCGCGAGGTCGCCGAAGCGGCGCGCGAGCACGAGTGGGCGAAGCCGAGCTTCGTGCGGCGCCTCTTCGAGGGCCGCCTCGAGCTCGGGCTCATCCACCCCTTCCCCGAGCAGTCCGCGGACGACATCGCGAAGGCGCGCCCGTTCCTCGAGCGGCTCGAGCGCTTCCTGCGGGAGCGCGTGGACAGCGACCGGATCGACCGCGAGGGGAAGGTGCCGGAGGACGTGATCCAGGGCCTGCGCGAACTCGGGGCGTTCGGGATCAAGATCCCCGAGGAGTACGGCGGCCTCGGCCTGAGCCAGACGAGCTACACCAAGGCGATCGGGCTGGTCACCAGCCAGGACGGCTCGCTCACGGCCCTCCTCTCCGCGGCACAGTCGATCGGCGTGCCGCAGCCGCTCAAGCTCTTCGGCACGGCGGAGCAGAAGAAGCGCTACCTCCCGCGCCTCGCGAAGGGGGCGATCTCCGCCTTCGCGCTCACCGAGCCCAACGTCGGCTCCGACCCGGCGGCGCTCGCCACCACGGCGATCCCGAGCGAGGACGGCCGCCACTGGATCCTGAACGGCGAGAAGCTGTGGTGCACGAACGGCACGGTCGCCGAGCTGATGGTGGTGATGGCGCGGACGGGGCCGAAGAAGATCACGGCGTTCATCGTCGAGGCGGACTGGCCGGGCGTCGAGGTGGTGCAGCGGCTCCACTTCATGGGGCTCCGCGGCATCGAGAACGGGGTGATCCGCTTCACGAACGTCAAGGTGCCGAGGGAGAACGTCCTCTGGGGCGAGGGGAAGGGCCTCAAGCTGGCGCTCGTCACGCTCAACACCGGGCGGCTCACCCTGCCCGCGTCCTGCTCGGCGGGGGCGAAGCGCTGCCTCGAGATCGCGCGGACCTGGGCCGCGACGCGCGTCCAGTGGGGCCAGCCGGTCGGGAAGCACGACGCGGTGGCGCAGAAGATCGGCCGCATGGCCGCGGAGACCTTCGCCCTCGAGGCGGTGAGCGACCTGAGCTCGCTCCTCGCCGACCGGGGCGACGTGGACATCCGCCTCGAGGCGGCGATCGCCAAGATGTGGAACACCGAGGTCGGGTGGCGGATCGTGGACGATACGCTGCAGGTGAAGGGCGGCCGCGGCTACGAGACCGCCGACAGCCTGCGGAGCCGCGGCGAGCGCCCCGACCCGGTGGAGCGGATGCTGCGCGACTTCCGCATCAACCTGATCTTCGAGGGGTCGAGCGAGATCATGCGGCTCTTCATCGCGCGCGAGGCGGTGGACACGCACTTCCGCCTCGCCGGGGCGCTGATCGACCCGAAGGCCCCCGCCTCCGCCAAGCTGCAGGCCCTCGTGCGCTCGGCGGCGTTCTACGCGACCTGGTACCCGCGCCTCTGGCTTTCGCTGCGGGGCCGGTTCGGCTTCGGGGAGTTCGGGCCGCTGGCCGGCCACATGCGCTTCGTGGAGCGCGCGAGCCGGAAGCTCGCGCGCACGGTGTTCCACTGCATGGTGCGCTTCGGGCCCGGGCTCGAGAAGCGGCAGGCGGTGCTCGGCCGCCTCGTGGAGATCGGGGCCGAGCTCTTCGCGATGGCCGCGACGGTGAGCCGTGCCCAGGCGATGCGCCGCCAGGAGCCGGGCGAGCGCGGCCCCGTGGAGCTGGCGGACGTCTTCTGCCGCCAGGCGCGCCGGCGCGTGGAGGAGAAGTTCCGCGCCGTCTGGCGGAACGATGACGTCGCGACCTACCAGCTCGCGCGGGGCGCGCTCGACGGCCGCTTCGCGTGGCTCGAGCGCGGCGTCGTGGGGCGGCTCGACTGACCGCCCGCCGCGTGCGGGGCCCGGAACGCGACGGGGCGCGCCAGGCGGCGCGCCCCGTCGTGTCTCCGCCACGGCCGCGGTCAGCCCGTGAGGCCCGGGATCTTCGGCAGGCCGGGGATGCTCGAGAGCCCAGGAAGGGTGATGGGCCCTTGCGGCACCTGTCCGTTCGGGGTCACGTGGTTCACGACCTCGGGGAGGATCTTCGCGAGCTGGCCGCTCAGGGCACCCGGGTCCGTGCCAAGTGCGGCGGCCATCTGCTGCAGCCGCGGCCCGAGCGCCTGCGCGAGCTGCGCCGGGTTCACCGGGAGGTTGGGGCCGGTGCTGATCCAGCTCTGGATCACCTGGCCGAGACCGCCGGTGGTGAACTGCTGCACGAGGCCGGCGAGGCCGCCGTGCTGCGGGTCGTTGAGCAGGTGCGTGAGCTGGCCGAGCAGGCCGCCGCCAGCGGGCTGTCCGCCGCCCACCTGGGCGGCGAGATCGTCGAGAAGTCCCATCGAGACGCTCCGGGGGATGGTTGGGCGCCGCGAGCGGGCGCCGCGCAGGAACATCGGGAGGATCTTAGCGGCCGCCGGGCCCGGACGCGAACGCGCCCCCGGTGCCGCAGGCACCGGGGGCGCGAGGACCGCGAAGGCGGCGTCTTACTTGCCGAGGCGGGTGACCTTCTCCGCGGCCGGGCCCTTGGCGCCCTGGACCACGTCGAACTCGACCTTCTCGCCCTCGGCGAGGGTCTTGAAGCCCTGGCCCACGATCGCGCTGTGGTGGACGAAGCAATCCTTGCTGCCGTCCGCCGGGGTGATGAAGCCGAAGCCCTTCGCGTCGTTGAACCACTTCACGGTGCCGGTCGTACGCATATCCTGACTACTCCTGGACTGTTGTGTAATCGGATCGCGTCTCGAACGCACCGACTACGGGTCGTGATCAAGTGCCCTCACGCCGGGCCGGTTCCGCGGGACGAAGCCCGCCGCGACGGGAGTCCTAACGACAAAGGGGGCCGGCGACGAGCCAGCCCCCTGAATCACTCCCGGAACCTGTCGCGCGCACGGTGCGCGCGGATCGCTGGGAGAAAGTGTAACACGCAACCGCCGAGTGCGCAACACCGCGCCCCGGGAAAGGTTCCTGCAGCCGGCTCACTGGTGCTGGTGCGCAGCCCCCGCGGCACCGGCGGGCGGGCCGGCCTTCGGCGCGCCCATCCCGGCGCAGCAGCCTGCCCCGCCGCGCGGCGGCGACGCGGTCGAGTCCGCCGGCGGCCCGTGCCGCATCCCGCCCGTCATGCCGCCCCTCGCGCCGCCGTGCATGCACTCCATGCCGGCCATCGCGTGCGCCGCTCCCGGTGCGCCGGTCCCGCGCATCACGTGCACGACCTCCGTCCCGCGGAGTGCGGGATGCGTCGCCTCGACCTTCCAGCCGTCGGGCCCGCTCATGAGCAGTACCAGCGTGGCACCGCTCGCGGGCTCGAAGGCGAGCTGGGCGACGTCGAGCGCGTAGCCGTCGTGCGCGGAGCGCCAGGCCTCCTGCCGCTCGCGGAAGGCATCGAGGTCGGCGCGCACGCGTGCCGCGGTGCGGAGCTCGGCAGGGGTCGCGGCGGAAAACGTCGCCTCCCGCATCAGGTGGAGCTGTGCGGCGGCGGGGGCGGATGCGAGGACGAGGAGGCTCAGGATCGCGAGCGGCGTGCGCGGGCGCATGCGGGACTCCCGGATCGGTGTCGGGGCGGCGGGGCCGCCCGCCCTCGGGGGAGGGCGCGCTTATATTCGGGGCGCGCAGGTGAAGGCGGGGGCACGGGCCCCCGCAAGCTTTCCTCACGACTCACGGCAGGTGCGGCAGATGGCCATCGCGGAAGGCAGGACGATCCCGTTCACGGGCCCGGAGGCGATCGACGTCGCCGTGCTCGAGACGTTCCCGTACCAGGGCCCGGCGCAGGAGATCGTCACGGAGACGAGGGAGTTCAGCGCGGTCTGCCCGTACAGCGGGCTTCCCGACTTCGCCCTGCTCCGCATCACGTACGTCCCGGACGAGCGCTGCGTGGAGCTCAAGAGCCTCAAGTACTACGTCACGAGCTACCGGAGCGTCGGGATCTTCCAGGAGCACGCGACGGCGCGCATCGCCGAGGACCTCTTCCGGCTCCTCGCGCCGAAGCGCCTCGTGGTCACGACGGTGTACAACACGCGGGGCGGCTTCGACACGACCTGCACGGTGGCGCTGCCCGCGTAGCCCCCGCCGCGCCCCGGAACGGCACGCGGCCCGGCCGACACCACGTCGGCCGGGCCGCGTCGCGTCCGGGCACCGCGATCAGCGCGTCGCGAGACCCGGCGAGGGCTTCATGACGGTCACCGGCGGCACGTCCTGCTTCGCGCCGCGCGGGAGGAGCTGGTCGAGGTTGGCGAGCTCGAGCGCCGTGACGGCCATGACCGCCGACGCCTGCCGGAGGTCGTCCGGCACGGCGTGGTCGTAGGTGTCCACCTGCGAGTGGTGGGTGTGGTTGTAGCCGCGCGATTCCTGGTCGAAGTTGAACCCGGGCACGCCGTAGGGCAGGAAGCTCAGGTGGTCGGTGCCGCCCTTGTTCGCGTCGCGGACCGTCGTGGCGCCGAGGCTCGCCACCGGCGCGAGCAGGTCCTTCCAGAGCTGCTCGAACTCGGGCCGTCCCTGCAGCGCCTGGCCGGTGATGCGGCCGGTGCCGTTGTCGAGCACGAGCACCGCCTGGATCCGGTCGGCCTCGGCGGCGTGCTGCGCGGCGTACGCGCGCGAGCCGAGGAGCCCCTGCTCCTCGCCGCTGAAGAGGACGAAGCGGATCGTGCGCTTCGGCCGGACCCCCGACTGCTGGATCGCGCGTGCCGCCTCCAGGACGACCATCGAGCCCGCGCCGTTGTCGGTGACGCCGGTGCCGAGGTCCCAGCTGTCGAGGTGGGCGCCGAGGATCACGACCTCGTCGGGCTTCTCGCTCCCGCGGATCTCGCCGACGGTGTTCCACTGCTCGACGGGCCGGTCGCCGAGCCGGTTCTCCACCCGCGCGCTGATGCGCGGCGGGGTGCCCGCCTGCAGGAGCCGGGCGAAGAGCGCGTAGTCCTCGTGCGAGACCACGAGGTTGGGGAGGGGCGAGACGCTGTTCGGGGAGCCGCTCATGTTCATGAGCCCGAGCTCCTTCGCGCCGTCGGTGAGCACGCCGAGCGCCCCCGCCTTCTTCAGCTTCCACGCCCGGTCGTAGTTCGCCTGCTGCATCCGCCGGCGGCCCTCGGCGGTGGTGTCGCGGCCGCCGGCCCGGAACGCGGCGAAGGCACGCTGGCGCGCCTCGCGCATGGCGGCGGAGTCGGCGGCGGTCATCGGCGGGCCGTCCGGGTTCCAGACCGGCGCCGGGTCGCTGAACATGAGCCAGGCGCCCTTCACCTTCGGGAGCCATGCGTCGAGGCTGTCCACCGAGGCGTTGATCCGCATCACGGGACCGCTCAGCACCTTCCCGCCGGTGCCCGCGGTCCACGCCCAGCTGTGCACGGTGAGGTCGCGGTGGAAGGGGGCGTCGATGGTGGCACTCGCCGGCCCGCGCTCCCACGTGACGCCGAAGGTGTAGCCCTCGAGCGACGCGGCGAGGCCGTAGGCCTTGAAGCGCTCGGCGGCCCACTCGTTCGCGCGGCGCATCGCCGGCGACCCGGTCAGTCGCGGCCCGACCTCGTCGGAGAGGACCCGCAGGTTCTGCATGACCTCGGAGTGGTCGAGGGCCTGCGCCAGGACGGCGCCGGTCCCGGTGGTGTCCACCTGCTGCGCACCGGCGGGGAGCGCGGCGAGGAGCGCGAAACAGGTGGCGGCGAACGTGCGCATGCGGGGCCTCCGGCGAGGGGTGGGGCGCTGGCCGGCGGCCGGGCGCCCCCGGGACGGGGTGGATGGTTCGGGTGCGCCGAACACCGGCATTACGTCCGGCGGGCGCCGGGTGTTGCGCGAGCTCAGGCCGGGCCGCGGCCGAGCCGGGCGGCCAGGGAGGCCGCGGCCTCCCGCTCCGCCGCGCCGAGCGCCTCCGGCCACCCAGCGGGCATGACAATCCGGCCATCCCGTGCGCCGAGGAGGAAGGCGGCTGGGGCCAGCGCGTCCCGGCCCGCGGGTCCCAGGGTCTCGAGGAGCGCGAGCCCCCGGTCGGCGAGGGGCTCGTGGTGCGCCAGCCAGAGCGCGAGCGCCGCGGACGCCGCGGCGGGCACCTCCTGCGCTGCGAGGGCGGCGAGGTCGTCCCGGCGGATGAGCGGCAGCCGGCCGAGCGGCGTCCGGAGGTCGGCGGGCGCCTCGTTGGCGCGCAGGGCCTCGAGGAGGTCGGGGAGGAAGTCGCGGAAGCCCTGCAGCAGGCGCGCGCCGGCGACGTTCACCGCCACGGCGCCCCAGCAGGAGCGGGCATCGGGATGGGTGAGCGCCGCGAGGTGGAAGGTGCCGCTCAGGAGGTTGCGCGGGCTCGCGATCGCGGCGAGCGCGATCGGCACCAGGTGGCCCGGCAGGGTGGGCGCCTCGCCCGGGGCGAGTTCGGCCCGGGGCACGCCCTCGGCGGCCAGCCAGCGCGCGCCCGCGGCGGTGCCGGCGTCCACCCGGGGCGCCGGCGGACCGGCGAGGTCCCCCCAGGCCCGCGCCAGCCCCTCGGCGTCGAACGGCTCGGCGAGGAGTGCCTCCCCGAGGGCCGCGGCGAAGCGGGCGGCGGACGCTCCGGCGGCGGATCCCCGGGCGCGGCCCGCGGCGGCGGCGTGGCCCACGAGGGCGGCGCGGGCCCGCTCGGCGAGGGTGGGCTCAGGTCGGCTCACGCAGGGACTCCGGATGAAGACGGGACGGCTTGGCCGGACTCGGCGGCGCAGTATCTTATCGGGGCGGCGTCGCGCGACAATCCCGCCGCCCGATCACCCCACCCGCCGATCGCCACCCCGAGGACCCCCGTGGCCAAGGATTCCCTCACGATCACCGACAATCGCACCGGGAAGACGTACGAGCTCCCGGTGGAGCACGGCGCCATCCGGGCGATGGACCTGCGCCAGATCCGGACCTCCGACGACGACTTCGGCCTCCTGGCGTACGACCCGGCCTTCATGAACACCGCCTCGTGCCGGAGCGCCATCACCTACATCGACGGCGACAAGGGGATCCTGCGCTACCGTGGCTACCCGATCGAGCAGCTGGCGGAGAAGTGCTCGTTCCTCGAGGTGGCCTACCTCCTGTGCGAGGGGGAGCTCCCCACGCGCGAGCAGCTCGACGAGTGGGAGACGAAGGTCCGGTACCACACCTACGTCCACACGAACATCATCAAGTTCCTCGAGGGCTACCGCTACGACGCCCACCCGATGGGGATGCTCCTCGGCGCGGTGGGGGCGCTCTCGACGTTCTACCCGGACGCCAAGGACATCCACGACCCGGCCAACCGCTACCTGCAGCGGATCCGGCTCATCGCCAAGCTGCCGACCATCGCGGCGTTCGCCTTCCGGCACTCGCGCGGGCTGCCGTTCGTCTTCCCGCGGAACGACCTGAGCTACATCGGCAACTTCGTGAACATGACGTTCGAGATCGGCGGCCGGCACGAGCCGAACCCGGTGCTGCAGCGGGCGCTCGAGATCCTGCTGATCCTGCACGCCGACCACGAGCAGAACTGCTCGACGAGCGCGGTGCGCGCCGTCGGCTCGTCGCACGTGGACCCGTTCTCGGCGGTCTCCGCGGGGATCGCGGCGCTCTACGGCCCGCTCCATGGCGGCGCCAACGAGGCGGTGCTGACGATGCTCGACGAGATCGGCGACAAGAAGCAGATCCCGGGCTTCATCGAGCGCGTGAAGAGCGGGCACGGCGAGCGCCTGATGGGCTTCGGGCACCGGGTGT
>JBAIWX010000295.1:0-9236 GCA_037916975.1 Gemmatimonadales bacterium
AGGCAGCGGTCGAAGTCCGCGCCCACCCGGTCCATCTTGTTCGCGAAGATGAGGCGCGGCACGTTGTACCGGTCCGCCTGGCGCCACACCGTCTCCGTCTGCGGCTCGACGCCCGCCACCGAGTCGAGCAGCGTCACCGCGCCGTCCAGCACGCGCAGCGACCGCTCCACCTCGACCGTGAAGTCCACGTGGCCCGGGGTGTCGATGATGTTGATCCGGTGCTGCACGCCGTTGCGCGCCCAGAAGCAGGTCGTCGCGGCCGACGTGATCGTGATGCCGCGCTCCTGCTCCTGCTCCATCCAGTCCATCGTGGCCGCGCCCTCGTGGACCTCGCCGATCTTGTAGTTCTTCCCCGTATAGTAGAGGATGCGCTCGGTCGTGGTCGTCTTCCCGGCATCGATGTGGGCCATGATGCCGATGTTGCGATACAGGTTCAGCGGCGTCGTGCGCGGCATGGAGCTCCGGTATCCTGTCTCTTCTGGGGCGCGTCCCGCGGGGCGCGCCGTCCGTCCACCAGCCAAAAAGCGGGGCGACCGAACCCGGCGCCGTGCCGGTGGTGTCGCTCCGCTCACGCCGGGACCCGGGGCCCCTGGCGAGGGCCACTGACGCGGGCCCCTGGCGTTTTCGGAGGACCGGAGGTGGCGGGCGACCCTGCCCCGTCACGCGGCCCGATGTCTCGGCGGGGTCGCCTCGCGACCCCGGCCCGCTACCAGCGGTAGTGCGCGAACGCCCGGTTGGCCTCGGCCATCCGGTGCGTGTCTTCCTTCTTCTTGATGGCGTTCCCCTCGCCCTTCGAGGCGAGGATCAGCTCCGCCGCCAGGCGCTCGGCCATCGTCTTCTCGCTCCGCGCCCGCGCGAACGAGATGATCCACCGCATCGCCAGCGCCGTCCGGCGCTCCGGCCGCACCTCGACCGGCACCTGGAGCGACGCCCCGCCCACGCGGCGGCTCTTCACCTCGACCGACGGCTTCACGTTGTTCACCGCCTGCTTGAACACCGCGACGCCCGGCTGGCTCGTGCGCTCCTCGATCATGTCCATCGCGCGGTAGAAGATCCCCTCCGCGATCGACTTCTCGCCGTCGTACATCAGCGAGTTCACGAACTTCGAGACCGTCTGGCTGTCGTACCGCGGATCCGGCGGCACCGGCCGCTTCACCGCCCGCTGGCGCCGGCTCACTTCTTACCTCCCTTGGCCGCCGCCGCGCCGCCCGCCTTCGGCCGCTTGGCGCCGTACTTCGACCGGCTCCGGCGGCGGTCGTTCACCCCCGCCGAGTCCAGCGAGCCGCGCACGATGTGGTAGCGCACGCCCGGCAGGTCCTTCACGCGGCCCCCGCGGATGAGCACGATCGAGTGCTCCTGCAGGTTGTGGCCCTCGCCCGGGATGTAGGCGATCACCTCGAAGCCGTTCGTGAGCCGCACCTTGGCCACCTTGCGGAGCGCCGAGTTCGGCTTCTTGGGGGTCGTCGTGTAGACGCGCGTGCACACCCCGCGCTTGAAGGGGTTCGCCTTGAGCGCGGGCGTCTTCCCCTTGTACGCGACGTCGCTGCGTCCGTGCCGCACCAGCTGGTTGATCGTCGGCATAGCCTCGAAAGTCCGGTCCTTGAACCCCGTTTCCGGGGGAGACCGGGGAAACTAGCCGCGGTTCAGGACGAGGTCAAGTAGCGGTAGGCCAGCGGATTGGGGGGGATGCCCCCGGGGAAGACCGTCAGGCGGCGCCCGACCGCGCCAGCCGCCGGACGAGGGCCGGGAGGCCCCGGCCGGCCGGGTCCTGCACCGCCACCTCGGCGGCGCCCAGCTCCCGCAGCCAGGTGTGCAGCCCGGGGTCCGTCTGGCGGGTCCACACCACGACCGGGGGGGCCGAGGGCCCGCCGGCCAGCCCCTGGAGGAGCCCGGCGCCGTCGAGCCGGGGCAGCGCCACCTCCGTGAGCACGAGGGCCGGGGCCAGCCGCCGGGCGTAGGCGAGCCCCGCCTCCCCGTCCGCCGCCTCCACCACGGTCCACCCCTCGGCCTCGAGCGCCAGCCGGGTCGAGCGGCGGGCGTCCCGGTCCTCGTCCACGACCAGCACCCGTCCCGCCGAGCCGTCGGTGGCCGGCTTCGCCTTCCCGCGGCGCCCCCCGCTCCGCGACGAGCCGGCCCGGGCCGACTCCCCGCCGCGGCCGCGGCCCGCGGCGCCGTCCTCCGCCACCAGCGGGGGCGCGACGCTCTCGAGCAGTTCGGCCAGCGTCGTGTGGCCCGCCGCCACCCGTTCGAGCCCCGACTCCCAGAGGGAGAGCGTCCCCCCCTTCCGGGCCAGCGCGGTGATCACGCCGACCGGCGCCTCCTCGCCGATCGCGGCGGCCAGTTCGGCCCCCACCTCGACGACCTCCGCCACCACCATCCGGCCCTTGTAGCCGGTCTGGCGGCAGGCGTCGCACCCGACCGCCTTGCGGAGCCGGAGCCCCGGCCGCTTCCGGAACGCCGCCCGGTGCTCCGCCGGCAGCTCGTCCAGGGTGGCGTCCGCCGCGCAGGACTCGCAGAGCCGCCGGACGAGGCGCTGGGCGATGACCCCCTTGAGCGCCCCCGCGAGCGCCCCCGCCTCGACACCGATGTCGAGGAGCCGGGCCACCGCCGAGGGGGCGTCGTTGGTGTGCAGGGTGGAGAGCACGAGGTGGCCCGTCATGCTCGCCTTCACGGCGATGTCCGCGGTCTCGAGGTCGCGGATCTCGCCCACGAGCACGACGTCGGGGTCCTGCCGCAGGATCGAGCGCAGCGCCGTCGCGAAGGTGAGCCCCGAGCGCTCGTGCACCTGCACCTGGTTGATCCCGTCGAGGTGGTACTCGATCGGGTCCTCGACCGTGACGATGTTCGTCCCCGGCGACTGCACCGCCCGCAGCGCGGAGTAGAGCGTCGTCGTCTTGCCGCTCCCGGTCGGGCCGGTGACGAGCACCATCCCCTCGGTCTGCTGCAGCAGCCGGTCGAGCCGCGCGCGCTCCGAGGGCAGGAAGCCCAGCGCCTCGATCGTCGTCATGCTGCGCACCGCGTCGAGGACGCGCACCACCGCCTTCTCCCCCGCCGAGCCGAGCGGCAGCGTGGAGACGCGGAGGTCCACCGGCCGTCCCTCGAAGCGCATGCTCGCGCGCCCGTCCTGCGGCTTGAGCCGGTCCGCGATGTCGAGCCCCGCCATCACCTTGAGGCGGCTGGTGAGGGTCCCCGCGACGACGCTCGGCACGACGGTGTGCTCGCTCAGCACGCCGTCCACGCGGAAGCGGACGATGAGCCCGCGCGACTTGGGCTCGAAGTGGATGTCGCTCGCCCCCGCCTCGAGGGCCTCGAGCAGGATCAGGTCGAGGATCTCGACCGCGCCGGTCTTCCGGCCGTCGTGGATCGCGTCCACCGTCTTGCTCGGGAGCACCCACGAGAGGCGGGCGCTCGCCCGCGCCGCCGCCTCGAGCTCGCCCGTGGTGAGCCGCAGCTCGGGCTCCGCCGGCGGGTAGACCCGGTCGAGCGCCTCGCGGATCCGGTCGGGCGGCGCGACCTGCATCACGATCCGCTGGCCGCTCGCGAACTCGAGGTCCCGCTCGAGGCTCGGATGGAGGGGATTGGCGCAGGCGATGGTGAGCCGCCCCGCGGCCTTCGCCACCGGCACCACGCCGTAGCGATGCGCCAGGGTGCGGTCGAAGAGCTCGGCCTCCGCCGGGCCCACCTGCGTGAGGTCGGCGGGACGGCAGGCGGAGAGCGCGCAGGCGGTCTCGAGCACCGCCTCCCCCGGCACGCCGGCCGCGAGGAGCGCCTCCCACGCCGATTCCGCTCCCTCGTCGCCAAGGGACTGCGCGGCCGGGTGGCCCAGGCGCCGGAAGGCGTCCAGGAGCCACCGGTCGGGCCAGGGCTTCCGGGATGTGCTGGAACCGTCCATGGTCCCCTTCAGGGCCGCGCGCGCGGCCCGCCACGAGAGGGTCCGCCCGGCTCCCGGCAAGGGGACGGGCGCACGCGTACACGGGAAGTCTCGGTCGGGCGTCTCCCCGGCTTGAATCGCCCTCGCGCCCCCTGCCGCCCCGGCCCGGGGGAGGTGAGCTTTGAGATGCGCGCCGGTTCCCGCCGGCGCCGGCCGAACCCAGCAGGAGCCCCGATGCCGAGCCGCCCCACCCCGCCGACCCGACACCGCGTGGCCTTGGCCGCGCTCGCCACCCTGCTCCTCCTGGCCGGATGCAGCGGCAGCGGAACGGGCCCCTCGAGCGGGCCGACGTCGGTGCAGGTGGCCGCCGGCAACTTCCAGTTCGCGCCGTACGGCACGGCCCTCGCGACCCCCCCGTCGGTCCTCGTCCGCGACGCGCTCGGCCCCCTCGTCGACTACCCGGTCGCCTTCACGGTGAGTTCGGGGGGCGGCAGCGTGACCGGCGGCAACGTCCGCACCAACGCCCAGGGGATCGCGACCGTCGGGAGCTGGACGCTGGGCCCGGCGCCGGGAACCAACACCCTGACCGCGACCGCGGGGACGAAGTCGGCGGTGTTCACCGCGACGGCATTGGCGGGCCCGCCCACGGCGCTCGTCATCCAGGGGGGCGACAACCAGAGCGGCGTCCAGGGGTCGGCGACGCCGGTGGCGCCGTCGGTGAAGGCGGTAGATGCGAACAACTTCGGCGTGGCGGGCGTCACGGTGAACTGGGCAGCCACCGCGGGCGGCGGCACCGCGCTCCCCGCCTCGACGCTCACCGGCTCGAACGGCGTCGCCACCCTCACCACCTGGGTGCTCGGCGCCGGCCAGAACACGCTCACCGCGAGCGCCACGGGCGTCGCGAGCGTCAACTTCTCCGCGACCGGGGTCCCGCTCGTGGTGACGACGCTCTCCAAGACCGCGGGCGACAACCTCTCGGGCTTCGCCGGCAACTTCTCGGCGGTGCCGCCGACGGTGACGGTGCTCAACCAGTTCGGCCAGGCGGCGTCGGGCGTGCCGATCACCTTCCAGGTGACGAGCGGCAGCGGCACGCTCGTCACCGCGACGGCGACGAGCGACCTCACCGGCGTCGCGAAGCCGCAGGCGTGGCGCTACGGGCCGGCCGGGTCGCAGGCCGTCTCCGCGACCCCGCCCGCCGGCAGCGTCGCCGCCCCGGTGAGCTTCCAGGGAACGGCGACGTCGGTGCCCGCCTCGCAGTTCTCGATCGAGCTCAGGCTCAACAGCGGCACCACGCTCACGCCGGCGGTCCAGGCGGCGTTCGACGCCGCGGTGGCGCGCTGGTCGCAGGTGGTGGTGGGGGCGCTCACGCCGGTGACGGTGTCGGCGGGAGGCCTCGCGTCGCAGAGCTTCACCTTCCCCGGCCAGTCGTCGCCCAGCCTCTGCACCCCCGCCATCAGCGGCGGGGACAACATCACGAACGTCCGGATCTACGTCTCGGTCGGTCCGCTCGACGGCGTCGGCAAGGTCCTGGGCGCCGCGACCCCGGTCTGGCTCCGCAGCACCGGCAACCTGCCCTTCGTCGGCTGCATGATCTTCGATTCCGCGGACCTGACCAACCTCGCGGCCAACGGCACCCTCAATGCCGTCATCCTCCACGAGATGGGCCACGTGCTCGGCATCGGCACCATCTGGAGCGACCAGGGCCTGCTCCGGGACACGGTCACCAACGACCCGTGGTTCAAGGGCAACTCGGCGGGTCAGGCCTTCTTCGCCGCCTCGGCCTCGCCCGCGACCTTCGCCGGGAACGTGGTGCCGGTCGAGAACTGCGTCGGGCTCGGCTCCACCTGTGGCCCGGGGACCATCTACAGCCACTGGCGAGAGCTGACCTTCGGCGACGAGCTGATGACGGGCTACATCAACGCGCTCAACCCGCTGAGCGCCATCACCGCCGCGTCGCTCCGCGACCTGGGCTACGTGGTGAACGACGCGGTGTCGGACGCCTACTCCCTCCCGATCCCGCCGGCCTTCGGCCCCTCGGCGGCCTTCGTCCGGGCGAGCGGCACGGCCCTCGGCGAGTTCCGGCCGGCGGGCCCGCTCGGCGGCCGGGTGGACGCGAGCGGCCGGGTGACGGAGCCGATCGTGCGCTGAGCACGCTCGCTCGCGCCGCCGGAACGACGAAGCGCCCGGGCCTCGAGAGGCCCGGGCGCTTCGCTTGTCCCGCTCCGAACCGGGCGGACGGCCTAGAGGTCGTCCTCCTCGGCCACGGCCGCCGGCGCGAGCTGCACCGCCGGCTGCTCCTCCGGGGCCGGCGGCGGCGGGGGCTCGTACCCCGCCGGCGGCTCGATGTCGATCTCGGCGTAGCGATAGATGCCCGACCCCGCCGGGATGAGGTGGCCGATGATGATGTTCTCCTTGAGGCCGAGGAGGTCGTCCTTGGCCCCGCGGATCGCCGCATCGGTGAGGACGCGGGTGGTCTCCTGGAACGACGCGGCCGAGATGAACGACTGCGTCGTCAGCGAGGCCTTGGTGATGCCGAGGAGCACCGGCTCCGCCTCGGCCGGCGTGCCCTTCCGCTTGAGCGCCTTCTCGTTCTCGTCGCGGAACGTGAGCTTGTCGACCGTCTCGCCCTCGAGGAAGTCGGTGTCGCCCGGCTCCGTCACGCGCACCTTCTGCAGCATCTGGCGCACGATCGTGCCGATGTGCTTGTCGCTGATGCGCACGCCCTGGAGGCGGTAGACCTCCTGCACCTCGTTGAGCAGGTACTCCTGCACCGCACGCGGCCCCTTGATGAGCAGGATGTCGTGCGGGTTGACCGGGCCCTCGGTGAGGCGGTCACCGGCGCGGACCTTGTCGCCCTCGTGGACGCGCAGGTGCTTGCCGGCGGGCACCTCGTACAGGCGCGGCTCGACGATCTCGTCGGCCGACTGCGTGTGCGGGTACACGTAGATCTCGCGCTTGCCGCGCTTGATCTCGCCGAACTTCACCGTGCCGTCGATCTCGGCGATCGTCGCCGGGTCCTTCGGGCGCCGCGCCTCGAACAGCTCCGCGATGCGCGGGAGGCCGCCCGTGATGTCGCGCGTCTTGAACGCCTGCCGCGGGATCTTCGTGACCGTGACGCCCTTCGAGATCTTGATCGGCGGCGACAGGAAGACGGTCTTGTCCTTCGCCTCCTTCTTGGTCTTCGACGGCCACGCCTCGTTGATCGGGCGCTCCTCGACGTGGTACTTCGAGCTCCACGGGTTCGCCTTGTCGGCGATGTCGAGCGCGCGCGAGAGCGGGTCCGTGGGCGAGCCCAGGATGATGCGGCTGCCCTCGGCGAGCGTGTACTCCTGCGGGTCCTTGCGGTTGGGCATGTAGACCAGCACGCTCGGGTGCAGCTCGCGATCCGGGTCCTGCTGGACGACGATCGAGCGGAGGCCGGTGCCCTCGTCGAGCTCCTCGCGGAGCGTGACGCCCGGGACGAGGTCCTTCCAGCGGAGCTCGCCGTCGTTCTTGATGATGCTCGGGTCGTTATACGGGTCCCACGTGTACAGGATCGTGGCCCGCTTGTCGCCGCCGCCCTTGGTGACCGAGTCGCCCTCCTTGACCATCAGGAGCGCGCCTTCCGGCACCGGGTAGCGGTTGATGACCCGCTTCGGGTCCTTCGGGTCGACGACGAGGATGCCTTCCTTCTGCTCCTCCTCGATGCCCTCGTCCTCGCGCGTGAGCGCGACGCGGAGGGTGGTCTTCGTGCCGTCCTCGTACTCGACCGGCACGTCGGCCCACTCGAGGCCCTCGGTGTACTTCACGATGCCGTCCGCGCGGACGCGGCGCTCGGCCTCCTCGGCGATGCGGCTGGAGGCGCCGCCGATGTGGAACGTGCGGAGCGTCAGCTGCGTGCCCGGCTCGCCGATCGACTGCGCGGCGAGGATGCCCACGGCCTCGCCGAGGTCCACCATGTCCATGGTGGCCAGGTTGCGGCCGTAGCACATGCGGCAGATGCCGCGCTTGGCCTCGCAGGTGAGGACCGAGCGGATCTTCACCGTCTGGATGCCCGCGTCCTCGATGGCCTCGGCCGCATCCTCGTCGATGAGCTCGCCCGCCTTGACGATGAGCTCGCCCTGGGCGATCGGGTCGATGACGTCCTCGAGGGCGACGTTGCCCACGATGCGGTCCTTGAGCGGCTCGATGATGTCCTCGCCTTCCTTCAGCGCGGCCATCTCGATGCCCAGGATCGTCCCGCAGTCCTCTTCCGTCACCGTGACGTCCTGCGCCACGTCCACCAGGCGGCGGGTCAGGTAGCCGGCGTCGGCCGTCTTGAGCGCCGTGTCCGCCAGACCCTTGCGGGCGCCGTGCGTCGAGATGAAGTACTCGAGCACGGTGAGGCCCTCGCGGAAGTTGGACTTGATCGGGCTCTCGATGATCTCGCCGATGCCGCCCGTCAGCTTCTTCTGCGGCTTGGCCATGAGCCCGCGCATCCCGGCCAGCTGACGCATCTGGTCGCGGTTCCCGCGGGCGCCGGAGTTCATCATCATGAACACCGGGTTGAAGCCCTGGTTGGCGCGCTCCAGGCGCCGCACCATGGCATCGGCCACGTCGTTGTTGGCGTGCGTCCAGGTGTCGATGACCTTGTTGTAGCGCTCACCGTTGGAGATGACGCCGTTCTGGTAGGCGCGCGTGAAGCGCGCCACCTCTTCCTCGGCGTCCTTCAGGATCTCCAGCTTCTCGTTGGGGATGTACAGATCGGCCACGCCCACGGACATGCCGCCGCGGGTGGAGTAGCGGAAGCCGTAATCCTTGAGCGCGTCGAGGAACTCCGTCGTGCGGCGCAGCCCCACCTCGCGGTACGCCTGGAAGATGATGTCGCCCAGCTCCTTCTTCCCCATGGTGCTGTTCCAGAAGCCCAGCTCCTCGGGAACGACGGAGTTGAAGACGATGCGCCCGACCGTGGTGCGGATCCACTTGCCCCGCCGCGTCTCCTGCTCCTCCTCCGTCAGGCGCTTGCGCGGCACCCAGAACCAGCAAGGCGTGCGGAAGCGCACCAGCCCGAGGGCGAGCGCCATCTCCGCCTCGGCGAAGCGCCCGTAGCGCGGAGCGTTGGTGTAGAGCTCGTCCAGCTTCCGGGATGCCGCCTCGCGCCGCTCCTTGGAAAGCCGCTGGCTGTTGGCCTGGTCCTCCGCGTCCTGGATCTCGAGCGGCGGCTTGGTCAGGTAGTAGCAGCCGATGACCATGTCCTGCGTGGGCGACGCCACCGGGCGCCCGTTGGAGGGCAGCAGGATGTTGTTGGCGGCGAGCATGAGCACGCGCGCCTCCAGCTGCGCCTCGAACGAGAGCGGCACGTGCACCGCCATCTGGTCGCCGTCGAAGTCGGCGTTGAAGGCGGCGC
>JBAIWX010000296.1:0-6649 GCA_037916975.1 Gemmatimonadales bacterium
GGCCCGGGGGCTGGGGCGCCTCGCCCGCGCCCGGCGCGCCGGCGCCGGCATCCGCGACGCCCGCGAGCCGCGCCGCCTCGCGGGACCAGTCGCTCACCTCGTCGAGCTTGGCGTACGCGGCGAGGAAGCGGTTCGCGTCGGCGTCCTTGAGCTCGCGCAGGGTGCGGCCGTAGTTGAAGCAGGCGGGGAGCACGCGGAGCGCCCGATCGCTCTCGCCGCAGGCATGGAAGACCTGCTCCGGCGTCGCCGCCGCGGCATCACCGGCGATGGCGGTGACGAACTCGCGCTTTGCCTCGGGATACTTCCCGGCGAGGAAGAGCACCACGCCCAGGTTGTTGTGGAGGTCGGGGTCGCCCGGCTGCATCGAGACGGCGCGCCGCGCCCGCTGTTCCGCCTGCGCCAGGTCGTCGGCGTAGGCGTCGAGGATCGCGAGGTCGGAGAGCGTCGCCGGCTGGGCGTCGTAGCCCGGAATGGCGGTGAAGTCGGCACGGGCGCGGGACAGGAGCCGGGTGTCGCCCATGGTGGCGCCCTTCATCCCCTCGATGAACCGCGCCTCCATCGCCACCACGCTCGCCCGCACCTGCAGCGCCTGGATCGGCACCGTGTTGAGCCATCGGCGCATCCCCGCCGCCGCCTTCGCCTGCCGCGCGGCGACCAGGTCCGGCAGGTCGGTGAGCACCGAGTCGAGGAGCGCCGTCGCCACGTCGAGCTGCATGTTGGCGTAGATGAGCGCGAGCGCGTCGTCGAAGCGTGCCTGGTGCTCCTGCAGGCGCGCGAGGAGCCGGTTGAGCG
The DNA here is from genome assembly GCA_037916975.1 of Gemmatimonadales bacterium. Taxonomy (GTDB): domain Bacteria; phylum Gemmatimonadota; class Gemmatimonadetes; order Gemmatimonadales; family GWC2-71-9; genus JAGGAG01. The sequence goes on from JBAIWX010000296.1 coordinate 793, forward strand.
ACGCGATGCGCGTGGCCCCGCGCGGGTGGGTCGAGAGCAGGCGCGTGAGTCGCGGGTCGTAGAAGGTCTTGCTGGTGCGCGCCCAGCGGTCCTCGTGGCCCCAGTAGGTGATGGCGTCCCCCACCGTCCACGGCTTGCCGCGGCGGTTCGCCGCCAGCAGGTAGACGGCGCCGTTCGCGTCGGCGTCGAGCTCGCGCTGCTGGCTGTAGCGCATGCACTGCGCCGCCACCTGCTTGATCATCGTCTCGCGCTCGGCGTCGGTCTGCGCGCCCCGCTGCTCGGCGATCGCCCCCTGCATCTTCTGCCGGCACGAGACCGCCACCGAGTCGGTGGTGTGGCCGAGCGTCACGTGGGAAAGCTCGTGGCTCAGCACGACGGCGATGTAGGTGTCGCGCAGCTGGTCGTACTTCGCCCGGTCGCCCTTCGCGTCCACCGCCGCCACCGAGTCGGCGAAGCGGAACTGGCCCAGGTACACCCCGACGTACCCGCCGGGGAGCGCGAAGGCGTTGTTCTCGTCGCTCGCGATCACGAGGAAGGAGAGCGTGAGGTCGCGCTGCCCGCTCACGTCCTGGAGGGTGGCGAGGATGCGGCGCATCTGCGCCCGCCGCTCGGGGGAGTTGTCGCACCCGACCTCGTTCCCCTGCGCGAGCAGCGCCTCCCGGCCCTGCGCACCGAGGTCGTCGCGGGCGGCGGTGGAGGCGCCCTCGCGCACCGGGACGATCTCGCAGGGGCCGCCCTTCTTCGGCGGCGGCCCTCCCTGCGCCGGGAGGAGGGCGGGCGCGGCGAGGAGGCCCGCCAGGGCGAGGACGGACGCGAACGAGCGACGGCGGCTGGTCATGGACGGGGTCACGGGATGAAGGTGGCTCACGGCCGGCGCGCCGGCGTCTCGAGGAACACGGTGCGGTGCTCGTCGGTGGTCCAGCCCACGACCGGCGGGTCGGCCACCTCGTCGCCGAAACCGCCGCGGCTCCCCTTGGTCTGGCAGGTGGGGCGCGTGCCGTAGAGGCGCTCGAGGCTGAACGGGTCGGTGCCCGCCACGGCCTTGAGCACCTCGAGGCCGCCGGGGGCGGAGGTCGGGTAGGGCCCGCCGATCCGGACCCACTGGTTGAGCTCGAACGGCACCTGCGCGCCGGCCATCGCGCGGCGGCGGTTGGGCCACATGAGGATCGGGTTGCCGAGGTAGCCCGAGGTCGCGGCGGTGAGGTAGATGACGGTGCCCGCCGGCGCCTGCACGAGCGCCCAGACCGCCACCGTGTCGCCGACGCGCACGGTGTCCACCGCGCGGGGGATGTCGGGCATCGTGTCCGACTTCACGACGCGGAGCGCGACGCGGAGCGCCGGCGGCGGGTCGGTCTGGCGGATGCGGTTGAGCGCGTAGGCGAACATCGCGCGCTCGAGGAGGGGGCACGCCTCCTCGAGGGTCCGGGGGGCGGGACCGTCGGGCTTGACCGGGATGCCGTCCACCGTCACGCGGAGCGCGCCGCCCGCGTCGCGGTCCACGAGCGCGGCGCCCGCGCCGGCGGCGGCCGGGCGGAGCCACGGGAGCACGCCCACGTTCGCCTTCTCCGCCGCGGCGCGCGCGGTGAAGGCCACCGGGAGCACCGTCACGTCCTCGATGCCGCGCGGCATCCGCGACACCACCGCCCGCGCCTCGGCGGGGAAGGTGGTCACGGATCCCACCGGGTGCACGAACGCCCGCTCGAGCTCGAGCGAGTCCACTTCCACCTGCCCCAGGCGCCCGTCACGGAACGCCATCTCCCCCGCCGGATAGACGTCGAGCAGCGCCCCCTGCCGGAGCCCGTGCACCACGCCCATGTCGAGCGTCAGGCGCCCGCCCGCCGTCGCCACCTCGGCGAACATCCGCGCCGGCACCGGCTTCGTGTCGTTGAAGAGGAGGGCATCGGTGTTCCCCTCGAGCTGTGGGGTCTGGTTCGCCTTGTCCTGGAGCGTCTCGCGGCGGATGCGCGTCATCAGCTCGTCGTAGCGCATGGTCGGGCCGGCGCTCCGGAGCACGTTGCCGAGGGCGTAGGTCAGGACGCCCTGCGTGACGCTCCCGCGGTCGCCGTAGCTCACCGGCCGCTCGAACGCCTGCTCGTTCGAGCTCGCCGCGGTGATGAGCGTGTAGCCCGCGTTGTCCACGAGCCCGCCGCCGCCGCCCGAGCCCTGCCCCGTCGCCGGGGCGATCGGCCCCCGCGGCCGGGCCCGCTCGTCCTGCTCGGCGCCGCGGGTCGCGGTGCCCGAGTAGCAGGCATCGAGGATGATCGTCACGTTCTTCGTGTGGAACAGCTCGAGCAGCTTCGCGATCTCGTCGTCCACGAGGAGCCCGCCGCGGTTCGCGCGCTGGGTCGTGTGCTGCGGCGCGTCCCACGGCACGAGCGCCTCGTCGAAGACGTCGCCCGGGTTGAGCTTCGCCTCGTCGCCGTCGTCGTCCGGGGTGAAGGTGCCGTGCCCCGAGTAGTAGATGACGACCACGTCCTCCGGCGAGTCGGCCCGCTCCGCGGCCCACTTGAACCCCGCGATGAGCCCCGCCTTCGATGCCTCCGCGTCGCGGAGCACGCGCACGTCGTCGGGCCCGTCGAAGCCGCGGCCGCGCAGGACCGTCTTCATCAGCTCGACGTCGGCCTTCGGTCCCTCGAGGTCGGTCTCGCCCGGCCGGCCGTCGGGGGTGAAGTTCTTGTAGTCGGCGATGCCCACGAGCAGCGCCACGCGCCGGGGCGTCCGCCGCACGGCGGGCAGCGCGCGCTCCGGCGCCGCCGAGAAGCCGGAGAGGAGGAGCGCCAGCGCCGGGAGGGCGGCGCGGCGGGCGAGCCCGAGGGCACGGGGCGGACGGGACATGCACAAGGCTCCTTCAGGATCGGTCCCCGCGCCCCCGGGGTGGGGTGCGGGCATCGACCGATGAGACACGGCCGGGCGGCCGTTTGCGACCGGGCGAGGATGCTCGGATGGTGGCGGTCGTGTGGTCTGGCGTGGCTGCGCCATTACAATTGGCAGCGGGACCGACTTCCGCAACGGCCTCGCCCTCGCGACCACGATGCCTCGACGTCAACTGATCCTGGACCACCGCCGGGTCACCGAGTCCCGTGCCGGGGCACTCGCGGGCGGGCTTGCCGGCGGGCTCCTCCTGCTCGCCCTCCTGCATGGGCTGGGCCTGCGCCGCCGGGCGGAGCTGGCAGCATGGGACGCCCTCGCGTACGTCACGGCACCGGCCGACGCGGGGCCGGTGGTCCTGGTCGAACTCACCGACCGCGATGCGGCAGGCCTCGGGCCGGTGCTCGACGACGGGGCGCTGGCGACGGTGCTCGACTCCCTCCTCGCGCTCCAGCCGGCGGCCATCGGCGTCGCCCTCCTCCGCGACCGCCCCGTGGGTCCCGACTCGCTCCACTTTCGCGCCACCGTCACCGGTTCCGACCGCGTCGTGCTGGCCGCCGCCGGCCCGTCGGAGGGGTGGCCGTGGCCCTTCGCGGACGATCCCGCCGCCGCGGTGCGCGCCGGGCGCGTTGCCGACGGGCGGCTGCTCGAGGACGCACCCGAGGGCGTCGTGCGCCGGCTCGACCTCGACCCGCCCGACCGGGTCGGCGATGCGCCGTTCCTGCCCCTCGCGACGGCGCTCGCGGCACGCACCCCGGGGTACCAGGGTCCCACCCGGCTCATCGAGGCGCGGCTGCCGACGCGCGCCGTGGCGTACGGCGCGTCGGACGGCGCTGCGGGGAGCGCGATGGTCCGCTTCCCATGGGCCGCACCGAGGCGCGTCGCCCTCGCCGACGTCATGCGCGGGCGCCGGGCGCTCACCGCCGGGCTGGTGCGCGGCCGAATCGTCGTGCTGGGCTCGGCCACCACCACCAATGCCGGCGTGCTCGCCACGGCGGTCTCCCGCTACACCGACGCCCCCGCCCGCTCCGCCGCCGAGGTGCAGGCGACGCTGGCGGGGTTCCTCGGCCATCTCGCGATGGGGGACCTCGAGCCGGTGCAGCCGGCGCGGCTCCGCTACGGGACCATCCTGGTCGGTGCCGCCCTGCTCACGGCGGGCTGGCTCGGCGTGGCAGCGCCGGTGCTCGGGCTCGGCGCCGGGCTCGCGGCATTGGGGGCAGCGCTCGCCGCGCTCGGCGCGTGGGCGATCACGGGCGGCATCTGGCTGCCCGTGGCGTCCGCCGCGATCGCGGGGCTCGGCGCGGGCACGGCGGGGCGCCTCGCCGTGTCGGTCCAGGAGCGGCGGAAGCGCGAGCTGCTCGGACTCCTCTTCCGGCAGTATGTCGCGCCGTCGGTGGCGGCGGAGGCGTGGGCGGCGCGCGACACGCTCCTCGCCGGCGGGCGGCCGAAGCCGGTCGAGGCGCCGGTCACGGTGCTCGTCGCCGACCTGCGCGGCTTCACGGCGGCGACGGAGGCGCGACCCGCCGCGGCGACCATGGCGCTCGTGAGCGACTGGACCGGGCGGCTCGCCGACCTCGTCCAGCGCCACGGCGGCCTCGTGGACGACTACGCGGGCGACGGCTTCAAGGCCGACTTCGGCGTGCCGGTCGTGCGGCGGGAGCCCGGCGCGATCGCGGAGGACGCCGCGCGCGCGGTCCAGTGCGCGGTGGCGATGGCGCGGGCGCTCGAGCGGCTCAACCGCGAGCGCGCGGACCGCGGCGAGCCTTCGCTCGCGATGCGGATCGGGATCGCGAGCGGCCGGGCGGCGGCGGGGACGATCGGCGGCGGGTCGCGGCTCAAGTACACCGTGGTGGGCGACGTCGTGAACGTCGCGGCGCGGCTCGAGCAGCTCGAGCTGCCGGCCGAGGTCGGCCCGTGCCGGATCATCGGCGCGGAGACGACGCGCGCACTCGCGCCGCAGTCGGCACGGTACCGGGACCTGGGGGAGCAATCGCTGCGGGGCCGGCAGGAGCCGGTGCGCGCGCACCTCGTCGAGTGGGAGGGAACGGGAGCATGAGACGGACACCTGCAGGTGGCGACGCAGCCTGCGCGGCGCGCCGGGCGCTCCTGGCCGGCGTCGCGCTCCTGCTCGCCACGCGAGCCGCTGCCCAGCAGCCCGCCCCTGCGCGCCCCCCCGGCGACTCGGCGGCCTCGGTGGGCCAGCGAGTGCGCGATGTGATCCGCCCGCCCTCGCAGGGCACGCGGCGCGTCGTGGCGGTGGCGCGCGGCGCGGCGATGGTGCGGCCGCAGCTCCCGTCGCGTGACACGACGGAGGCGCGCACCACGCTCGCGGCGAGGCCGCCGCTCTATCTCTGCTCGGCGGTGGACAGCGGGAGGGTGGAGGTGCAGGTCGCGTTCGGCGCCGACACCGCGCGCGTGCCGGTGCGGCTCCGCCTGGGCGTGGTGCGCGTGCCGCCGGTCACGGGGGGCGTGCGCGAATTGAAGCCCGGCGAGGCGTGGCGGTGGCGTGTCGTGGCCCGGCCCGGGTTCGCATTGCCGGTGAGTTCGGAGTGGGTCGAGGTCCGGCGGCGCGGGCGCCCTTCGGCGCACGGCTACGACGAGATGCACCGGTCCCTCGCGCAGGCGACGGGGCCCGGCGACCGCGCGCCGTTCGAGGCGTGGCTCCGGCGCTACGGCGACGCGGAGCCCGATTGCCCGGGGAGGGTCTGGCTCCCGGCGTACCGGAAGCACCGGTAGCCGGGCCCTACTCCGCGCCCACCACCTGGAACGCGGCCCAGTATTTCGGCGCCGCCCATTTCGGCACCCGTCGCACCTCCTCCTGCGCGCGCCTGAGCGCCTCGGCCTTCGTGGGCCGGTCCCGGTCGCCGAGCCAGTGCGTGTAGAAACCGCGGACCAGCGCCGCCGTCGCCGCGTCGTCCACGTTCCAGAGGCTCACGAGCAGCGACCGCGCGCCGCGCGCGAGGAAGGCTCGCTGCAACCCCACCGTGCC
>JBAIWX010000297.1:0-9825 GCA_037916975.1 Gemmatimonadales bacterium
GCCGTCTACGACTCCTCGATCGAGCAGGGGCTGACGGCGGGCAAGATGCTGATGTTCGCCCATGGCTTCAACATCCACTTCGGCCAGATCGTGCCGCCGCCGGAGGTGGACGTGACGATGGTGGCGCCCAAGGGCCCCGGGCACCTGGTGCGGCGCCTCTACGAGGCCGGCGGCGGCACCCCGGCGCTCATCGCGGTGCACCAGAACGCGACCGAGAACGCGAAGCAACTGGCCCTGGCCTACGCCCGCGGCATCGGCTGCACCCGCGCCGGCGTCCTCGACACGACCTTCCGCGAGGAGACGGAGACCGACCTCTTCGGCGAGCAGGCGGTGCTCTGCGGCGGCGCCACGGCGCTGGTCAAGGCGGGCTTCGAGACCCTCGTCGAGGCGGGCTACGCCCCCGAGATGGCGTACTTCGAGTGCCTGCATGAGCTCAAGCTGATCGTGGACCTGATGTACCGCGGCGGGATGAGCTTCATGCGCTACTCGATCAGCGACACCGCCGAGTACGGCGACTACACCCGCGGGCCCCGCGTGATCACCGACGCCACGCGCGCGGAGATGCGGCGGATCCTGGGCGAGATCCAGGACGGCACCTTCGCCCGCGAGTGGCTGGCGGAGAACCGGGCCGGCCGGCCCAACTTCGAGCGCATGCGCGCGGCCGACCGCGACCACCTCCTCGAGCGCGTCGGGCGCGACCTGCGCGCGATGATGCCGTGGTCCGAGGAGGGGAAGGCGGCGCGGGCGGCGAAGCCGGAGCCGGCGGCGGTCTGACCATGACGGCGCCACGCACCCTCTTCCGGAAGGTCTGGGACGCGCACGTCGTGAGCGAGGTGCCGGGCGGCCCGGCCCTGCTCTACGTGGACCTGCACCTGGTCCACGAGGTGACGACGCCCCAGGCCTTCGAGGGGCTGCGCCTCGCGGGCCGGCGCGTGCGCCGGCCCGAGCGCACGATCGCCACGGTGGACCACAACGTCCCCACCGGCGACCGCGCGCTGCCGATCGCCGACCCGATCTCGGCGCAGCAGGTGCGCACCCTCGCGGAGAACGCGCGCGCCTTCGGGATCGAACTCTTCGACCTCGGCTCCCCGGAGCAGGGGATCGTGCACGTGATCGGCCCCGAGCTCGGCCTCACCCGGCCGGGGATGACCATCGTCTGCGGCGACTCGCACACCTCGACCCACGGCGCCTTCGGGGCGCTCGCCTTCGGGATCGGGACGAGCGAGGTGGAGCACGTCCTCGCGACGCAGTGCCTCGTCCAGGCACGGCCGCGCACGATGGAGGTGCGCTTCGAGGGGACGCTCCCGCCCGGCGTCACCGCCAAGGACATGATCCTCGCGCTCATCGGGCGGATCGGCACCGGCGGCGGGACCGGCTACGTCTTCGAGTACACCGGTCCCGCCATCCGCGCCCTCTCGATGGAGGGGCGGATGACGATCTGCAACATGTCCATCGAGGCGGGGGCGCGCGCGGGCATGGTCGCCCCCGACGAGACCACCGTCGCGTGGCTGCGCGGCCGGCCCCGCGCGCCCCAGGGCGAGGCGTGGGACCGGTTCGAGGCGTGGTGGCGCACGCTCCCCACCGATCCGGGGGCCACGTACGACGCCGAGGTCCGCCTCGACGTCGGCGCGCTCGCCCCGCAGGTCACCTGGGGCACGAACCCGGGGATGGTGGCCGACATCACGGCGCGCGTCCCCGATCCGGCCGACTTCGCCGCCGAAGCCGACCGGCGCGCCGCCGAGCGGGCCCTCGCCTACATGGGCCTCGAGGCCGGGACCGCGCTCGAGGGGCTGCCCGTGGACCGCGTCTTCATCGGCTCGTGCACCAACGCGCGGCTCGAGGACCTGCGGGCCGCCGCGCGGCTCGTGCGGGGCCGCCGGGTGAAGGACGGGGTGCGCGCGATGGTCGTCCCCGGCTCGCAGCGGGTGAAGGCCGCCGCGGAGGCCGAGGGACTCCACCGCCTCTTCTCCGAGGCGGGGTTCGAGTGGCGCAACAGCGGCTGCTCGATGTGCCTCGGCATGAACGACGACATCCTCGGGAGCGGCGAGCGCTGCGCCTCGACGAGCAACCGGAACTTCGAGGGCCGGCAGGGGAAGGGCGGGCGCACGCACCTCGTGAGCCCGCTCATGGCGGCGGCGGCGGCGGTCGAGGGCCGCTTCGTCGACGTCCGCGGCCTGCTGGACTGAGGCGGGGGCGCCATGCAGCCGTTCACCGTCCACACGGGCATCGCCGCGGCGCTCCCGCGGGTCAACGTGGACACCGACCAGATCGTCCCGAAGCAGTTCCTCAAGCGCATCGAGCGCTCGGGCTTCGGGCAGTTCCTCTTCTGGGATTGGCGCCGCCGGGCCGACGGCACGCCCAACCCCGACTTCGAGCTGAACGCGCCGAAGGCGCAGGGCGCCAGCATCCTGGTCGCGGGCGCCAACTTCGGCTGCGGCTCCTCGCGCGAGCACGCCCCGTGGGCGCTCGCCGACTACGGCTTCCGCGCCGTCGTCGCGCCGTCGTTCGCCGACATCTTCTTCGGCAACTGCTGCCAGAACGGCCTCCTGCCGGTGGTCCTGCCCGCCCCGGACGTGGAGCGGCTCTTCGCGCTCGCGGCCCGGCCCGCGCCGCTCGAGCTGACCGTGGACCTGGTGCAGCAGGTCGTCACCGGCCCGGAGGGGTTCCGGGCGCCGTTCACGCTGGACCCGTACCGCCGCGCCATGCTGCTCGAGGGGCTCGACGAGATCGGGCAGACGCTCAAGGACGAGGCGAAGATCGCCGCCTACGAGCGCCGCATCACGGCGCTGGGGAGAGGGACATGAGCCGCTGGACCATCGTCACGCTGCCCGGGGACGGCATCGGCCCCGAGGTCACCGCCGAGGCGGAGCGGGTGCTCGCCGCCGTCGCCGACCGCTTCGGGCACGAGCTCACGCTCGTGCGCCACCTGATCGGCGGCGCCGCCTGGCACAAGACCGGCGCCGCCTTCCCGGCGGCGACGCGCGAGGCCGTGACGCAGGCCGACGCCGTCCTCCTCGGCGCGGTGGGCGACCCCACCACCGACCGCGCGCCGCGCGACCAGCGCCCCGAGGCGGCGCTCCTCGGGCTGCGCCAGCACCTGGGCGTGTATGCGAACCTCCGCCCGGTCGCCGCGCGGCCCGCGCTCGCGGGCGCGTCGCCGCTCCGGCCGGAGCTCCTCCGCGGGGTGGACGTCCTCATCGTGCGCGAGCTCACCGGCGGGCTCTACTACGGCCAGCCGCGCGGCCGGTACGGCGCCCGCGCGGTCAACACGCTCACCTACGACACCACGGAGATCGAGCGCGTGGCCCGGGTGGCGTTCGAGGCGGCGAAGGGCCGGCGCGGCCTCGTCACGTCGGTGGACAAGGCCAACGTGCTCGAGGTCTCGCAGCTCTGGCGGGAGGTGGTGACGACGGTGGCGAAGGACTACCCGACGGTGCGGCTCGAGCACGCCTACGTGGACGTGATGGCGATGCGGCTCGTGCAGACCCCCGCCGCCTTCGACGTCGTGCTCACCGAGAACATGTTCGGCGACATCCTCTCCGACGAGGCGGCGGTGCTCGCCGGCACCCTGGGCATGCTCCCCTCCGCCTCCCTCGGCGACGGGCCGGGGCTCTACGAGCCGGTGCACGGCTCCGCCCCGGACATCGCCGGCCGCGGCATCGCCAACCCCCTCGGTGCCATCCTCTCGGCGGCGATGCTGCTCCGCCACTCGCTCCGGCTGCCCGAGGCGGCGGCGCTCGTGGAGCGCGCGGTGGACCGGGCGCTCGAGCAGGGGGCGCGCACCGCGGACCTCGCACGCCACGGCGAGCGCTCCATCTCCACCGCCGAGATGGGCAGCCTCGTCGCGCGGCTCGTCCGGGAAGAGAAAGGCGCGCTCGCGCGCGCCTGAGGGACGCCTAGAGGGCGGCATCGGCCCCGAGCTCGCCCGCGAGCTCGGGGCCGGCCCGTTTCGGGCGGCGGTAGTACCACCACTGCTTCGCCGGGGTGTAGCCCTCGTCGAGCTCGATCTGCCGGCCCCAGATGCAGGGGCCCTCCATCGTCGCGTCGCGGAAGCGGGCGTCCGCGGCCTCGACCCGCGGCAGGATCGCCGCCGCCTGCTCGGGCTCCGCCACCCGGAGAGCGCCGGCGATCAGGTTGCGGACGTCCACGTCGTTCAGGTAGTCCTCGATGCCGAGCGCGTAGCCGCCCTCGACGCCGCCGACGACCTCCTCCCACCGCCGCGCCAGCCCCGGCAGCCCGCCGCGCACGAGCGCGAGCGGCACCCCCCGCCGTTCGAGGTACTCCCGCACCGCGTCGAAGCAGCTCACGTCGTCCCCCTGCGCGCCTGACGCCGGAAATAGGCCTCCCCGTCGTTCGGACGGAAGTAGGTGCGGATCGTCCCGTCGGCGTCGCACGCGAGGAAGGCGCCCGTCGATCGGTCGAACCGCGTCACCACCCCGTCGGCGCGCACCGCCTCGAGCACCTCCCCGCCCGCGGCACGGTCGCGGAGCGCCTGCGCGGCGCGGAGGTAGTCCGCCTCGGAGATGGCCCCGAACTCGGCGCCGTGCTTGCGGAAGTGCTCGTGCAGGCGCTCCGGGGAGCGGAAGCCGATGCCCGCGCGGGCGGTGGCCGGAGCCGCGGGGCCCGGCCCGGCGTCGCGCGGCGCGGGGACGGCGGGTGCCGTGACCGGCGGCGGGGCCGCAGGGCTGCGGTGCGACGCACCGCGGACGCCGACGATCGCCGCGAGGGCGGCGACGAGGAGCGTGAGCAGGCGGACCACCGGGGGCGCGCCGCGGCCGCTGCCGGGCACGGGACGGTTCAGTTGAGCGCGCCGGCGGCGCCGTGCTCGAGCGCCCAGCGCACGAGCTGGACCCGCCCGCGCACCCCCGTCTTGGCCATGATGCGGGTCAGCCGGTTCTTCACCGTCTGCTCGCGCAGGCCCAGGCGCTGGGCGATGGAGCGGTTGTCGAGGCCGTCCGCGACCGCCGCGACGATCTCGAGTTCGCGCCCCGTGAGGGGCAGCGGGGGGCGCTCGGGCGGCAGGACCATCGCGCCGCTCGCCGCGCGCCGGACCGCGTCGAGGAACTGCGCGTGGTCGAGGGTGCGGACGAGGCAGCCGGAGGCACCGGCCCGGAGCGCGGAGGCGCAGCGCGGGTCGGCCTCCAGGCCGGCGTGCTCGGAGAAGACGAGGATCCGGGTACCGGGGTGCTGCGTGCGGAGGCGCGCGACGAGCGAGGGCTCGGCGGCGTGGAAGCCGGCGTCGAGGATGAGCACGTCGGCCGGGGCGGAGGCGACGAGCTGCTCCGTGTCGGCGAGCGTGCCCGCGGTCCCCGCCACGCGCATGTCCTCGAGCTGGCCGACGAGCGTCGCGAGCCCGAGGCGGCAGAGCTCGCTGTGGATGGCGACGGCGACGCTGATCATGCGAGCCGGTCGGTGACGGCGCCGAGGTGGGCGCTCGAGACGAGGTGCGCGTACTTGGCGAGCACGCCGGCGGTGTAGCGCGGGGCGGGGGGGCGCCACGCCGCGCGCCGCCGGGCCAGTTCGTCGGCCGGCACGTCGAGGTCGAGGCGGCGCTCGTAGGCGTCGATGACCACAGGGTCGCCCTCCTGCACCAGCGCGATCGGCCCGCCGACCGCCGCTTCCGGGGCCACGTGGCCCACCACCATCCCGTACGTCCCGCCCGAGAAGCGGCCGTCGGTGACGAGCCCCACGCTGTCGCCGAGGCCGGCGCCGATGATGGCGGCGGTGGGGGCGAGCATCTCGCGCATGCCCGGCCCGCCCTTCGGCCCCTCGTGCCGGATCACCACCACGTCGCCCGGCCGGATGCGCCCCGCGAGGATCGCCTCGAGGCACGCCTCCTCCGACTCGAAGACGCGCGCCGGGCCGCGCAGGCGCGGCACCTTCACGCCGCTGATCTTGGCCACCGCCCCGTCCGGGGCGAGCGACCCGCGCAGCACCGCGAGGTGCCCCTCGGCGTAGACCGGCCGGTCGTAGGGCCGGATGACGTCCTGCCCGGCGGCGGGGGCCGCCGGCACGCCCGCGAGGGAGTCGGCGATCGTCTGCCCGGTCACCGTCAGGCAGTCGCCGTGGAGGAGGCCCCGGTCGAGCAGCATCCGCATCACCGCCGGCACCCCGCCCGCGCGGTGGAGGTCCGTGGCGACGTAGCGGCCCGAGGGCTTGAGGTCGCAGAGCACCGGGGTGCGGCGGCGGATCGCCTCGAAGTCGTCCAGGGCGAGCGGCACGCCCGCCGAGTGCGCGATGGCGAGCAGGTGCAGCACGGCGTTGGTGGACCCGCCGAGCGCCATGCAGACGGTGATCCCGTTCTCGAAGGCCCGGCGGGTGAGGATGCGGCGCGGGGTGATCCCGCGGCGGATCGCCTCGACGAGCACCGCCCCCGAGCGCGCGGCGCTCTCCTCCTTCTCGGCGTCCTCCGCGGCCATCGTCGAGGAGCCGGGGAGGCTCATCCCCATCGCCTCGAAGATGGAGGACATGGTGTTGGCGGTGTACATCCCGCCGCAGCTTCCCTGGCCCGGGCAGGCGCGGTGCTCGATCGCGTCGAGCTCCGCCTGCGGGAGCCGGCCCGCGCTGTACTCGCCCACGGCCTCGAAGACGCTCACGATCGTGAGGTCCTTCCCGGCGTGGTGGCCCGGCTTGATGGTGCCGCCGTAGACGAACACGGCGGGGATGTCGAGCCGCGCCATGGCGATCATCGCGCCCGGCATGTTCTTGTCGCAGCCCCCCACCGCGAGGACGCCGTCCATCCGCTGCGCGCCGCAGGCGGTCTCGATCGCGTCGGCGATGACCTCGCGCGAGACGAGGGAGTACTTCATCCCCTCGGTGCCCATCGCGATCCCGTCGCTCACCGTGATGGTGCCGAAGAGCTGCGGCATCCCGCCGGCCTCGCGCACCGCCGCTTCCGCGCGGCGCGCCAGCCGGTCGAGGCCCGCGTTGCAGGGGGTGACGGTGCTGAAGCCGTTCGCGATCCCGACGATCGGCTTCGTGAAGTCGCCGTCACCGAAGCCGACGGCGCGAAGCATCGCGCGGTTCGGCGCGCGGGCGACGCCCTCGGTGATGGCCCGGCTGCGGTCGTTGAGCGGCATGCGTCCTGGCGGGAGGGAGTGAGTCACTGCTCCCGTAGTATCCGGGGCCGTACCGGGGGCCGCAAGCGGCCGGGCCGGCGGCCCGCGGCCCCCGCCCGGGTCAGGCGGGGCCGGGCGAGGGGGCGGGGTCGGCGTCGCGCCGCCGGCGCATGCTCCAGCCGAGGAGGGGCGGCGTCACGACGGTGGTGACGAGTACCATCGCGACGATCGCGGCGTAGAGGGCCGGGTCCACCACGGGCACGCCGCCGATCCGGAGGGTGAGGCCCAGGCTCGCGAAGATGAGCCCGACCTCGCCGCGCGGGATCATCCCGATCCCGATGCTCAGGGCGTCGAGCCCGCCCCCGAGCCCGCCGAGGGCGCAGGCCTGCTTCCCCACGACCGCCGCGGCCACGAGGGCGGCGGCGAGCGCGAGCATCCCCGGCTCGGCGAGCGAGCGGAGCTCGACCTGCATGCCCATCAGCACGAAGAAGACGGGCACCAGGGTCTGGGAGATCGGCTTCACCAGCTCCTCGACGCCGTGCTCCCCGCGATCGAGGAAGTCGCGGTAGTGGACCCGCTCGAGGAGGAGGCCGGCGGCGTACGCGCCGACGATGGCGGCGAGCCCGATGGCGCTTGCCAGCCACGCGAGGGCGAGGCAGAAGACGAGCGCGGTCGCGAGGAGGACCCCGTTCCCCCGGAGGTGCGCGGCCGCCCCGAAGAGCCGCGGGGCCACGCGCTGGCCGAGCCAGAGCGCGCCGCCGAGGAAGCCGACCGCCTTGGCCAGGATGAGGGCGAGCCCGCCGGCCGAGAGCGCGCGGCCGGTGTCCGCCGACTGCACGAGGCTCGTCACGGCGGCGAGGATGACGAGGCCCATGACGTCGTCGATCACCGCGGCGCCCAGGATGATCCGGGCCTCCGCCGTCTGGGAGCGCCCGAGGTCGCGGAGGACGCGCGCGGTGATCCCGACGCTCGTCGCGGTGAGCGCGGCACCGAGGAAGAGGGCCACGTGGATGCCCCGGTCGGGCAGCAGCAGGCGGGCCACGCCGGTGCCGAGCACCCAGGGCACGATGACGCCGAGCGTCGCCACCCAGAAGGCGCGCGCACCGACCCGGCGCATGTCGGCGACCGTGGACTCGAGCCCGACCTCGAAGAGGAGGAGGATCACGCCGAGGGAGGCGAGGCCCTGGAGCGCGGGATCCGCCGCCACCTGCCGGAACCACCCGAGGCCGGCGAGGTCGAGGTTGCCGAGCACGACGCCCAGGAGCAGTTCCCCGAGCACCGCGGGCTGCCGCAGGCGCTCGGCGAGGTCGCCGCCCAGGCGCGCGGCGACCAGGATCGCGGCGAGGGCGAGCGGCAGCGTCGTGGCGTGCGAGGCGTCGGTCATGGTCGGCCGTGACGGCGGGGTCGGCGGAAAGATAGCGGCCGCCCGCCCGGGTCACGCGTCGGGCGGGCGGCCGCGGGGACGCTGCGGCGGCTACTTCGCCGTCGTGACTTCCTCGAGCGCCTTCCGCTGCACCTCGTCGGCGGTGACCGGGGTGAGCGCGGCGTTGTCCTGCTCGCCGGTGCGGATTCGGACGACCCGCTCGATCGGCTGGACGAAGATCTTCCCGTCGCCGACCTGGCCGGTGCGGGCCGAGGCGAGGATCGCGTTGATGGTGGGCTGCACGAAGGGCTCCGAGCAGGCCATCTCGATCTTGATCTTCTCGCGGAACTCGAGGATGACGCTCGTGGCGCGGTACATCTCCACGAGGTCGCGCTCGCCGCCGTGGCCGCTGACGCGGGAGATCGTGATGCCGGTGACGCCGGCACGGAAGAGCGCCGCCTTGACCTCGGGCAGCCGCTCGGGGCGGATCACGCAGGTGATGAGCTTCATGGCTCGCTCCTTGGGGGCAGGGCCGGGGGTGGGGCGGCGGGCCGGACGGCGCCCGCCACCCCGGTCCCCACGGTCAGTTGGGGCTCGGCCGCGGCGCGCTCACGCCGCCGCGCGGCGGGACTCGGGCCCGCTCGCCGAGGTGTTGCTGATCACGACCGCGGAGGTCAGGTCGGTCGAATCCGGGTACGCGAGGGCGCCGACCTCGGGGAGGTCGAGGCCGAGCTCCTCGTCGGCCGCGCTCACGCGGTGGCCCTTCACGATGAGGCCGGTGATCGCCCAGGCGAGGGCGGTCAGCGCGCCGACCACCACGACGTTGGTGAGGCCGCCGATCAGCTCCGCCACGAACTGGCCGGCGTCGCCGTAGAAGAGGCCGGTCACGTTGCCCTGGACGCCGTTGAGCCCGCCGCCGTAGGTGCCGTCGGCGAAGAGGCCGAGGGCGAGGATGCCGAAGAAGCCGTTCACGCCGTGCACCGAGATCGCGCCGACCGGGTCGTCGATCTTCACCTTCTTCTCCCAGAACAGCGCCGACTCGATGACGAGCACGCCGGAGATCGCGCCGATCAGGATCGCGATGGGCGCGTCGACGAACGCGCACGGCGCGGTGATCGCGACCATGCCGGCGAGCATGCCGTTGCAGAGCAGCGACACGTCCGGCTTGCCGAACCGGACCACCGACCAGATGTAGCCGAGGAACGCGCCCGACGCCGACGCGAGCATCGTGTTGACCGCGACCACCGCGAGCAGGCCGTCCTGCGTCGACAGGGTCGAGCCCGCGTTGAAGCCGAACCAGCCGAACGCGAGGATGAACGTGCCGACCGCGACCATCGACATGTTGTGGCCGGGGATCACCTTCGCGTTGCCGTTCTCGTCGTACTTGCCGATGCGAGGCCCGAG
>JBAIWX010000298.1:0-4225 GCA_037916975.1 Gemmatimonadales bacterium
AGCTCTTCGAGGCGCGCCGGCCGAAGGATCCGGCCACGATCGCCGAGGCCGATGGCGTCGTGAAGTTCGGCGACATCAAGCGCGGCAAGCGCGAGATCTACGTGTACCCGGTGGAGAAGGACGGCACCCCGAAGGCCGAGGAGGTCGTCCTTGGCCCCGCGGATCGCCGCGTCGGTGAGGACGCGGGTGGTCTCCTGGAACGACGCGGCCGAGATGAAGCTCTGCGTCGTGAGCGAGGCCTTGGTGATGCCGAGCAGCACCGGCTCCGCGTCCGCGGGGTTCCCCTTCCGCTTGACCGTCTTCTCGTTCTCGTCGCGGAAGGCGACCTTGTCCACCGTCTCCCCCTCGAGGAAGTCGGTGTCGCCCGGGTCGGTGACGCGCACCTTCTGCAGCATCTGGCGGATGATGACGCCGATGTGCTTGTCGTTGATGCGGACACCCTGCAGGCGGTACACCTCCTGCACCTCGTCGAGCAGGTACTCCTGCACCGCGCGCGGGCCCTTGATCCGCAGGATGTCGTGCGGGTTCACCGGGCCCTCGGTGAGGCGGTCACCGGCGCGCACGCGGTCGCCCTCGTGCACGCGCAGGTGCTTGCCGGCCGGCACCTCGTAGAGGTTCGGCTCGACCACCTCGTCCGCCTCGACCTGCGGGTAGACGTAGATCTCGCGCTTGCCGCGCTTGATCTCGCCGAACTTGACCACGCCGTCCACCTCGGCGATGGTCGCCGGGTCCTTCGGCCGCCGCGCCTCGAAGAGCTCGGCGATGCGCGGGAGGCCGCCGGTGATGTCGCGCGTCTTGTAGGCCTCGCGCGGGATCTTGGTGACGGTGATGCCGCGCTGCACCTTGACCGACGGCGAGAGCCAGACCGTCTTGTCGCGGCTCTCCTTCTTGCCGCGCGACGGCCACGCCTCGTTGATCGGCCGCTCCTCGACCTTGAACCGCCCCGACCAGGGGTTCGCCTCGTCGGCGATGTCGAAGGCGCGGGAGACGGTGTCGGTGGGCGAGCCGAAGATGATGCGGCTCCCCTCCGCCAGCGTGTACTCCTGCGGGTCCTTCCGGTTCGGCGCGTAGACCAGCACCGACGGGTGCAGCTCGCGGTCCGGGTCGTTCGCGACGACGAGCGAGCGGAGGCCGGTGCCCTCGTCGAGCTCCTCGCGGAGCGTGACGCCCGGGACGAGGTCCTTCCAGCGCAGCTCGCCGTCGATCTTGAGGATGGACGGGTTCGAGTACGGGTCCCAGGTGTAGAGGATGGTGCCCCGGCGCTCCGCCGACTCGCGGGTCACCAGGTCGCCCTCCTTCACCTGCAGCATCGCGCCTTCCGGCACCGGGTAGCGGTTGATCACCCGCTTCGGGTCCTTCGGGTCGACGACGAGGATGCCTTCCTTCGTCTCGTCGGTGGCCGACTCGTCCTCGCGGGTGAGGGCCACGCGCTGCATCCCCTTCGTGCCGTCCTCGTACACGACCGGCACGTCGGCCCACTCGAGGCCCGGGGTGTACTTGACCAGGCCGTCGGCGCGGGCGCGGCGCTCCGCCTCCTCCGCGATGCGGCTCGAGGTGCCGCCGATGTGGAAGGTGCGGAGCGTGAGCTGCGTGCCCGGCTCGCCGATCGACTGCGCCGCCAGGATGCCGACCGCCTCGCCCATGTCCACCATGTCCATGGTGGCCAGGTTGCGGCCGTAGCACATGCGGCAGACGCCGCGCCGGGCCTCGCAGGTGAGGACCGAGCGGATCATCACCTTCTCGATGCCCGCGTCCTCGATGGCGCGGGCGACGTCCTCGTCGATCAGCTGGCCGGCCTGCACCAGGATCCGCGGGTCGCCGTGCTCGTCGAGCTCGTGCGGGTCCAGCACCTCCTCGGCCGCGACCGAGCCCACGATGCGCTCGCCCAGCGGCTCGATGACGTCCTCGCCCTCCTTGAGCGCGGCCATGTCGAGGCCGAGCACGGTGCCGCAGTCCTCCTCGGTGATCGTGACGTCCTGCGCCACGTCCACCAGGCGGCGGGTGAGGTAGCCGGCGTCGGCGGTCTTGAGCGCCGTGTCGGCGAGGCCCTTCCGGGCGCCGTGCGTCGAGATGAAGTACTCGAGCACGGTGAGGCCCTCGCGGAAGTTCGACTTGATCGGGCTCTCGATGATCTCGCCGATGCCGCCCGTCAGCTTCTTCTGCGGCTTGGCCATCAGGCCGCGCATGCCGGCGAGCTGCCGGATCTGGTCGCGGCTGCCGCGCGAGCCCGAGTCGAACATCATGAACACCGGGTTGAACCCGCCGCGGGAGACCCGCATGTGGTTCACCATCGCCTCGGCCACGTCGTTGTTCGCGTGGGTCCAGGCGTCGATCACCTTGTTGTACCGCTCGCCGAAGGTGATCTGGCCGGTGTTGTACGCGCGCTGGAAGCGCTTGACGCGCGCGTCGGCCTCGGCCAGCAGCTCCTGCTTCTGGCCCGGGATCTCGAGGTCCTCGATCCCGATGGACACGCCCGCCTGCGTGGCGAAGCGGAACCCGAACTCCTTGAGGCGGTCGAGGAACATGACCGTCTCGGCGAGGCCCGCGCGCCGGTAGCTCTCGAGCACCGTGGCCGAGAGCTCCTTCTTCTTCATGAGCGAGTCGCGGAACCCGAGCTCCGCCACGAGCTGCCGCGGCAGGATGCTGTTGAAGATCACGCGGCCCACGGTCGTGCGGATCCACCGCGGCTGCGGCTCGGCCGCGCCGCGGGGCGGCACGTACCAGAACCGGATCGCCGTGTGCGGCGTCGCCGCGCCGGTGAGCAGCGCCATCTCGAGCTCGGCCAGCGTCCCGTAGTGCTTGGCGTCCTTCCAGAGGCGCGCCTTCGCCTCCTCGAGCTTCGCCCCGCCCGCCTTCCGGAGCTCCTCCTCGAAGCCCGCCGGCAGCTTGGTGAGCCAGTAGCTGCCCAGCACCATGTCCTGCGACGGCTCGGCGATCGGCCGGCCGTCCGAGGGCTTCAGGATGTTGTTCGACGAGATCATGAGCACGCGCGCCTCGAGCTGCGACTCGAACGAGAGCGGCACGTGCACGGCCATCTGGTCGCCGTCGAAGTCGGCGTTGAACGCCGCGCAGACGAGCGGGTGGATGCGGATGGCCTTCCCCTCGACCAGCACCGGCTCGAACGCCTGGATGCCCAGGCGGTGGAGCGTCGGCGCGCGGTTGAGGAGCACCGGGTGGTCCTGGATGATCTCCTCGAGGATCTCGTACACCTCGGGGCTCTCGCGCTCGACGATCTTCTTGGCGCGCTTGACCGTCTCGGCGATGCCCTTCTGCACCAGCTTGTGGATGATGAAGGGCTTGAAGAGCTCGACGGCCATCGCCTTCGGCAGGCCGCACTGGTGGAGCCGGAGCTCCGGGCCCACCACGATCACCGAGCGGCCCGAGTAGTCCACGCGCTTGCCGAGCAGGTTCTGCCGGAAGCGGCCCTGCTTGCCCTTGAGCATGTCGCTCAGGGACTTGAGGGGGCGCTTGCCGCGGCCGCGGATCGCCTTGGAGCGGCGGCCGTTGTCGAAGAGCGCGTCCACCGCCTCCTGCAGCATGCGCTTCTCGTTCCGGAGGATGACCTCCGGGGCGCGGTGCTGGATGAGCTTCTGCAGGCGGTTGTTGCGGTTGATCACCCGCCGGTACAGGTCGTTCAGGTCGCTCGTGGCGAAGCGCCCGCCGTCGAGCGGCACGAGCGGCCGCAGGTCGGGCGGGATGACCGGGACGACGTCCAGGATCATCCACTCCGGCTTGTTGGGCAGGTCGCCCGAGTCGCCGGAGGTGAGGAAGGCGTCCACGATCTTGAGCCGCTTGAGGAGCTGCTTCTTCCGGTGCTGGCTCGTCTCGCCGGCCACCTGGGCGCGCAGCTCCTCGGCGACGCGCTTCACGTCGATGCGGCCGAGAAGCTTCCGCACCGCCGGGGCGCCGATGTCCGCCTCGAACGCGGTGTCGCCCGCCTCGCGCGCCGCCGCGCGGAGCTGGAGGTACTCGTCCTCGTCGAGGAGCTGGCGGGGCTCGACGTCCTGCTTGCCCGGCTCGATGACGATGTAGTTCGAGTAGTAGATGACCCGCTCGAGGTCACGCAGCGTGACGTCGAGCAGGTTGCCCATCGGGCTCGGCAGCGTCTTGAAGAACCAGATGTGCGCCACCGGCACGCTGAGCTCGATGTGGCCCATGCGCTCGCGCCGGACCTTCGAGAGCGTGACCTCCACGCCGCAGCGGTCGCAGATGACCCCGCGGTAGC
>JBAIWX010000299.1:0-4694 GCA_037916975.1 Gemmatimonadales bacterium
TACGTGACCCTCGAGCGCTACTTTGCGGTGGTCCGGGTGGCGGCCCGCGCGCGCGAGCGCGCCACCGCCCCCGCCGCCCAGCGCGCCTGACCCCGACCGGCCTCGCCAAGGAGCGACCCGTGAACTACCCGCACCTCCACCTGATGGTGAACCACCTTCCCGTGATCGGCGCCTTCGTGGCGCTGGGCCTCGTGCTCTGGGCCCTGCTCAAGGGGAGCCGCGAGCTGATGCGGCTCGCCCTCGGCGTCACGCTGCTGGCGGGGCTCTCCTCGTACGTCGCGTTCTTCACCGGCGACGAGGCGCACGAGCAGCTCGAGGACATGAAGGGGTACGACCACGACCGCACCCACGAGCACGAGGAGGCGGCCGAGGCGGCCATGATCGTCATGCTCGTGACCGGCGGCCTCGGCGGGGTCGGGCTCTTCGTGTCGCGCGGCGACCGGAAGGTGCCGGGGTGGGCGTCGGGCCTCGTCACGGTGGGCCTGCTCGCGTCCTCCGCGGCCGTCGTCCGCGCCGCGCTCCTCGGGGGGGCGATCAGCCACGTCGAGGTGCGCCAGCCGCTCTTCCAGCCGCCGACGGAGGCGGGCTCGCCCTCGGCGCCCGCCACGGTGGACTCGACCGGTGCCGCGAAGCAGACCCACGCCGACGGGACGGAGCACGAGCACAAGGACTGAGCTGCGCGGCGGTCCCCGAAACGCGAGCGGCGGCGCCCCATGGGGCGCCGCCGCGATCGTTTCCGGCGCGCGTTCCGCTTACGGGCGGTCCGGCCCCGGGCGGAGCGGGGCGTCGGCGCTGTCCTCGCTCCCGCCCAGGTGGTCCTCGTCCATGCCGCTCGAGTCGGCCGGGATCACCACGCCGTCGGCGCCGAGGAGGCGGAAGAGGCGCCACTGCGCCTGGCGGGCCGCCCACGGCCGGGGTCCGTTGTACATCAGCGCCACGATCAGCGTGCCGTTCGGGCGGCCCAGGTAGCCGACGAGCGTGGAGACCGAGCCGAGGGTGCCGGTCTTCGCGCGCACGACGCCCGAGCCGGGGAAGCCGGAGGCGAGGCGCCGGAGCGTGCCGCTGCCGTTCGCCGGGAGGAGCATCGGGAAGTTCCGGCCGCTCGGCGTCTGGGGGTACTTCGCGAGGTACGCGATGAACGCCGAGGGGGACATCCGGTCGTCGTAGGAGAGGCCGCTGCCGTCCACGAGGTGCACGTCGTCGCCGTGGCCCGTGACCTCGCGGACGTGCTCGGTGAGCCGCTGCGGCGCCTCGGGCCCGCGCCCGGCCGCCCACTGCAGCAGCAGCTCGGCGCCGGGATTGAGGCTCCGCCGGTTCACCTCGCTGGCCACGGTGTCGAACGGCGGCGACTGCACGACGGCGAGCGCGGCCGCACGGCCCGTGTCCGGCGGCGCGGCGACCGGCCCGCGCGGCTCCCAGAGGATCCCCTGGTCGCGGAGCGCCGAGGCCCACGCCGCCTCGAGGACCCGGCGCGGGTCGGGCGCCACCGCCGTGAGCCGCCGCACCCGCGCGTTCGCGCCGATCGTCCCACCCAGCACCCAGCCGCCGTCGCCGCGCGGACGGAGGCCGAGCCGCGCCCGGCGGCCCCCGCGCGTCATCGCCTGCACCGTCACGAGCGCCTCGACGCCGCTCGGGCTCGCGCCGACGAGTCGCGCCTTCGCGCCCGCACGGGGCCCGGGCGCCACGTCCACGTACACCATGTTCTCGTGGAGCATCAGCGGGCCGATGAGCGGCGCGAAGAGCCGGCCCCGGTGCTTCGGCGACCAGACCGCGGGGTAGGTCGCGTCCGCCGGCCCGTCGGCGCTCTCGACCACCAGCGGGCCGTAGAGCCGGCGGATGCCGCGCGCGGCGAGCTGCGCCGCGAGGTCCACGAGCTGCGGTCCCGTGCCCGGCATGCGCTCGAGCGTGATGTCGCCGTTGAGCTCGAGGTGCCACGACCCGTTCCAGGCGCCGGTGACCGGGTCGAGCGTCCCCGTGCCGAGCACCCGGGTCGGGCGCCGCGCCGCGCCGCCCACGACGGAGCGGGCGAAGCCGGTGGTGAGGACCTTCACCGTCGAGGCCGGGGTGAGCGGCACGTCCGGCTGCTGCGTCCAGATCGCGGTGCCCTGCTGGTCGGCGATCGCCACGCCCCAGCGCCCCGGCGCGAGCCGCCGCGCCTGGCGGAACCAGGCGTCCATGCGGCTCGTCACCCAGCCCTGGTCCGCCTGCGCCCGTCCCGGCGCCGCGCCGCCCGCGAGGGCGAGCAGGGCGACGAGGAGGGTGCGACGGACGTGGAGGGCGTGCGGCATCGGAATCCGGTTCCTCGGGGTCGGGCGGCGGCGACTGCCGGGTGCGCGCCTCACGGCGCGTGAAGGGTGCATGAAAGCGCGGCACGACCGCCGCTGTCAAGCGCAAGCACCGCCGCCACTTGGCGCCGGCCCCGGTCCGGTGACCGGCATCCGGCGGAAGGCGCCCGGTTCCGAGGAGGGCATCTTCCGTGCCCTCGCCGTTCCGGCCTCCCATCCGGCCAACGTTGGACGCCCTGTCACAGTTCCGTGTCGGCAGGAACCGCGGAGGTGGTTGTCCGGTACTTCGGCGCGTCGGGGCGGCGAGGGCCGCCTCGCGTCACGACACCGATCGCACGGAGCACGACACCATGCCGTTCCGCACGCTCGCCCGCACGCTGGCCGCCGCCGCCCTGCTCGGCGCCGTCGCCACCGGAGCCCAGGCCCAGCAGAAGGACATCGTCGCCACCGCCGTCGCGGCGGGGAACTTCAAGACGCTCGCGAGCCTCCTCACCGAGGCCGACCTCGTGAAGACGCTGCAGGGCGCCGGGCCGTTCACGGTCTTCGCGCCGACCGACGAGGCGTTCGCGAAGGTCCCGGCCGACGTCCTGGCCGGGCTCAAGAAGGACAAGAAGCAGCTCGCCGCGGTGCTCACCTACCACGTGGTGCCGGGCAAGATCATGGCGGCGGACCTCAAGAAGCTCGCCGACAAGGACGGCTACGTGACCGCGAAGACCGCGAACGGCGCCGAGCTCAAGCTCCACCTCGCCGGCACGACGGTGCACGTCGGCAAGGACTTCGCGACGGTGACCGCCGCCGACGTCGCCGCGTCCAACGGCGTCATCCACGTCATCGACAAGGTCCTGCTCCCGCC
The DNA here is from genome assembly GCA_037916975.1 of Gemmatimonadales bacterium. Taxonomy (GTDB): domain Bacteria; phylum Gemmatimonadota; class Gemmatimonadetes; order Gemmatimonadales; family GWC2-71-9; genus JAGGAG01. The sequence goes on from JBAIWX010000299.1 coordinate 3,139, forward strand.
CGCCGCCGGCGACCACGCCGGCCACGGCATGTGAGCGCGGCACCACGCTGACAACGCGACGGGGCGGCCGACCGGCCGCCCCGTTCCGTTCCCGCCCTGCCGCGCCGCGCCGCTCAGTCCTTGAGCAGCACCTTCGCGATCGTCTGGAGCTGCATGTTGCTCGTCCCCTCGTAGATCGTGCCGATCTTGGCGTCGCGGTAGTACTTCTCCGCCGGGTACTCCTTCGAGTAGCCGTAGCCGCCGAAGAGCTCGAGGCACTGCGACGTCACGCGGTCGGCCACCTGCGAGCTGAAGAGCTTCGCCATCGCCGCCTGCTGCGTGAACGGCTGGCCGGCGTCCTTGAGCCGCGCCGCGTTGTACACCATGAGCCGCGCCGCCTCGAGGTCGGTCGCCATCTGGGCGAGCTGGAACTGGACCCCCTGGAACTCGGCGATCGCCTTCCCGAACTGCTTCCGCTCCTTCACGTACCGGGTGGCCGCCTCGAGCGCGCCCTGCGCCACGCCGATCATCTGCGCCCCGATGCCGATGCGCCCCTCGTTGAGCGTCTCGATCGCGATCTTGTAGCCCTGGCCCACCGGCCCCAGCACGTTCGCCTTCGGGACGCGGCACCCCTCGAGGACGAGCTCGGTGGTGCTCGAGGCGCGGATGCCGAGCTTGTTCTCCTTCTTGCCCACGCTGAAGCCGGGGAAGTCGCGCTCGACGAGGAAGGCGGTGATCCCCTTGTAGCCCTTCGCGAAGTCGATGTTCGCGAAGACGATGAAGATTCCCGCTTCGGCGCCGTTGGTGATCCAGAACTTGCGCCCGGTGAGCTCCCAATGGTCGCCGCGGTCGTCGGCACGGCACTGGAGCGCGAAGGCGTCGGAGCCGCTGTTGGGCTCGGAGAGCGCGAAGGCACCGAGCAGCTCGGCGGTCATGCGCGGGAAGTAGCGGGCCTTCTGCTCGTCCGTGCCCCAGCGGAGCAGGGCGTTGTTCACGAGGGTGTTGTGGACGTCCACGTAGATGGCCGCCGAGGCGTCCACCCGCGCGAGCTCCTCGATGGCGAGGGTGGCCATGAAGATGCTCCCGCCGGCGCCGCCCCAGGCCTCGGGGACCTCGATGCCCATCAGGCCCATCTCGAAGAACTTCGCGATGATCTCGGGGCGGAACGCCGCGGCCTCGTCCATCGCGCTCACGTGCGGGCGCACCTCGCCGTCGGCGAAGTCGCGCACCGCCTGGCGGAACATGCCCTCCTCCTCGGAGAGCGTCGAGAGCGGCTGCGGCGCCGCGATCGCGTGGGTGGTCATCGGTCGGGTCCTCGCCCGTCGGGGGTCCGGGGGATAACCTAGCGCCGCCGGCGGACGGGTCCAAGCACGGGGTCAGCGCCGCCGGCCGGCGAGCGGTGCGAGCTCCGGGTGGTGCAGGAACCACTGCCGACGCCACGGCCGCACCGCGGCCGCGCGCTCCTCCCAGGCGAACGCCGCGTCCCACTCGCCGAGTTCCGCGTACGCCAGCGCCAGCCTGAGCTCGGGCGGGTTGTAGCGGTCCCCGGCGTCGCCGTCGGGCATCGCGGCGACGCG
>JBAIWX010000300.1:0-1620 GCA_037916975.1 Gemmatimonadales bacterium
GCCCTGCACCGCACCCCCGCCCGGCTCATGCGCGCCTTCCGCGACGCGGTGCCGGCCACCTGGGGGATCGTCCTCCAGTTCCCGTTCTACGCCGGCATCGCCGCGATCATCTCCGAGACCCACCTGAACGCGCGCATCGCGGCGGTGTTCACCGAGGCGGCGACGCGCACGACCTTCCCGCCCCTCATCGCGGCCTACAGCGCCTTCCTCGGGATCTTCGTCCCGTCGGGCGGCTCGAAGTGGGTGCTCGAGGCGCCTTATGTGATGCAGGCGGCGCACAACCTCCGGGTCCACCTGGGCTGGATGGTGGCGGTGTACGACCTGGGGGAGGCGCTCGCCAACCTCGTGCAGCCGTTCTGGATGCTGCCCGTGCTGGCGCTCCTCGGGCTCCGCGCGCGCGACATCATGGGCATCACGTTCACCGTCTTCGTCGTGCTCGTCCCGGTCGTGCTCGTGCTCGTGACGGTGCTCGGTGCCACGCTTCCCTACCCCCTCTGAGCGCGGGGGCCCGCCGCCCTGGCACGCCCTCGGCGGGGCCGAGGTCGCCGCGCGCCTCGAGACGGACCCCCGCACCGGGCTGACGGGCGACGCCGCCGCCCGCCGGCTCGCCACCGACGGCCCGAACAGCCTCCCCGCCCCCGAGTCACGACCCGCCTGGCGCATCCTCCTCGCCCAGTTCGGCAACGTCATGGTGCTCGTGCTCGCCGCTGCCGCGGCGCTGGCGGCGTTCGTGGGAGAGGGCGCCGACGCCGGCGCCATCGTCGCGATCCTCGTCCTGAACGCCGTGCTCGGGTTCCTGCAGGAGCACCGGGCCGAGCGCGCCCTCGCCGCCCTGCGGGCCCTGGCGGAGCCGCGCGCCCGGGTGCGGCGGGGCGGCGACGTGCTGGCCGTCCCGGCGACGGAGCTGGTCACGGGCGACGTCGTGCTGCTCGATGCGGGCGCCGCCGTGCCCGCCGACCTGCGGCTCGTCGTCGCGGAGGCGCTCCGGACCGACGAATCGGCGCTCACGGGCGAGTCGGTTCCCGCGGACAAGGACGTCCGCGCCCTCGCCGACGAGGCGCCGCTCGCCGAGCGCACCTGTGTCGCCTACCGGGGCACGACGGTGGTCCACGGCCGCGGCGAGGGGATCGTGGTGGCCACGGGGACGCGCACCGAGCTGGGCCGGATCGCCGTGGACCTCGCGCGCGTCCGGCCGCCGCCCACGCCGCTCGAGGCCCGGCTCGCGGCGACCGCTCGGCGCCTCGCCGCCGCCGCCATCGGCCTCGCCGCCCTCGTCGTCGTCATCGGCGCACTGCAGGGCCGCCCGCTGCTCCCGTCGGTCCTCACCGCGCTGAGCCTCGCCGTCGCGGCGATCCCCGAGGCGCTTCCCGCCGTGGTCACCGTGAGCCTTGCCCTCGGCGCCCGGCGCATGGCCCGCCGCCAGGCGCTCGTGCGCCGGCTCGCCGCCGCCGAGGTGCTCGGCACCGTGACCGTGATCTGCACCGACAAGACGGGGACGCTCACCGAGAACCGCATGCGCGTCACCGCAGTCTGGACCCCGGCCGGAGTCGTCGACTTCGACACGGTCGAGCCGGATCCGTCACCGGTGCTGCGCGAGGAGCTGGGCGCCGTGTTGGAGAC
>JBAIWX010000301.1:0-5095 GCA_037916975.1 Gemmatimonadales bacterium
GCCGTGACCAACGCGCTCGCCGGCACCGGCCGGCTCAAGGGCTTCACCCAGCGCGCCTGGACCCAGTTCTACAACTGAGCCGCGAGCGCGGCTGACGCCTCGCGCGGCCGGCGTCCCGCCATGGGACGCCGGCCGCAGTGCGTTCAGGGCGCCGCGGGGCGTGCGCGAAGCGGTGCCGGGCCGCGACGCGCCGTGCCCGCGTGCCGGCCGCCATGGAGCCATGCTCCCTCCGGACCGCATCGCGGGAGGGTGCATGGACCGGCGCGGAGGCGCCCTGGTGGAGGTCGTCGTCGCCGCGCTCGTCCTGGTGACGGGGGCGCTCGCCGTGGCGGCGGGCTGGCGTGCGCTGCTCGGGCTCGAGTGGGAGGCGGCCGCGCGCGCCCGCGGGGCGCTCGTGGCGTACGACCGCCTCGGCGCGCTCGCTGCCGACACGGCATGTGGCGTGGCGGCCGTGGTGGCGCAGGACGGCCCGCTGGTGGTGAGCGCGCGCCGCTCCGTGGACGCCGCGGGCGCTGCGCTCCGCGCGCGCGTGCACTATGCGCTCCCGAGGGCGGTGCCGCCCGACTCGGTGACGGCATGGCGGTGGTGCCCGTGAGCCGGCGAGGCACGACGCTCGTCGAGCTCCTGGTCGCGCTCGTGGCGGGGGCGGTGCTCCTCGGGGCGCTGCTCGCACTCGTCCGCTCGGCGTTCGAGGCGAACTTCCTCCTGCGGGACCGCGCGGCGGTCGCGGCGAGCCTCCGCTCCGCGGCGCTGCTCCTCGACGCCGAGCTCGGCGACCTCGACCCCCGCACCGACCTCCTCCCCCCGCAGGGCGACAGCCTCGTCTACCGCGCCACGCGCCTCGCCGGTGCGGCCTGCGGCGGCACCCTCGCCGCGCCCGTGCTCCGTGCCGGCCTCCTTCGCGGGCAGGCCGTCCCGTCGGCGGGGCGCGACAGTGCGCTCCTCCTCCTCCCCGATTCCGCCGCCTGGCGAGCGGTGCCGGTTGCCGGGCCGGCCGCCGCGGCGAGCTGCCCCGACGGCGCGCCCGGCCTCCGCCTTTCCCTTGCCGCCGATACGGCCGCTCCCGCGGAGGGCGCACTCGTTCGCGTCGTCACGTGGAGCGTGCTCCGGCGCTACGCCTCCGGGGGCCGCTCGTGGCTCGGCACCCGTGCGCTCCTCAACGCCGAGCCGGTGCAGCCGGTGCTGGGGCCGCTCGGGCGGGACGGGTTCGGGGTGTCGCTCGTCGACGAAGGAGGCGCGACGGTCGCCGCGCCTCAGGCGGCGGCCCTCCGCGTCGCGCTCGTCGCGGAGGGGGAGCGCAGCGGGCGGCGGGGCGGGGCGCCGGCGGTCGCGGAGACGCTCGTCGTCCGCATCCCGTTCGGGAACCGGCACCCATGAGCCGGCGGGCGGGTGTCGTGCTGCCGACGGTGCTCTTCGTCCTGGCGCTCCTCCTCGCCCTCGCGGCCGCGGCGGCGCCGCTCGTCACGGAGGAGTTCCGCGCGGCGCGCGGAACCTGGGGCGCGGCGCGGGCCGATGCGCTCGCGCGGTCGCTCCTCGAGCGCGCGGTCGCGGGGTGGGACACGACCCTTGCCAGCTCCCTGGTCCTATGGTCCCCGCACCGGCTCGCCGGCGACTCGACGCCGGCGGTGGCCGGAATGGCGGAAGCGGTCCTCGTGCCGGGGGGGCGCGTGTTCCTGACCGGCATTGCCGAGGCGCGGGGCCTGGACGGGCTCCCGGTCGCGGCGAGGCGACGGGGCGCATGGTTTCGCCTCGGACCGGACGGACGGCTCGAGCCGCTCCCTGGCGGTCGGCTCTCGCGCTGAGGTGGCCTTGCGTGCACTCCGCTGCAGTTCGGTGATCCCGGTCGCAAGGTGAGAGGCGGGATGCATTTGGGGAGAAGCGGCGCCTCGAGCGGGGTGGGAGCCGGTGCGGGAGGTAACCTCCGAAGTCGTTGTCGTTCATGTGTTTCAGCCACCGGTGCAACCGGTGGCATTTGGATTGCCTCACCACGTGCCGGATTCGTGGCTCGTGCGGCGCCGGTGCGCGATCGCTTGCAGTCGGACGCGCGAATCGGAGCGACTCGCGACACCCCTTGGGCCAGGGCGTTGGAGTCGGTCGGGCGGCGCAGGGCAGAGGTGGGCGGTTGGTGACGGCATAAGTCCCTGCCAAAACGAGACTTGTTGTCGCTCACCTCAAGCGGCGCGGAAGCTTGACAGGAGCAGCGGGTTCGGCTAGCGTGGGCCTGCATAACCCCTTAACAACCGGGCACCTATGGGACTCTTCGGCCGGAAGCGGACCACGGTCGGTCTCGACATCGGCAGCGGGCTGATCAAGCTCGTGGCGATCCAGCATACCGGTGGGGACCCGGTGCTGACGAAGGTGGCGTTCACCTCGGTGGTGGACGACGCCATCGTCGAGGGCGAGGTCATGGACCCGGGGATCGTGGCGGACGCGATCCGGGGCCTCATGACCTCGGCGGGGATCAAGGCCAAGGACGTCGTGACGGCGGTGGGCGGCCGCGACGTGATCATCAAGAAGATCACGATGGACCGCATGAAGGAGGCGGAGGCCCGCGAGGTCATCCGCTGGGAGGCCGAGCAGCACGTCCCGTTCGACATGGAGAACGTGGAACTCGACTTCCAGATCCTCGACCCCGAGGGCGACGGCCTGCAGATGACGGTGCTGCTCGTGGCGGCGAAGCGGGAGCTCATCGAGACCAAGCTGAGCCTCCTCGCCGACGTCGGGCTCCAGCCGAGCATCATCGATGTGGACGCCTTCGCGCTGCACAATGCCTTCGAGCTCAACTATCCCGACGCCATGCGCGGCGTGGTCGGCCTGGTGAACATCGGGCACGAGACCACCAACGTGAACATCCTCGACGACGGCGTGCCGGTGCTCACGCGGGACATCCCGGTGGGGACGCGGCGCTTCCGCGAGGACATGCAGCGCGAGCGCGGGCTCTCCGCGGAGGACGCCGAGCGCGCCCTGCAGGCGGCGGAGTCGAGCCCCGAGCTCGAGCCGTTCCTCGAGTCGCGCGGCGAGGAGCTGGCGGTGGGCATCGAGCGCGCCGCGGCCTTCCTCCAGTCGGCCAGCCGCTCGGCGGGCGGGCTCACGCGGCTCTACACCACGGGCGGCGGGGCGCGGATCCCGGGGCTCAACCGGGTGCTCGCCGACCGCCTGCGGCTGCCGGTGCAGCTCGCCAACCCGATCGAGCGCCTCCGCGTGGCGGACGGCGTGCTCGACATGATGCAGGTGGACGAGGTGGCGCCGCTCCTGATGCTGCCCATCGGCCTCGCCCTCCGGTCCGCGGCCTGACGATCCCGGGAGCCGACACGCCATGATGATCACGGTCAACCTCAAGCCCGGCCTCAAGCGCAAGCGCGCCGGCTCGCCCCTGCAGGGGGTGAACGAGCGCTTCAAGGGCCTGGCCGACAAGGTCAAGGACCCGTTCCTCGCCGGCTCGGTGGCGGTGCTCATCGCCGTCGCCGCGTGGCTCGGGTGGGTGTTCCTCGGCACCACGCGCGAGCTCGCGGCGCTCGAGCCGCGGCTCGAGCAGGCGAAGCAGGAGCACCGCCGCTTCAAGACCTTCCTCGACCAGAAGCGGAAGCAGGAGCTCATCCAGGACTCGCTCGCCAAGCAGATCGGCACGATCCGCAGCGTGGACGCCGACCGCTACGTCTGGCCGCACGTGCTCGACGAGGTCGCGCGCGCGCTCCCGGCCTACACCTGGCTCACCGAGGTGACCACGCAGGGCGTGACGCCGTCCCCGCCGGGCGCGGTCGCGGCCGCCGCCCCGAAGGGCGCCAAGGCGGCCGCGGATTCCTCCGCGGACACGGTGCGCCCCGCGATCACCTTCCTGATCAAGGGCCGCACGGTGGACATCCAGGCGTACACCCGCTTCCTCCGGCAGCTCGAGGCGTCGCCCTGGATCGTGAACGTCTCGCCGGAGCTGGTGCAGACGGTGGTCGAGAAGGAGCGCGCGGTGACGGCGTTCACCGTCCGCGCCCAGTTCCAGACGGCGGACTCCGCGTACATCCGGACCGTCCCGCTCAACCAGTCGGTGAGGTAGCCATGGCCGCGCTCGGCGACAAGCGTACGACCCCGCTGCTCCTGATCGTGGCGGCGGCCATCATCGGCTACGTCGGCTACGACGGCCTCGAGGTCCTGGGCTTCCAGGGGCTCGCGGGCCGGAAGGAGCGGATCGTCGCGGTGAAGGACACGGTGGCGAAGCTCGAGGCGCAGATCGACAGCGCCAAGAAGGAGCTCGCCAAGGGCACGGTGGAGGACCTGCGCCGCCGCCTCGACGCCTCGCGCGCGAGCCTCGTGCTCCTGCGCCGGCTCGTGCCGGAGCGCAACGAGGTGCCGAACCTCCTCGACGACATCAGCACGCGCGCGAAGATCCGCGGCGTGACGCTCGCCGAGGTGACGCCGCAGCCGGTGGAGGAGGGGCCCGCCCCCTTCCAGACCTACAAGTACACGCTCCGCGTCGCGGGGCACTACGACCGGATCGGGGAGTTCCTGTCGGACGTCGCGTCGCTGCAGCGGATCATCGTGCCGGTGGACCTCTCGCTGGTCCCCGCGCAGGCGGCCGCGGCCAAGGCGCTCGGCGACTCGAGCGGCGCCCTGCTCGACGCGAAGTTCCAGATCCGGACCTACGTGAAGTCGTCCAACCCGGAGGGCGAGGCCAGTGGCACCTGATCGCCGGTGGACCGCGCTCCTCGCCGCCCTCGTGCTGGCGGCGTGCGGCGGGGCCAAGGAAGACAAGGCGGCCGCGGCCGACGCGGCGCGCCTCGCGCAGCTGCGCGCGAAGAACGACAGCCTGCGGAAGGCGAAGCGCGCCGCCGACTCGCTCGCCCAGGTGCGCTTCGTCGCCTGCGCCGACTCGGTGAAGGCGGCCCTCGCCAAGACGGCCAAGGGGAAGCGCGCGCTCGCGAAGCTCGCCGCGGACCAGCAGCCGCCCGAGGTGGCGACGGCCTGCGGCAGCGCGCCGGCGGCGCCCGCCCAGGCGGCCCAGGCCGCGCCCGCGACCCCCGCCCCCGCCGTGGCGCCCGCCCCGGCGGCGGCCGCTGCCACGCCCGCGGCCCCGGCACCGACGCCGGCCCAGCAGCAGCTCGCC
>JBAIWX010000302.1:0-4644 GCA_037916975.1 Gemmatimonadales bacterium
CCGGACGGCGGGCCTCGTGCTTCTGGCGGTGCCCGACGACGCGATCGGCCCGGTCGCCGCGGCCCTCGCCGCCGACGCCGCCCCCGGCGCGGTCGCGCTCCATTGCTCCGGGCTCCTCGACCGCTCGGTGCTCGCGCCGCTCGCCGAGCGCGGGCTCGTCACCGGCTCCTTCCACCCCTGCCAGGCGCTGGCGGACCCGGCCACCGTGCCGGAGCGGCTCCGGGGGGCGTGGGCCGCGCTCGAGGGCGAACCCGGCGCCGTGGCGGTGGGGCACGCGCTGGCGGAAGCGCTCGGCATGCATGCCTTCGAGATCGCGGCCGCGGCCAAGCCGCGCTACCACGCGGCGGCGGTGCTCGCCTCGAACTATGCGGTGGGCCTCGCCGGCGCGGCGGAGCGAGTGCTGGCCGCATCCGGCGTCCCCGCGGCCGTCGCGGCCCGCGTCTTCGGCCCGCTGCTCGCCGGCACCGCGGCCAACGTGACGGCACTCGGCCCGGCGGCCGCGCTCACCGGCCCGGTGCGTCGGGGCGACGCGGGCACCGTCGCCCGGCACCTCGCCGTGCTCGGCCCGGACGACCGGCGGCTCTACGGACGGGTCGCGCTCGAGGCGCTGGCGCTCGCGCGTGCGGAGGGGCTCGACCCCGCGAAGGCCGCGGCGGTGGAGCGGCTGCTGCGGGAGGCGGCGGGCTAGTAGGTCTGGTCCACGACACGCACGCCGTCCGGCACGTCGAACCGGAAGAGGCGGTCGCTCGCAGGCTGGTTGGTGCGGAGCTTCGAGAGCGTGAGGGTGCGGGTGGCGCCCGGGCGCTCCTCCACCACGAGCTTCCGCGGCAGGGCGGAGTCCCGGTCCAGCCAGAGGGTGGCCTTGCGGAAGGGGATGTCCGGGGCGGCGGGGACGAGCTCGACGACGTCGGCCGGCGTGAAGCCGACGAAGTCGCGCCGGAGGTAGGTGATCCGGTAGCGCTCCGACGGCTTGTCGAGGAGCCACGCCAGCACGTTGAAGCCGTAGACCGGCCCGGAGGGGAGCGGGAGCCGGATGACCTGGCCGGGCGTCGTGCTCGGGGTGTAGACCCAGACGTGCTGGCCGTCCACCACGATCGCGTCGCCCTTCGGGTCGCTGAAGCGCATCGAGAGCCGGTTCTGGCCCGACTGCACGAGCGTCCCGTGGCTCTCGAAGGTGCCCACCATCTCGTCGTCGATCACCTGCGTGAACTCCGCCGAGAGCGAGCCAAGGCCGCGGTAGACGCGGGCCGCCCGGCCCACGATCGCCGCCCCGTCGTCCTGCGCGCGGGCGGGGAGCGGCGCGGCGGCGAGGAGCGCGAGGGCGAGGCCCGCGAGCGCCCTCACGCCGGGACCCCGGCCACGGTGCGGCCGATGGCCGCCGCGATCTGCCGCGCCTCGCCCATGAGCTGGGCGAACTGCCCGGGGTCGAGGCTCTGCTGCCCGTCGGAGAGGGCGCGCTCGGGCGTCGGGTGCACCTCCACGAGGAGCCCGTCGGCGCCCGCGGCGACGGCGGCGCGCGCCATCGGGATCACGAGGTCGCGCCGGCCGGTGCCGTGGCTCGGGTCGGCCACGATCGGCAGGTGTGAGAGGTGGTGGACGACCGGCACGGCGGTGAGGTCGAAGAGGTTCCGCGTGAGCGGGTCGAAGCCGCGCAGGCCGCGCTCGCAGAGGATGACGTCCGGGTTGCCCTCGGCGAGGAGGTACTCGGCGGAGAGGAGCAGGTCCTGGATGGTGGCCGAGAGGCCGCGCTTGAGGAGGACCGGCTTCCCGCAGCGGCCCGCGCGGCGGAGGAGCGAGTAGTTCTGCATGTTGCGCGCGCCGATCTGGACGACGTCGGCGTACTCGCAGACGAGGTCCACCTGCTCGGGGTCCATCGCCTCGGTGACGACGAGGAGCCCCGTCTCCGCGCGGGCGCGGGCGAGCATCTCGAGGGCGGGCTTGCCGAGCCCCTGGAACGAGTAGGGGGAACTCCGCGGCTTGAACGCGCCCCCCCGCAGGAAGTGCGCGCCGGCGGCCCGGACCGCGCGGGCGGCCTCGAGGATCTGCGCCTCGCCCTCGACGGAGCAGGGCCCGGCCATCGCGACGACCTCGCCGGCGCCGATGGCGACGCCGTTGGGGAAGCGGACGACCGTGGGCTCGGGCTTCCACTCCCGCGACACCTGCTTGTAGGGCTTGGTGACGTGGATGACCTCCGCCACGCCGGGAAGGCCGGCGATGCGCGACCCGTCCACGCGCCCGTCGTTGCCGACCAGGCCGACGGTCGTGCGCTGGCGGCCGGGCATCGGCCGCGCCTCGTAGCCCATCTCCTCGATCGCGGCGACCACCCCGGCGATCTCCGCCTCGGTGGCGCCGTGCCGCATCACGACCAGCATCGTCCGTCCGCTCCTATGCCCGGGCCGCGGCCTGCTCGCCGAGGCGCACGCCCACGATCGTCGAGACCCCCGGCTCCTGCATCGTCACGCCGTAGACCGCGTCGGCCGACTGCATCGTGCGCGGGTTGTGGGTGATGACGAGGAACTGCGTCGAGGCCTTGAACTCCTCCAGCAGCCGAGTGAAGCGCCCCACGTTCGCGTCGTCCAGCGGGGCGTCCACCTCGTCCATGAGGCAGAAGGGGCTCGGCTTCGTGAGGTAGATCGCGAAGAGCAGCGACGTCGCCACGAGGGTCCGCTCCCCCGAGGAGAGCAGGTGGATGCGCTGCGTCCGCTTGCCGCGCGGGGCGGCGTGGATCTCGATCTCGCTCTCGAGCGGGTCGTCGGGGTTCGCGAGGCGCAGCTCGCACTCGCCGCCGCCGAAGAGGGTGTGGAAGACCGTCTGGAAGTGCCCCTGGACCGCGGCGAAGGTCTCGAGGAAGAGCTGGCGCGCGGTGCCGTCGATCTCGCGGATCGCCTGCAGCAGCGACTGGCGCGCGCTCACGAGGTCGTCGCGCTGCGTGGTGAGGAATTCGAGGCGCTTCTGCTCCTCGGCGTGCTCCTCGACCGCGAGTGGGTTCACCGGGCCGATCTGCTCCAGCGCCTGCACGACGCGCGCGACCTCCGCCTCGAGCGTCTCGAGGTCGGTGTCGAGCGGCGTGAAGCCCTCCATGAGCTGCTCCCAGGGGCGGCGCCACTCCGCCTCGACGCGCTCGACGATGCTCCGGCGGCGGGCGGTGGCCTCGGTGAGCTCCATCTGGACCTGGTGGCCCTCCTCGCCCAGCGCCTCGACCTCGTGGCGCACGGCGGCGAGCCGCCGCTCCGCCTCGGCCAGCGCCACGTCGGCGTCCGCGAGGGCCCGCTCGCTGTCGGTGGCCGCCGCCTCGAGCTCGAGCACGGCGACGCGCCGCTCGTCGCGGGCGAGCTGCCACTCGGCGCGCTGGGCCTCGAGCCCCTGCGTGGTGACCTCGAGCTCCTCGAGCTCGCGGCCGAGGGCGGCGACCGCCGCCTCCGCCTGGGTGCGCGCCTGGCCGGCGCGGGCGAGGCGCTCCTGCGCCGCCCGGACCCGCGCCCCCACGTGCGCCTCCTGCACCTGCCAGTGCACCCGCTGCTCCCGCGCCGACTCCTGCTCCCGCTCGAGCTCGGCCAGGCCGGCGCGGGCGGTGCCGAGGGCCTCCTCGCGGCGGGCCCGGGCGACGCCGAGCTCCTCGAGCGCGGCGTGGACCTCGTCCCGGCGGCGCTGGGCCGCGCCCAGCCGCTCGTGCAGCCGCTCGAGCTGCTGGTCGCTCGCCTGCAGCTCGCGCTGCAGGGTCGCGACCTGGCGCAGGGCGTCCTCCCGCGCCGCGACCGCCTGGCGCTCCGCCTCCCGCGCCTGGTCGGCGGCGGCGGTGGCGGCGGCGAGCGCGGCCTCGGCGCCGGCGAGGCGCTCCATGGTGGCGGCGAGCGCCGCCTCGGCGGCGAAGGCCGCCGCACGCGCCGACTCGGCGTCCTGCGCGAGCGTCGCGAGCTCGGCCCGGCGGCGGAGGGGGCCCGACTGCGCGGGCGCACCCGAGAGGTAGACGGCGCCGCTCGCGCGCCGCAGGACCAGGCCCGCGTCGTCCAGCACCTCGGAGCCGGCCAGCACCGCGCGCACCCACGCGGCGGCCGGGCCGTCGGCACGCACGCGGTCCGCCATGGGATGGGCGTCGGCGAGGGCGCGGGGGCCGGGCGTCACCGGCAGGAGCACCAGGGCGCCGGGCTGCACCTCGCGGTGCCACGCCTGGATGGCGGGCAGGTCGTCGGTGCTCCGGATGAGCACCGCGTGGATCCAGTCGCCGAGCAGGCGCTCGGCCAGCTCGGCGTCCTCACCCGCGGCGCTCAGGTAGTCGCTGAGGGGGCCGAGGACAGCGTCGCCGAAGCGACCGCGGGCGGCGAGCAGCGCCGCCGACGCGGGGGCGAGGCCCACGCGCTCGCGCTCGAGCTCCTCGAGCGCGGTCCGGCGCGCCACCAGCTGGGCGAGCGTCTCCTCCGCGGTGCGCCGCGCGGCGCGGTCGTGCGCCTCGCGCTCGCGGACCTCGGCGACCGTGTGACGGGCGGCCTCGGCCTCGCCCGCGGCGCGGCGGGCCTCGAAGGCGTGGAACGCGGCGCGCTCGACGAGGTGGTCCCGGCGGCGCTCGGCGTCGCCGAGCTCGCCCTGCAGCTGGCCGCGGTGGGCCTGCGCCTGCGCGAGGCGCTCGCGCAGGCCGACCAGCGCGCG
>JBAIWX010000303.1:0-15367 GCA_037916975.1 Gemmatimonadales bacterium
AGCGCGGGAGTCCGGAGCGCCTCCGCGGCGGAGTCGGCGCTGCCGCGCACGAGGAACTCACCCGTCTCGGGGAGGAGCAGCTCCAGCCCTTCACGGTAGAACCGGACTTCCGCAACGATCAGTACCGCAATCATGGTGTTCCCACCAGCCTTCGGAGGGCACCGACCCCAAGATGGGGCCCCGGCGGTCCGGCGCAAGGATCCACGTCACCGGCGCCCCTGTCCCGGCGTGGCGCGGATGGTGAAGTTCCCTGCATGACCCCCACCCGCCTCGAAGCCTTCAGCGACGGCGTCATCGCCATCATCATCACCATCATGGTCCTCGAGCTCCACGCTCCCGAGGCCGCGACGCTCGACGCCCTCCGCCCGCTGCTCCCCGTCCTGCTCAGCTACGTCCTCAGCTTCCTCCTCGTCGCGATCATGTGGGTGAACCACCACCACCTGATCCACAGCGTCCGCGCGGTGGATCGCGCCCTCCTCTGGCGGAACGTGAACCTCCTCTTCTGGATGTCGCTCATCCCGTTCGTCACCGCCCTCCTGGGCCGGGCGCACGGGGCGCCGGTCGCCGTCTCGGCGTACGCCCTGGTCCTCGCCGCGTCGGCCGGGTCGTTCTGGCTCCTCCGCGACGCGGTGGCGCGCGCGCACCGTGGCGACGCGGCACTCGAGGCCTGGCACCGGAAGCAGCAGCGGCGGAGCGTCGTCACCGTCGCCACCTACCTGGCGTCGGCGGGGCTCGCGTTCGTGTCGGTGTGGATCGCCTACGCGGCGTTCGTGGTGCTGCCGGCGCTCTACTTCCTGCCGGAGCGGGCGCCGGAGGGGTGATCGGTGCCGCCGCGGCGCGACGCGACCGCCCCACGCCGCGAGCCGCCACCTCCCGCGGCAATCCGGTCCGCCGCGCCGAGGGGACCGCCCACATCGTGCCCCGCATGCCTTCGGCGATCGTCCCCGCCCACGACGGCAAGCCATAACGCTTGTCGTTATTAACGCCTTACGTTATTATTCACCCGTGATCCGGAGCTTCGCCGACCGCGAGACGGCGCGGCTCTTCCGGCGTGAGCCCGTGCCCTGGTGGCCCGCCTCGCTCCAGCGCGCCATGCTGCGCAAGCTGCTGGTACTGGATGCCGCCACGTCACTCGGCGACCTCCGCGCTCCGCCGGGCAACCGACTCGAGAAGCTCCACGGCGACCGGGCGGGCCAGTACAGCCTGCGGGTCAACGATCGCTGGCGGCTCTGCTTCCGCTGGCACGAGGGTGCCGCGCACGACGTCGAGATCGTGGATTACCACTAGCCCGAGCTCCCCATGCCCCGCCGCAAGCCCGCCCCCGTCCACCCGGGCGAGATCCTCGCCGAGGAGTTCCTGACCCCGCTGGGCCTTTCGCAGTACCGCCTCGCGCAGGACATCTCGGTGCCGCCGCGGCGCATCAACGAGATCGTCCACGGCACGCGCGCCATCTCCGCCGACACCGCCCTGCGCCTCGCGCGGTACTTCGGCACCGCCCCCGAGTTCTGGCTCAACCTGCAGGCCCGTTACGACCTCGAGGTCGAGCGCGACCGGCTCGGTCGCCGCCTCGAGGCCGAAGTCGCGGTGCTCACCCCCGCCCCCGCCGACTAGCTGCCCCTCCCCTGCCCCACCGGCCGGGGCTATCCTCAAGGCTCCGATGTCCACGCCCGGCTCCGTCGTCCTCGAGCGCTACCGCCTGATCCGCCCCATCGGCGAGGGCGGCATGGCCACCGTCTGGCTCGCCGCCGACCCCGCGCACGAGCGCGAGGTGGCCGTGAAGCTGCTCCGCGCCGAGCTCGCCGTCGGCATGGGCGCCGACCGGTTCCTCCGCGAGATCCGCCTCACTGCCCGGCTCCAGCACCCGCACATCCTCCCCCTCCTCGACTCCGGCGCGCTCCCCGACGGGCGGCTCTGCTACGTGATGCCGTTCGTGGACGGCGTGTCGCTCCGGCAGCGCCTGGAGGAGTCGGGCGCACTCCCCCTCGACGAGGCGCTCCGCCTCGCCGGCGAGGTGGCCGGCGCGCTCGGCTACGCCCACGCCGAGGGGATCGTGCACCGGGACGTGAAGCCGGAGAACATCCTCCTCTCGCGCGGGCACGCCCTCGTCGCCGACTTCGGCATCGCCGCCGCGACCCGGCTCCCCGCCGGCGAGCGGATCACGATGACCGGCACCTCCCTCGGCACGCCGCGCTACATGGCCCCCGAGCAGGCCGCCGGCGACCCGAACGTGGACGCGCGCGCCGACGTCTTCGCCCTGGGCTGCGTGACGTACGAGATGCTGGCCGGCGTTCCCGCCTTCGACGGCGCGAACCCCACCGCGGTGCTCGCCGCCAAGCTCGCCGACCGGCCCCCGCGCATCCGCGCGCGGCGCGCCGAGGTGCCCGAGGCGGTGGACGAGGTGCTCGCACGCGCGATGGCGGCCGACCCCGCGCGCCGCTTCCCTGACGCCGGGGCGTTCACCGCGGCCCTCGCCGCGGGCGCCGCCGTCACGCCACCGCGCCGGCGCTCGTACGCCATCGCCGCCATCGCGCTCGCGGCAGTGGCCCTCGTCGGCGCCGCGGCCATCGCCCTGCGCGGCCGCCCCACCGCCGCCCCCGCGGCCACGCAGGTGCGGAAGCTCACGGCGAGCGGCGACGTGCGGTCGGTGGCCCCCTCGCCCGACGGCCGGTCGTTCGCCTGGGTGGCCGACAGCGGGCGCACGGTGTGGGTGCAGGACACCACGCCCGGCGCCCAGCCGCGCCGGATCCTCGCGCTCGGCGACAGCGGAAAGCTGCTCGACCTCGACTGGCAGGACGCGGCGCAGCCGCTCGTGGCGCTGGGGCGATGGGGCGGCGCCGCGGGGTTCTTCGAGGTGCCGCTCACGGGCGGGACGCCGGCGCTGGTGGCGCCGGTGCCGGCCGACGCCGTGTTCGACGTGCTCTGGGACCGCGCGGCGTCCGGGACGTGGGTCGTCGCCGTCGGGCGGCGACGGATCTGGACGGGGAAGGACCTGCGCGGGATCCCCTGGGCCGGCGGGGAGGCGTCGAGCGGACGGATGCTCGACCTGCCGGACACCCTGGGCCTGCAGGTGATGCAGCTCGCGCTCTCGCCCGACGGCGGCCGCCTCGCCATGCTGGTGACCGGCACCCGGATGAACCTGGCGGTGATGGACCTCGCGACGGGCGCCCTCGCCATGCGGGCGGTGCCGTGGCTCTACTGGGGCGGCCTCGCCTGGCTCGACCGGCGGCGGCTGCTCGTGCCCGTGCCCGGCGAGGGCAACGACATGGTGATGGACGGGCTGGTGGTGGACGCCGGGGACCGGACCGGCACGCTCACGCCCGGCGACACGATCCCACTCGGCAGTCCCGGCCAGCTCTCCATGGGGACCGCCCGTGCCGGTGCGCCGGGGACGATCGTCATGTCGGCGGCGGCGGTGATCAACAACGTCGTGCGGATCCCGGCTGCCGGGGGGACGCCGGTGCCGCTCAGCCGGGGCACGGCGACGTACAGGTACGCGGCGTGCCTGCGGGACGGCGGGCTCGCCACGACCTGGGACGGCACCGGCACCAACCTGGTCCGCTTCCGCGACGACGGCACCCCGCCGGTGATGCTCGCGCGCTTCGACCGGTGGGCGCCGTTCATCTGGTCGGACGAGGCGACGGGGCGCGCGGGCCTGACGCTGCTCGACGCGGCCCGGCGCGAATGGACCGACGCCACGGCGCGGCTGGTGGACGCGGCAACGGGGGCGGTCACCGACCTGGGCCCGGGCATCTCGAACAGCTTCCTCCCCGACGGCCGCCCGCTCCTCACCACCCTCGATCGCCTCGGGGTGCTCACGTTCCGCGCCGTGGGGGGCGCGCCGCTCGAACCCGGCCGGTTCCCCGCCGTGCGGCTCACCGGGACGGTGGACTGGGCGCTCGCCAGCAAGAGCTCGCGCTACGTGGCGGTCCCGGAGTCGTCGCTCGTGCGGCTGTACCCGACCGACGGGGGTGCCCCGCGCACCCTCCCGTGGCCGGCGCGCTACGCGCTCGGCTGGCTCGGTGACAGCGTGCTGACCGGATGGAGCGTGGTGCCGGGGAAGAAGGCGCCCGACGAACTGCGGTTCGACTGGCTCGACGTGCGGACCGGCACCGTCCGCACGCGCGCGATGCCGCGCGCGAGCCTCACGCCGATGGACATCTGCGCGAACGGCTCGGTGATTGCGCTCAAGTACGAGCGCCTGACCTCGGACGCCTGGCTGGTCCGGCTGCCGAACCGGTAGGGGCGGGGCCCGCGAGGGCGGCCGCGACCGCCTTCGGGTCCCGGGCGGCGACGCAGAGGAGCGCGCGGGCGGGCCCCTCCGGCTGGCGCCTTCCCTGCTCCCAGTTCCGGAGCGTCGCGGGGCTCACGCCGATCATCCGGGCGAATTCGAGCTGCGTCTGGCCCAGCCGGGCCCGGATGGCCCGCACGTCGGCCGGCGCGAAGCGCGTGACCCGCGCCGGCGCCCGCTCCCCGCGCCGGATGCGTCCCGCCTGCCGGAGGCTTCGGGCCAGCCGGTCGAAGTCCTGCTTCCTCATCCGAACTCCTCGTGCACGAGGCGGCGCAGCGTGCGAAGCTGCGACCGCGTGAGGTCGGAGCGGACGCTCTTCGCGTACGCCATCAGCATGTAGAACGTCTCGCCGGGGCCGTGCCAGTAGTAGATGATGCGGCTCCCGCCTCGCCTGCCCCGGCCCCGATGGGACCAGCGCAGCTTCCGGAGCCCCCCAGTCCCCGGGATGAGCGCGCCTTGCCCGGGCCGCAGCACCAGCGCGAGCTGCAGGAGGCGGTACTCGTCCGGTGCCATGAGTTCGCGGATCACGGCCGAGAACACCGGGGTCCCGATGAAGCGCATGGAACGATATACGCCAACGGCGCACTTGCGCCATGACCCGGTGTGCGCGCACCGTGGCCTGCTACCGCGAACTCGAGCCGGTCGCGGCGGCCTTCAGCCGGAGGGCGCGCGCCTTCCACGTGCGCCGCATCGTGACGTCATGAGTTGCCGCCCTTGCCCCGCCGCCCCGGCACCGCCACCTCCCGCGGCTTCGTCCCCACCGCCCCCGGGCTGCCGAGCTGCCCCGCGTCGTTCCCACCCCAGCACCACCCGCGGCCGTCCGCCGTCACGCCGCAGGAGTGCGTCGAGCCCGCCGCCACCTGCACGAACCGGAGCGCCCCCGCGACCTGCACCGGCTGCGTGCTCATCGTGGTGGTGCCGTTGCCGAGCTCGCCCTGGTCGTTCTGCCCCCAGCACCACGCCGTCGAGTCGGCGGCGACGGCGCAGGCGTGGCCGAACCCGGTCGCGATGCCGCTGAACGTGCGCGAGCCGCCCACCCGCACCGGGGTGAAGCGGTTCTCGGTGGAGCCGTCGCCCAGCTGGCCGCTGATGTTGGTCCCCCAGCACCAGGCGCCGCCGTCCTGCGCCACGCCGCAAGTGAAGGTGTAGCCCGCGCTGATCGCGCGGAACGCGCCCGGCCCCTTCACCTTGACCGGCTTCCGCTGCGGCTCCTGGCTCCCGATGCCCAGGTCGCCGGCGCTGTTGTCCCCCCAGCACCAGGCGGTGCCGTTCCCCTCGAGCGCGCAGTTGTGCGCGTAGCCCGACGTGATCGCGGTGAACTTCCCCGGCCCGCCCTGCACCTTCACGGGCAGCGGGGCGCGGGTGTCGCCGTCGCCCTGGCCCAGGGCGAAGGGGCTCGAGCCCCAGCAGTACGCCGCCCCGTCGGTGCCGATCGCGCAGGTGTGCTGGAGTGCCGCACTCACCGCGGTGAACGCCTTCCCGCCGCCGACCGCGACGGGGGCCGCGGCGTCGGTCTTGGTGCCGTCGCCCAGCTGGCCCTCCGAGTTCCACCCCCAGCACATCGCCTTCCCGCCCGCCGCGATGGCGCAAACGTGCGAGATGCCGACGCCGCTCGTGGAGAGCGTCCCCTCGCCGCCCGACACCGCGAGCCCGCCCGCGACGGCGCGGGGGCTCGCGACGTTCGTCTTCGCCCCCGTTCCCGTCTCGCCGAAGCCGCCGGTGCCCCAGCAGTAGACGGGGCCGAGGGTAATGGCGCCGCAGGTGACCTTCTCGCCCGTCACGATCCGCGCCCAGCCGTACACCGTCACCGTCGCCGACAGCGTGGTGGTGCCGGTGCTCGCAGTGATGGTGGCGGTGCCGAGCTTCACCGCCTTCACGGCACCCGTCGCCGAGACGGTGGCGACGGCGGGGTCGCTCGAGCTCCAGGTCGCCTTGGGCGGCGGGAGCTTCTGGCCCTTCTCGCCGGTGGCGACCACCGCGAACTGGCGCGTGGAGCCCACGGCGATCGTGTCGGCACCGGGGACGAGCGCGAGCTTCGGGGGCGCGGCTTGCGCGCGGGCGGTGAGGGGAGCGAGGAACAGGAGGAGGAGCGGGAGCGCGAGGCGCCGCGGGGCGAGGGGCATGGTCCTCTCGGGATGGAGGGATGGCGGCGCGGACCCGCCGGCTCAGCCGCGGAGCAGGCCCTCCACCGCCGACGCAAGTTCGGCGACGGTGAACGGTTTCGCCAGCACGCGCTCGCCGGCAAGGCGGGAACCGCGCACCGCCGAGTCCTCGGCCTGGCCGGAGATGAAGAGCACCGGGAGCTCCGGCCGGAGCTGCCGCGCGAAGGCGGCGAACTCGTCCCCCGGCATGCGCGGCATGCGGAGGTCGGTGATCGCCGCCGCCACCGGCTCCGCCGCCTCCCTGAGCCGGCCGAGCGCCTCGACGCCGTCGGCGGCGGCGACGGTGCGGTAACCCAGGCGCCCGAGCATCCGCTCGAGGGCGTGGCGGAGCTCCGGCTCGTCCTCGACCACGAGGAGGAGCTGGCCCGCGCCCGGCGCCGGGGGCGAAGCATCGGGCGCCGCCGCGCGCGGCGCGGCCTGCTCGCACGCCGGGAAGGTGACGCGGAAGGTGGCGCCCGCACCCGGCGCGCTCTCGACCGCGATGCGCCCGCCGAGCTGGGTCACGATGCCGTACACGACGGAGAGACCGAGGCCGCTGCCGCTGCCGGTCCCCGTGGTGGCGGGCGTCTTGGTGGTGAAGAAGGGCTCGAAGATGCGCCGCCGCGTCGCGTCGTCCATGCCGATGCCCGTGTCGGCGACGACGAGTTCGACCTCGGCGCACTCCCCCGGCCGGGCCGGGAGGAGCTGCGTGCCGAGGGTGAGGCACCCACCCACCGGCATGGCATCCCGCGCGTTCACCAGCAGGTTCATGACCACCTGCGCCAGTTCAGCGGGCCGGGCCACCACCGGCGGGAGGTCGGGCGCGAGCTCGGTCCGGACCTCGATCGCCTCGCCGAAGGCGCCGCGCACGAGCCGGAGCGAGTCGGTCACCACGGCGTTGAGCGACTCCGGGCTCCGCGGTCCCGCCTCGCGCCGGCTGAAGGTGAGGAGCTGGCGCGTGAGGTCGGAGGCCCGGCGAGTGACGCCGCGGATCGCGTCGAGCGCCTGCCGCGCCCCCGGCTCGCGGACCTCCTCGGCGAGCAGCTCCACGTTCGCGAGGACGACCGCCAGCAGGTTGTTGAAGTCGTGCGCGACCCCGCCGGCGAGGAGCCCCACCGCCTCGAGCCGCTGCGCATGCTCGAGCTGCGCGCGGAGCTGGGCCTTCTCCTGCTCCGCGCGCCGCTCCGCCACGAGGCTCCGGATGGAGCCCGCGATGTAGCCGACGCCGCCGTGCCAGACCGGGCCCGCGGTGATCCAGACGGGGATGTCGCCGGCCGGCGTGCGGTGCACCGTCTCGAGCTCGACCGGTCCCTCCACCTGCATCCGCGCCCAGATCGCGTCGAGCTGCGCCACGCTCGTGGCCGGGTCGAGGTCGGGCACCGTGAGCTCGTAGAGCTCGCGGGCGGAGCGCCCGTAGTGCCGCTCGGTGGCGCGGTTCACGAAGGCGAAGCGGTAGCCCTGGTCGGGCCGGAGCACGTACAGGGCGTCGGTGCCCCCCTGGATCATGCTCCAGAGCAGGTCGAGCCGTTCCCGCATCGCCCGCTCGTCGGTCACGTCGCGCACGACCGCGGCGACGTTGGTCGGCTCGCCGGCGGGATCGGCCCCCGCGCCCCACACCGGGTAGTACATCGTCTCGAAGGTGCGCTCGCCCCGCTCCGGGTTCACGACCCCGCGGATGTCGGCGCCCAGGACCGGCTGGCGGGTCTGGCGCGCCTGGGCCATGCGGACGAGCACCGCCTCGGCGATCGGCGGCGGCAGGATCTCGCTCGCGTGGCGCCCCGCGTGGGCCTCCACCGACCGCCCGTTGATCCGCGCGAGGGCCTCGTTGATGTACACGTAGCGGAAGGAGGCGTCGTGCAGCGCGAAGCCGAACGGCATCCCGCAGAGGGACTGCTTGACGGGAATCGCCGCCGGGTCGGGCTGGGGCGGGAGAGGCGCGTTCCGGGAGTCCGTCACCGCGCACGCTCCGGTTCGGGATGTCACAGGGGTTGCCCAATGGTACCCCCGACTCCCGCCGGGGGCCATGCCGGGCAGCCGGGCACGCCCGCCCGGGGCGGGACGGCCCCCCCGGCAGGGTCGGCATGTGGATTCCTTCATTATCGGTCGGCACGGCCCCGCGCTGAAGCGCGGCCCGCCGGCCCTATTCGTGCCAGGAGTGGCCGTGCCGCTCGGTGAGGGCGATGGCGGAGGAGGGGCCCCAGGTGCCGGCGGCGTAGGGCTTCACGGTCACGTTCCGCGCCTGCCACGCGGCGACGATGCCGTCGATCCACTTCCACGCCGCCTCCACCTCGTCGCGGCGCACGAAGAGGGCGGAGTTCCCGCGCAGCACGTCGAGGAGCATCCGCTCGTAGGCGATGCGGCGGCGCCCGCCGGCGAAGGCGTCGCCGACGGAGAGGTTGAGCCCCACCTGGCTCAGGCGGAACTCGCTGTCGCCCGGGCGCTTGTGCATGAGGGTGAGGGTGATCGCCTCCTCCGGCTGGAGCTTGATGTGGAGGCGGTTGGACCCGAGCGTGGCGCCCACGCCCGCGAAGATGTTGTAGGGCGCCGGCTTGAACTGGATCACGATCTCGCTGAGGCGCCGCTGCATCCGCTTGCCGGTGCGGAGGTAGAACGGCACGCCGGCCCAGCGCCAGTTGTCGATCTCCGCGCGGAGCGCCACGAAGGTCTCGGTATCGCTCCCCGCGACCGCGCCCGGCTCCTCGAGGTAGCCCTTCACCGGGCGGTCGCCCGAGACGCCGGCGCCGTACTGCCCGCGCACCGTGTGCGTGAGGACGGTGTGCGCGGTGATCGGCCGGAGCGACCAGAGGACCTTCACCTTCTCGTTCCGCACCGCCGACGGCGCGAACTCGGCGGGGGGCTCCATCGCCACGAGGCAGAGGAGCTGGAGGAGGTGGCTCTGCACCATGTCGCGGAGCGCGCCGACGCCGTCGTAGTAGCGCCACCGCCCCTCGACCCCCACCGTCTCCGCGACCGTGATCTGCACGTGCTCGATGGCGTTCGCGTTCCAGAGCGGTTCGAAGATCGAGTTCCCGAACCGGAGCGCGATGAGGTTCTGCACCGCCTCCTTGCCCAGGTAGTGGTCGATCCGGAGGACCTGGTCCTCGTGAAAGGTGGCGCCGATGGCGGCGTTGGTCGCCTCGGCGCTCGCGGCGTCGGTGCCGATCGGCTTCTCGACGATGATCCGGCTCCGCGCGTCCACGACGCCGAGCTGCCGGAGCCCCTCGCAGATCGGGGCGTAGAGCCGGGGGGCCGTGGAGAGGTAGAAGACGAGCCCCCCCTCGAGCCCCGCCACCGCGTCGCGGACGGGGCGGATCCCCTCCGGCGACTCCGCGTTGACGCTCACGTAGCCCACCCGCTCCGCGAAGCTCGCGAAGTGCGCCTCGTCGAGCAGCTCGCGGTTGGCCGACTGCTCGATCGCCTCCCGCACGCGCGCGCGGAAGGCGTCGGTCTCGAGCTGCGAGGTGGCGGCGCCGAGGAGGCGCATCTCCGCGGGGAGGATCCCCTCCACGTGGAGGGCGTAGAGCGAGGGCCAGAGCATGCGGCAGGCGAGGTCGCCCGTGGCCCCGAAGAGCACGAGCGCGCCGAAGGGCGCGGTGCGCGGGTCGGCGAGCGCGGCCGCCGCGTTCACGCCGCCGCTCCCCGCGCGAGGGCGGTGATCCCGGCCCAGTCGCCCGCCCGCACGAGGGCCGCCGGCGCCACCCACGACCCGCCGACGCACGCGACGTTCGGGAGCGCCAGGTAGGCCGCGGCGTTGGCGGCGTCGATGCCGCCGGTGGGACAGAAGCGGACCGCCGGGAACGGCCCCGCGAGCGACTTGAGCATCCGGATCCCTCCCGCCGCCTCGGCGGGGAAGAACTTGAGCGCGCTGAAGCCGTGGGCGAGCGCCTGGACGACCTCCGACGGCGTCATGACGCCGGGGAGGAAGGGGAGCCCGCGCGTCCGCGCGTGCGCGAGGAGCGCCGGCGTGGCGCCGGGACTCACGCCGAACGATGCACCGGCGTCCATCGCCGCGTCGAGGTCCGCGGGCGAGGTGATGGTCCCCGCGCCGACGACGGCGCCGGGCACCTCGCGCCGGATGGCGCGGAGGCCATCGAGCGCCACCGGGGTGCGGAGCGTCACCTCGAGCACCGGGAGCCCGCCCGCGACGAGGGCGCGCGCGAGCGGGACGGCGTGCGCGAGCTCCTCGAGCACGATGACGGGCATGACCCGGCACCGCGCGAGGATGGCGTCGATCGTCACGCGCCGGCGCCCGCCGTGACCGGCTCCGCCGCGGGGGTCCCGGCGAAGCTGACGGCGCCCGTCTCGGCGGTGCTCGCGAGGAGCCGCGCCGAGGCGAAGAGCTCGCGGCCGATGCCCCAGGTGTTGTGCGAAAGGTCCCGCGTCGCCACCTCGCGCCGCGCCCACTCCGCCGCGGGGACGAGCGCCTCCAGCGTGCCGGCGTTCGCGTCCACGCGGATCAGGTCGCCGTCGCGGATCTTCCCGATGGGCCCGCCGTCCAGGCACTCGGGGGAGAGGTGGATCGCCGCCGGGACCTTCCCCGACGCCCCCGACATCCGCCCGTCGGTGACGAGCGCCACCTTGTAGCCGGCGTCCTGCAGGAGGCCCAGCGTCGGCGTCAGCTTGTGGAGCTCGGGCATCCCGTTCGCCTTCGGCCCCTGGAAGCGCACCACGGCGACGAGGTCGCGGTTGAGCTCGCCCCGCTTGTGCGCGGCGATGAGGTCGTCCTGGTCGTCGAAGACGACCGCCGGCGCCTCGACGACGCGGTGCTGCGCCTTGACCGCGGAGACCTTGATGACGCTGCGGCCCAGGTTCCCCTGCAGGAGCCGGAGGCCGCCGTCGGCGCTGAACGGGGCCGCGACGCCGCGGAGCACGTCCGTGTCGAGGCTCTCCGCCGGCACGTCGCGCCAGCGCAGGGTCTCGCCGTCGAGCCACGGCTCCTGGGTGTAGCGGCGGAGGCCCCGGCCCACGACCGTCTCCACGTCCTCGTGCACCAGCCCCGCGCCGATGAGCTCGCGGATCAGGAACCCGGTGCCGCCCGCGGCGTGGAAGTGGTTCACGTCGGCGCTGCCGTTCGGGTAGATGCGCGCGAGGAGCGGCACCACCGACGAGAGCCGGTCGAAGTCGTCCCAGTCCACCACGAGCCCCGCGGCGCGCGCGATGGCGATGAGGTGGATGGTGTGGTTGGTGGAGCCGCCGGTGGCGAGGAGGCCGACGAGGGCATTCACCATCGTGCGCTCGTCCACCACGCGCGCGATGGGCGTGTACGCCTGCCCCTGCGCCGTGATCTGCGCCGCGCGCGCCGCCGCCGCCCGCGTGAGCGCGTCGCGGAGCGGGGTGTTCGGCGTGACGAAGGCGGCGCCCGGGAGGTGCAGCCCCATGATCTCCATCAGGAACTGGTTGCTGTTCGCCGTCCCGTAGAAGGTGCAGGTGCCGGGGCCGTGGTACGCCTTGAGCTCGGCCTCGAGGAGCTGCTCGCGGTCGAGGCGGCCGGCGGCGTGCTCCTGGCGGATGCGCGCCTTCTCGTCGTTGGAGAGGCCCGTGGTCATCGGGCCCGCGGGGACGAACACCGCGGGGAGGTGGCCGAAGTGGAGCGCGCCGATGAGGAGGCCGGGGACGATCTTGTCGCAGACGCCGAGGCAGAGCACGGCGTCGAACATCTGGTGCGACAGGGCGACGGCGGTGGCCATCGCGATCACGTCGCGCGAGAAGAGCGAGAGCTCCATCCCCGCCTGCCCCTGCGTGATCCCGTCGCACATCGCGGGGACGCCACCCGCGAACTGCGCGGTGGCGCCGGCCTCGAGGGCGGCCTGCTTGAGGAGGTCGGGGAAGCGCACGAACGGCTGGTGCGCGGAGAGCATGTCGTTGTACGCCGAGACGATGGCGAGGTTCGGCGCGGCGAGCTGGCGGAGGAGCCGGCGCGCGTCCGCGGGGGCCGCGGCCATGCCGTGCGCCAGGTTGGTGCAGGAGATGCGCTCGCGCGTGGGCGTGGTGCGCGCCGCGGCGGCGACGTGGTCGAGGTAGCGGCGCCGGGACTCGGCGCTCCGGGCCGCGATGCGGCCGGTGACCTCGCGGACGACGGGATGGAGGCTCACTGGGGGTCCTTTGCGCGGGCCCCCAGGGGTCGGGGGCGACCCCCTAGTGTAGATTTTCAACAGGTCCGGCGCAAGCCGGGCACCCCCGATTCCCCGGGTGAGGCCGGTTGCGGGCCCCGGGTATGGTGATAAACTACACACCCTGGGCCCGGGCACGCCGCCCGGCCCGCCCCCCTCGCCCGCGAGTGCCGAGCCCCGTGACCGCCACCCTCCACCACTGGCCCTCCCCCGATGCCGCCGTCGCGGCGCTCGCCGGCGAGCTCGAGGCGGCGCTCCGGGCGGCGCTCGCGCGCCGGGCCGAGGTGGCGCTCGCCGTCCCCGGCGGGCGGAGCCCGGCGGCGCTCCTGACTCGGCTCGGGCTGGCGGAGCTCCCCTGGGAGCGCGTGCACGTCACCCTCACCGACGAGCGGAACGTCCCCGCCGACGACCCCGCCAGCAACGCGGGGCTCCTCCGGCGCACGCTCCTCGCCGGGCGCGCCGCGGCCGCGACCTTCCACCCGCTCGCCGAACCGGGCATCCCGCTCGCGGAGGCGGCGCGCGCGCGGAGCGCCGAGCTCGCGCGGCTCCCCCTGCCCTTCGCCGCGGTCCTCCTCGGCATGGGGGAGGACGGCCACGTCGCCTCGCTCTTCCCCGGGGTGCCCGGGCTCGCCGCCGCGCTCGACCCCGCCGCGGCACCCGCCGTGGTGGGGATGACGGCGCCGGTGGCCCCCACCGCGCGGCTCTCGCTCAACCTCGCGGCGCTCCTCGCGGCGGAGCGCATCGCGCTCTACGTCTCGGGGGAGCCGAAGCGGATGGTGCTGCAGCGCGCGATGGCCGGCGCGAGCCCGCTCGAGCTCCCCGTGGCGGCGGTGCTCGGCCAGCCGCGCGTCCCGGTCGCGGTGCACTGGCATGCCTGAGCGGCGGACACGCCGACGGGGGAGCGCGCCGGTCGAGGCGGCGCTCGCGAAGGGTGCGGTGCCGGCGGCGGGCCGCGCGGTGCCGCTCCTCGAGCGGATCGCGGGGGTCACCGATACGCTCCGTCCCTCGGAGCGGGCGGTCGCGCGCTACGTCCTCCGCCACGCGAACCAGGTGCTCTCGCTCTCGTTCCCCGAGATCGCCGAGCGTGCCGGGGTGAGCCAGCCCACGGTGGCGCGCTTCTGCCGCGCCGTCGGGTTCTCCGGCTACCGCGAGTTCAAGCTGCGCCTGGCCCAGAGCCTCGCGCACGGCGTGCCGTACGTCCACGCCGAGGTGGCGCCGACCGACTCCGGCGCGGCGATCGGCGCGACGATCTTCGACCGCGCCGTCGCGGCACTCCTCCGCGCGCGGAACCACCTGCAGCCGGTCCCGCTCCAGCGCGCCATCGACCTCCTCGCCGAGGCGCGGCGCATCGAGTTCTACGGCTCGGGGAACTCCGGCATCGTCGCGCAGGACGGCCAGCACAAGTTCTTCCGGCTCGGCGCGCCGGTGGTCGCGTATGCCGACCCGCACGTCTACCTCATGGCCGCCTCGCTCCTCCGGGCGGGGGACGTGCTCGTCGTGATCTCGGGATCGGGGCGCAACATCGACCTCCTCCAGGCGGTGGCGGTGGCGAAGGAGGGTGGTGCCACGGTCATCGCGCTCACCGCGAGCGACTCCCCGCTCGCGCGTGCCGCCGACGTCGCGCTCCACGCCGACGTGGCGGAGGACCTCGACACCTACGCCCCCATGACCTCCCGCCTCGTGCACCTCACCCTGCTCGACACGCTCGCCGTCGGCGTCGCGGTGCGGCGCGGCCCCGCGCTCTCGGCGCAACTGCAACGGGCGAAGTCGGCGATCGCGGGACGGCGGACGCCCGGGCCGGTGCGCTGAACGGCGCCGGGCGCGGGCCGCGGGACAGTCCGTCGCGCTGCCGCGCCGGGCGGGGACATCCTGTGCCTTGACGGTCCCGGCGCGCGCCCCCACCTTGGCGCGCACCCTGAGCGACCCTTCACCCCCTGAGGTGCCGCATGCCCGCTCCGCGCCATCCCCGCATCCTCGCACTCGCTGCCGCCGCGTTCGCCGCCGCCTGCGGCCCGAAGGAGGCCGCGCAGGCCCCCGGGGCGCCGGCCGCTCCCGCCGCGAGCGCCGAGGCGCCCCTGCTCCGCCTCGTCGCGACGGACTTCGCCTTCACCGGGCCGGACACCGTGGCGCCCGGGTTCACGACGGTGCGCCTCGTGAACCATGGCCCGTCGCTGCACCACGTGCAGCTCGTCCGGCTCGAGCAGGGGAAGACGCTGGCCGACCTGGGCGCGGCGACGCAGCACGAGGGCCCGCTCCCCGCGTGGGCGGTGCTGGTGGGCGGCCCGAACGCCGCGGCGCCGAACGACAGCATGTCCGCGCAGCTCACGCTCGAGGCGGGGAACTACGCGGTGATCTGCGTGATCCCGGGGAGCGACATGGTCCCGCACGTCGCGAAG
This sequence comes from Gemmatimonadales bacterium, assembly GCA_037916975.1. GTDB lineage: Bacteria > Gemmatimonadota > Gemmatimonadetes > Gemmatimonadales > GWC2-71-9 > JAGGAG01. The sequence goes on from JBAIWX010000303.1 coordinate 14,936, forward strand.
GGGATGGCGCGGCCGCTCACCGTGGCGGGGACGCCGGGCACGTCGGCCGAGCCGGCCACGGCCGACACGATGCGCCTCGCCGACTACGGCTTCACCTTCTCGCGGCCGCTCACGGCGGGCCACCACGTGATCCGCGTGGAGAACGCCGCGTCGCAGCCGCACGAGGTCGTGCTGGTGCGGCTCGCGCCGGGGAAGACGGCGAAGGACTTCGCCGACTGGGCGATGACGATGGCGGGCCCGCCCCCGGCGATGCCGGCGGGTGGCGCCACCGGCATCGCGCCGGGCGGGCACAACCTCATCCTCGCCGACCTGGCGCCGGGCGAGTACGCGCTCGTCTGCTTCTTCCCCGACGCGAAGGACGGGAAGCCGCACGTCGCGCACGGGATGCTCCATCAGGTCACGGTGAGCTGAACGGCCGCGGGGCGGGCGCCG
>JBAIWX010000304.1:0-4286 GCA_037916975.1 Gemmatimonadales bacterium
CAAGTTGCATGCCCAAGCCCGAGTTGGCCGCTCCGTTCCATCGGCCGCTGTCGCCGCCCGTCGCGGTCGTCCCGGTCGGGCCCGAGTCACGAGGTGGGCGTCACGGGTCGCCGCCATGGGCCGCGACGCCGAGCGTGGCGAGGGTCGCCGCGATGGAGTCGGCGGCGATCCGGTGCGCCGCGGGTGTCCAGTGCTGGTCGTGCTCGGTGCGGAAGACCGGCCTCCCGGCTGCCTGGCGCTCGAGTTCGGGTAGCAGGTCGATCACGCGGATCCCCTGCCGGCGGCACTCGGCGACGAGCATCCGGTTGTACAGGTGCTGCGGCATGTACTCGGTGTCGAACCGCCCGTCGTCGCGCTGCGCGTTGATCAGCAGCACGATGAGCGGCACGCGGGCGGCCGCCGTCACCTCCCGGATCCTGGCGAGCTCGTCGAACGTCGGCTGCATCTCGGCGGCCGCGGCGGCGCTGTCCACGGGCCAGACCGGCGTCGCCGGCCCGCCGCTCGCCAGGCCGAGCCTGGCGGCGACGCGTCCCGCGTGGGTCAGCAGGTGCGCCGCGAGCAGGAAGTGCCGGTTCAGCCAGTAGTCCGCGGACCTCCAACCCGGGCTCTCGAACGGCGAGAAGAGCAGGCCGCGGTCCGTGATCGTGAGGTGGGGCACCACGCTGCGCCGCACGAGGGTGCCGCCGTAGAGCACGATGGGATTCTGCATCCGGTTGAAGGTCTCGACCGTCAGCCCGACGACCACGACGTCCGGGCGCACGAGCGGGAGCAGGTACTCGAGCCGCTGCCGGACCTGCCGCGGGCTGTAGCCCGGAATCCCGGCGTTCACCACCGACACGCTCGTGCCGGGCCGGGCGGCACGCAGTCGCTCCGCCAGCCGGGCACTCCAGCTGTCCGCCTCCGCGATGGCGAGCCCGAAGGTGAACGAATCGCCCACGTCCAGCACGCGGAACCCGGCGGCCCGCGCGTCGGCGAGCGACGGTCCCCGCAGTCCGTCCCCGTTCACCGCCAGCAGCACCGACAGGTCGGGCGTCGCGTACACGTGCCGGGCCCCGGGCCGCAGGGTGTACTGCCGGACGCTGTCGGGGATGTAGAGCGAGTCTTCCCGCTGGTTGATCGGGAAGAAGCCGGGCGGCGGGGCGAGGAGCCGCAGCGCGAGTTCGGAACCAACGGCGACGACGAGCGACAGCAGCAGCCAGAGCGTCAGGCGGGCTCGGCGCGAGAGGGCCGGCGCGTCGGGTGAGGTCATGGCTGCAAGATAGCCGGCCGCCGGGCGGCGCCGATGCGTCGGGCACCCCATATTGCGGCCGGCCGGGCGCCGTCGTGCCCGGAAGCGGCCCGGTCGGCCCCGGCAGGGTGCGGGCACCCCGTACGCCGGCCCTCGGGGGCGGCATGCCGCGTCCACGGGCGATGGCATCGAACCTGCGCTCGCCCGGCAGCGACAAGGTGCAGGCGCAGCCCACGTTCCCGATCCCTCGGTCCAAGATGAACAACCCTCCCGCCAGTCCCGGCCCGCACGAGCGCGGAACACTCGTCGTCGGCGGTGGTATCGTCGGCCTCGCCACCGCGCTCGCCCTCGTCGAGCGCCACGGGCAATCCGTCACCGTGCTCGAGGCGGAGCCGGAGGTCGCGAGCCACCAGACCGGGCACAACAGCGGCGTCATTCATTCGGGGCTCTACTACAAGCCCGGCTCGCTCAAGGCGCGCCTCTGCCGCGAGGGGCTCGCGGCGATGTACCGGTTCTGCGAGGAGGAGGGCGTCCCGCACCGCCGCTGCGGCAAGGTCGTCGTCGCGGTGCGCGAGGAGGAGCTTCCCCGCCTCGCGACGCTCGAGGAGCGGGGCCGCGCGAACGGCGTGACCCTCCGCCGGCTCGATGCCGGGGCGCTCCGCGAGTACGAGCCGCACGTCGCCGGCATCGCCGGCCTCCGCGTGGAGGACACCGGCATCGTCAACTACGGCGAGGTCGCGCGCGCGATGGCGCGGCGCCTCGCGCGGCACGGGGCCGCGGTGCGGACCGGCGCGCGCGTGCTCGCGATCCGCCGCGACGGCCCCGACTGGGTAGTGGAGACGACCGCCGGCACCGCGCGCGGCCGGTACCTCGTGAACTGCGCGGGGCTCCAGAGCGATCGCATCGCCCGGCTGGCCGGCGCCGACCCGGGCGTGCGCATCGTGCCGTTCCGCGGCGAGTACTACGTGCTCCGCCCGGACAGTGCGCACCTGGTCCGCGGGCTCATCTACCCCGTCCCCGATCCCGCCCTCCCCTTCCTCGGCGTCCACTTCACCCGCGGCATTGACGACGTCGTCGAGGCGGGCCCGAACGCTGTCCTGGCGCTCAAGCGCGAGGGCTACTCTTGGGGCGCGGTCTCGCCGCGGGACATCGCCGACTGGATGGCGTTCCCCGGGTTCTGGCGGATGGCCCGCACGCACTGGCGCACGGGGATGATGGAGGCACGCCGCTCCCTGAGCCGGCCCCGCTTTCTCGCATCGCTCCGGGCGCTCCTCCCCGCCCTCTCCGACGACGACATCACCCCCGGCGGGGCCGGGGTGCGCGCCCAGGCGGTGGGCCGGGACGGCAGGCTGGTGGACGACTTCCACCTCGTCCGTCAGGAACACAGCCTGCACGTGCTCAACGCTCCGTCTCCCGCCGCCACCGCTTCCCTTGCCATCGGCGATGCGATCGCGCAACAGTTGATGCAGTGACGCACCTCCTGATGCCCGAACCGTCGGACCAACGCGATACCTCGCCACCCCATGCGGCGCCGGACCCACGCCCGCGAGGATGGGCGGAGCCGCTCCGTGCGCGTGTCCGGGCTCTGTACCATTGGGTCCGGCTGGCCCCCGAGCGCCTGCTGCACCCGCGGCGCCGGCGGGAGGCGGTCGCACGACGCCGGGTGGCCGGCCTGCCGTCGCGCGTCCTCGTGCTCTGCTATGGGAACATCTGCCGGAGCCCGTACGCGGAGGCGCGGCTCCGGCAGCTGGTCGAGGAGCGCGGGCTGGGGCGCATCACAGTCGAGTCCGGCGGCTTCTTCGGTCCCGGCCGTCCCGCCAACGACATGGCACGCCGCCTGTCGGCGGAGCGCGGTCTGGACCTGGGTGCCCATCGCTCCCGCCGGGTCGATGCCCCCCTGGGCAGCCTCGCCTCGCTCGTGCTCGTCATGACCCGCCAGCAGGCGGATGCGGCGGCGCGCGATGCCGGCGTGCTGGCCTCGCGCATCGAGCTGCTCGGCGATTTCGACCCGCTCCCCGTGGAGTCGCGCGACATTCCCGATCCGTACGGACATCCCCTCGAAGTCTTCGAGCGCGTCTTCGACCGGATCGACCGCTGCCTCGTCGCCCTGGTGGAGACCTGGCGCCCGTGACGACCCCGGGCCCGGCGCGGCGTCGCCGCCTGCTGCTCGTGAGCTATCACTTCCCGCCCAGCGAGGCCGCGGGCGCGATGCGGTGGCAGCGCATGAGCGCGATCGCCGACGAGCGCGGCTGGGACGTGGAGGTGATCGCGCTCGACCCGGGGCAGGTGGAGCGGCAGGACCCGCGCCGGCTCGAGGAGGTCCCGCGCTCGGTGCGCATCCACCCCGTCCGGCACCGCATGCCGCTGCTCGACCGGGCGGAGAACGCGGTCTGGGGTGCGTGGCGCCGCCTGCGCCCCGACCGGCCGGGTACGGCGCGACCGGCGGGTGCCCCGACCCAGGAGGCCGTGCACGGCTCCTACGCCCGGGACGAGATCGGCTGGACGCTTGGCGGGCGGCGCGCCCTCCTTCGGGCCTGGGGCGCCTGGCGGGCGTATGCCAAGGAGCGGCGGTGGGCCCTCGACGCCGCCGGCGCCGGCCTCCGCGCCGCGCGCGCGCACCGGCCCGACGTGGTCCTGAGCTGCGGCCCGCCGCACCTGGTCCACGAGGCGGGACGACGCCTCGCCAAGGCGCTCGGGCTCCCGTTCGTGATCGACATGCGTGACCCGTGGAGCCTCCAACAGCGCCTGCAGGAGGACATGGCCACGCCGCTCTGGTTCCGCCTCGCCGAAGCGGCGGAGCGGCGCTGCGTTGCGCGCGCCCAGCTCGTGGTGATGAACACCCCAAAGGCGGCTGAACGGATGCAGCGCGCCTACCCGGGCGCCCGCGTCATCGCCGCGATGAACGGCTGGGATCCCGAGACAGTGCCCGAGGCGCCGTGGCCCGCCCAATTCCGGATCGTCTTCGCGGGGGCGATCTACCTCGACCGGAGCCCACGGCCGCTCTTCCAGGCGCTCGCGCGCACGGTGCGCCAGCTCGGCCTGTCGCCCGCCGACATCG
>JBAIWX010000305.1:0-10283 GCA_037916975.1 Gemmatimonadales bacterium
GCTCCTGCCCGTCGAGGGTCACGCGGTGCGCGGCGCGATCGATCGCCACCGGCCCGGCCGCGAGCGTCGAGCCCGAGGCCACCGCCGGTGCCGCGAGGCGCCGCAGCAGCGCGCTCACGCGCAGGGCGAGCTCCTGCGGGGAGAACGGCTTCGTCAGGTAGTCGTCGGCGCCGAGGGAGAGCCCGCGGATGCGGTCCGCCTCCTCCCGCCGCGCCGTGAGGAGGATGACGCCGACGTCCCGCGTCTCCTCGCGCCGGCGGAGCTCGGCGAGGACGTCGTACCCCGAGAGGCCAGGGAGCATCAGGTCCAGGACCACGATGTCCGGGCGCTCCTCGCGCGCGGCGCGCAGCGCGTCCGTGCCGTTCGCCGCGGTCGAGACGCGATAGCCCGTCTTGGCGAGGTGATAGGCCACCAGCGCCGTGATGTCGGGCTCGTCGTCCACGACGAGGATGCGGTGGGTCATGGTGTCGGTCCTCCCGGCCGGTTCGTACCCCGTCACGCCTGCTCCGGTACCCGCGCCCCGAGCTCGGCGCGGCTCCGCTCCCGGGCCCGCGCCCGCTCCGTACGCGAGGGCGCCTCCTCGGCCAGCGCCGCGAGGACCGCGTCGAGCATGCGCCCGTGGGCGCCGTGATGACGGTTGAGGCGGTAGAGCACGAAGGGGGCGATGGGCGTGTCCCGCACGAGGTCGGCGCGCCGCAGCACCTGCAGGTGCCGCGACACCGTCGGCTGCGGGAGCTCGAGCAGCTCCTGCAGGTCCGAGACGAACAGCGGCGCCGCGGCCAGGCAATTGAGGATGCGGAGCCGCGTCGGCTCCGCGAGGGTCTGGAGCAGCCCGGCCGTGGACTCGGGGGGGACGTTCATATGCGCGTCAACGAATACGGCCGCACGCCACCCGCCGCAAGACCGGTTACAGGAACGATACACCGCCGGCCGCGGCGTGCCGCCCTTCGCGCCGGGTGCGCGGCCGGGCATATTTCGCCCCCATGCTGACGGCTATCCTGTTGGCGGGCCTCGCGATCGCGGGCCGGCCCGACACCGCGCGGGTCGTGGTCGTGGCGACCACCGACGTGCACGGCCACGTGCTGGCCTGGGACGACGTGGCGGACCGTCCTGCGCCGGAGGGCCTCGTTCGCGCCGCGCGGGTGGTGGACTCCCTGCGCCGCGCCTACCCGGGCCAGGTGGTCGTCGTGGATGCCGGGGACCTCATCCAGGGAAGTCCCTTCGCGGCATGGGCGGCGGCGCGCGAGCCCGCGCCGCACCCGGTGGTGGACGCGCTCGACGGCATCCGGTACGACGCCGCGACGCCCGGCAACCACGAGTTCGACTTCGGCCTCCCCTTCATGCGCCGCGCCCTGGCCGGCGCGGCGTTCCCGTACGTGAGCGCCAACATCGAGGTGCTGCCGGCAGGGCGCCCGATGTTCCGCCCGAGCGTCGTGCTGCGGAAGGGAGCGGTGCGGGTCGGGATCACCGGCTTCACGACCCCGGGCGTGATGGTCTGGAGCCGGGACAAGGTCGCCGGGCGCGCACGCGTGCGGCCCATCGGCCGTTCGGCGCCCGCCGTGCTCCGCGCGCTCCGCGGCGCGAGCGACGTCGTCGTGGCGCTCGTCCACAGCGGGATGGACGGGACGAGCTCGTACGACACGACCGGCGTGGGCCCGGAGGACGTCGCCGCCGCGCTCGCCGCGGGGCCGGCGGCGCCGGACCTCGTGGTCGTGGGGCACTCCCACCGCGAGATGCGGGACTCCGTGATCGGCGCCACGCACTTCGTGCAGCCGAGGCCGTACGCGCAGCAGGTGAGCGTCACGCACCTGCTGCTCGTCCGCGGCACCGCGCGTCGCTGGCGCCTCGCGCGCGTCGCGAGCGACCTGGTCCCGCTCGCGGCGGTCCCGCCGGACGCCCGTCTCGAGGCGCGGCTCCGCCCGGCGCACGAGGCCGCCCGCGCATGGCTCGCCGAGCCCATCGGCCACGCCCTCGCGGCGATGCCCGGCGCCCGGGGCCGCGTGGAGCCGGTGCCGCTCGTCGGGTTCATCCAGTCGGTGCAGCGCGCGCGCACCGGGGCGCGGCTCTCGAGCACGGCGGTGTTCCGCCCCGAGGCGGGGTTCCCCGAGGGCGCGGTGCGCCGGCGCGACGTGCTCGCCGTGTACCCGTACGAGAACACCCTCCGCGCCATCCGCGTCACCGGCGCGCAGCTCCGGGCCTACCTCGAGCAGAGCGCGCGCTGGTACCTCGTGGACCCGGCCGGGACGGTCGCCGCGAATCCCGGGATCCCGGGGTACAACTACGACGTGGTGAGCGGCGCCGACTACGCGATCGACCTCGCGCGCCCGCCGGGCGAGCGCATCCGCGACCTGCGCGTGGACGGCCGCGAGGTGGCGCCCGCCGATACCTTCACCCTCGCGCTCAACAGCTACCGCGCGGCCGGGGGCGGCGCGTTCACGATGCTCGCGGGCGCGCCGGTGGTGTACGATCGCGGCGAGGGCGTGCGCGACGTGCTCCTCGAGGCGGTGGAGCGCGCGGGCACGCTCGACCCCGCCCGCTACGCGGAGCGGAACTGGCGGCTGGTGCCGGACTCGCTCGCCCGTCGGGCCGAGGGCCTCGTGGCGGGGGCCGCCCCGGTGCGCCCGCCGGCGCCGCGCGCCGACAGCGTCGCGCTCCGGGTCGTGACGATCAACGACCTCCACGGGGCACTCCTCCCCCGCGCGTACCCGTGGTCGCGGGGGCGGCTCGTCGGCGGGGTGGCGGCGCTCGCGGCGGCGATGGACAGCGCCGAGGCCCGCTGCGCCTGCCCGACGCTCCGCCTCGACGCCGGCGACGAGATGCAGGGGACGCTCGAGTCGAACCTCACCTTCGGCGGGGCCACGATCGCGGCGCTCGGCCGGATGCGCCTCGCTGCGGCGGCCCTGGGCAACCACGAGTTCGACTGGGGCCCCGACACGCTGCGCGCGCGGATGGCCGAGGCGCCCTACCCGTGGCTCGCCGCGAACGTCTTCGACTCCGCCACCGGTGCGCGGCCGGCGTGGCTCCGCTCGCACGTGCTGCTCCGCGCCGGGCCGCTCCGGGTGGCGGTGGTGGGCTGGGCCTCGCTCCGATCGAAGACGATGATCAAGGGCGCCTACACGGCGGGACTCCGCTTCGGCGCCCGCGCCGCCGACATCCGGGACGTGCTCGACTCGGTGCGGGCGCTCCGGCCCGACGTCACGATCCTGCTCGCGCACGAGGGCGGCTTCTGCGATTCCGCGGGGCCCTGCCGCGGCGAGGTCTTCGACCTGGCCCGGGAGCTCGACCCCGCGGAGGTGCAGCTCGTCGTCGCGGGGCACACGCACGTGAAGCTCGCCACGGTGGTGCACGGCATCCCCGTGCTCCAGGCCCGCTGGAGCGGCACGGCCCTCGGGATCGCCGACTTCGTGCGCGCCCCGGGCGGGGGCTGGACGGTGCGGCTCGACGTGCCCACCGTCTACGCCGACGAGGTCACGCCCGACACGGCGCTCGCGAACCGCGTCGAGGCCCTGCGGCTGCGCACCGACGCCCTGGCGCGCCGGGTCGTGGCGCGGCTCGCCGCGCCCGTCGCGAAGGTGGACACCGCGGAGTCGCCGCTGGGCGACCTGCTCGCGGATGCCCATCGGTGGGCCGGCCGGGCCGACGTCGGGCTCATGAACAACGGCGGCATCCGCGGCACCTCGCTCGCGGCGGGCGACCTGACCTACGAGGACCTGTACCGGCTGCAGCCGTTCGGGAACCGCATCGTCGTGCTGACGCTGACCGGCGCCGAGCTGCGGCAGGTGCTCGAGCGCGCGGTCGCGAGCGCCACGGCCGGCGACGCGGGGCTCCACGTGAGCGGGCTCCGCGTCACCTGGAGCCCGGCGGCGCCCTCGGGCGCCCGGCTGCGCGAGGTGCGCCTCGACGACGGCCGCCGCCTCGACCCGGCGGCCCGCTACCGCGTGGCGATGAACGACTTCCTGGCGGGCGGGGGCAGCGGCTACGCGATGCTCGCGCCCCTCCCGCGCGCCGAGACCCCCTACACCGACCTCGAGGCGGTGGAGGCGTGGCTCCAGGCCCAGCCCCAACCCGTGCGCCCGCCCGAGGCGGGCCGCTGGCGGACCGTCCCGTGACCGAGCACTTTCGCATCTTCGTGAACGAGCGCCCGGTCGGCGTGGCCCCGGGCACCACCGCGCGGGAGGCGGCGCGCGCCTTCGATCCCGCGCTCGGCGCCCGGCTCGACGCCGGCGAGGCGTACCTCACCGACGGCCGGGGCGTCCGGCTCGAGGGCGACGAGCTCGTGGCGCCGGGCTCGATCCTCCGGGTGGTCGTCTCCGCGCGCCGGAAGGAGGGGGGCGATGCTCAGCCGTGAGCTCGTGGCGCGGCTCCCCAAGGCGGAGCTGCACGTGCACCTCGACGGGTCCCTCCGGCCCGAGACCCTGGTCGAACTGTCGCGACGCGCGGGGGCGACGCTGCCCACCACCGACCCCGAGGCGCTCCGGCGCTTCATGCGCGCCGACCAGGTCCGCGACCTGGAGGAGTACCTGCACCGCTTCGAGATCACGCTCGCGGTGATGCAGGAGCCCGAGGCGATCGAGCGGATCGCGTACGAGATGGTGGAGGACGCGGCGCGCGACCACGTGCGCTACATGGAAGTGCGCTACTGCCCGCGCCTCAGCACGCGGAAGGGGCTCACGCTCGACGAGGTGATGGCGGCGGAGATGCGCGGCTTCGCGCGCGGGGAACGGGACTTCGGCGTGGTGACGCGCGCCATCAACTGCTCGCTCCGGCACTATGCGCCGGCGGTCTCGACGGAGCTCGCCGGGCTCTCGGTGCGCTGGCACGACCGCGGCGTGGTCGGGTTCGACCTGGCCGGCGGCGAGGCGGGGCGGCCGCCCGAGGTGCACGCGGAGGCCTTCGACCTGGCGCTCCGCGGCAACCTCGGCATCACGGTGCACGCGGGGGAGGCGGCGGGGGCGGAGTCCATCGCGATGGCCATCCGCCGCTGCCACGCCAACCGCCTCGGCCACGGGACGCGGCTCCACGAGGACCCGGCCCTCCGCGACTTCGTGCGCGACCGGCGGATCCTCGTCGAGGTCAACGTCACGAGCAACGTGCAGACCCACGCCGTCCGCCGCGCCGCCGAGCACCCGGTGCGCGACTACTTCGACCGCGGCCTCGCGGTCACGCTGTGCACCGACAACTGGCTCATGAGCGGCGTCTCGCTCACCGACGAGTACTGGACCGCCCACACCGACCTCGGCTTCACGCGCCCGGAGATCGACCGCATGATCCTGACCGCCTTCGAGGGTGCCTTCCTCCCCTGGCCGGACCGCCAGCGCCTGCTGGCCGAGGTCCGCGACGAGCTGGCGGGCCTGTGACGGGCGGCCTCGCGCGCTTCTCGGGCCTCCTCGGCATCGCCCTCATCGTCGGGATCGGGGTCCTCCTCTCCAGCAACCGGAAGGCGATCCGCTGGTCCGTCGTGGCGTGGGGCCTCGGCCTCCAGCTCGCCTTCGCCGTCTTCGTGCTCCGGGTCCCCGCCGGGCAGGAGCTCTTCCGGGCCCTCGGCGACTTCGTGACCGGCGTGCTCCACTACGCCTACGTCGGCACGTCGTTCGTCTTCGGCGAGCTCGGCAAGGACAACTCCTCCCTCGGCGTGATCTTCGCATTCCAGGTGCTGCCGGCGATCATCTTCGTCTCGGCGCTCTTCGCGATCCTGTACTACCTCGGCATCATGCAGCTCGTGGTGCGCGCCTTCGCCCGCGTCATGACCCGGCTCCTCGGCGCGAGCGGGGCGGAGAGCCTCAACGTGGCGGCGTCCATCTTCATGGGGCAGACGGAGGCGCCGCTCACGATCCGCCCGTTCCTCCCGAAGATGACCCGCTCCGAGCTGATGACCGTGATGACCTCGGGGATGGCCCACATCTCCGGCTCCATCATGGCGGCGTACATCGCCTTCGGCATCGAGGCCCGGCACCTGCTCACCGCGGTGATCATGACCGCGCCCGGCACGATCATGATGGCCAAGCTCTTCGAGCCGGAGACCGGCACCCCGGAGACGAGCGGCACCGCGAAGCTCGACATCCCGAAGGTGGACGTGAACGTGGTGGACGCGGCGGCGCGCGGCACGGGCGAGGGGCTCATCCTGATGCTCAACGTGATCGCGATGCTGGTCTCGTTCCTCGCCCTCGTGGCGCTCCTCAACGGCGCCTTCGGCTGGGTCCATGGCCACGTCTGGTGGTTCCCCGAGAACCTGCAGACGGTGTTCGGCTGGGCCTGCCGCCCGATCGCGTGGGCCATCGGCGTCCCCTGGCAGGACAGCGGCGCCATCGGGAGCCTCCTCGGCACCCGCGCGGTGCTCAACGAGTTCATCGCCTACTCGCAGCTCGGCCCGATGAAGGCGCAGCTCGACCCGCGCTCGTTCACCATCGCGAGCTTCGCCCTCGCCGGCTTCGCCAACATCGGCTCGGTCGGCATCCAGCTCGGCGGGATCGGCGCGCTGGCCCCCGAGCGGAAGGGCGACCTCGCGCGCCTGGGCTTCCGCGCCATGCTCGCCGGCACGCTCGCCAACTACCTCGCCGCCGCGATCGCGGGGATCCTGCTGTGAGCGCCCCCGCCGCGGTCGAGGCGCTCGAGCGCGCCGCCGGGGTCGTCCGCGACTGGCTCGGGCCGCGGCGCCCCGCCGCGCTCCTCGTGCTCGGGAGCGGCCTCGGCGACCTGGCCGACGAGCTCGCGGACGCCGTCCGGCTCCCCTACTCGGCGATCCCCGGCGTCCCCGTCCCCACCGTCTGGGGCCACAAGGGCGAGCTCGTGGCCGGCCGGCTCGGCGGGCGCGAGGTGCTCGTCCAGGGCGGGCGCTTCCACATGTACGAGGGGCACGACGCGGCGACGAGCGTGCTCATGGTGCGGCTCGCCGCCCGGCTCGGCATCGGCACCCTGCTGCTGACGAACGCGGCGGGCGGCATCCGCCGCACCTTCCGGCCCGGGACGCTGATGCTCGTCGCCGACCACCTCAACCTCACCTTCCGGAGCCCGCTCATCGGTGCCGTCCTGCCCGGGGAGGAGCGCTTCCCCGACATGTCGGCGCCGTACGACGCGGGGCTCCGGGCCCTGGCGCGCGACGTGGCGCGCCGGCAGGGGACGGCCCTCGACGAGGGGACGTACGTCGGCCTCCTCGGGCCGACCTACGAGACGCCCGCGGAGGTCCGGATGCTCGAGAAGCTCGGCGCCGACGCCGTCGGGATGAGCACCGTGGCCGAGGTGATCGCCGCGCGGGCGCTCGGGCTCCGCTGCCTCGCGATCTCGACGATCACCAACCTCGCCAGCGGCATCGGCCACGAGCCGCTCTCGCACGAGGAGGTGATGGTGGTGGCGCGGCAGGTGCGCGACCGCCTCGCGGCGCTCGTGGCGGGGATCGTGGAGGGCCTGGCGGGGGCGTGAGCGCCGCCGGCGCGGGGCCCGCGACGGAGGGACGCCGGCTCGTCGGGCTCGGCGTGCTCCTCAACGTGGCCCTCGCCGTCGTGAAGGTCGTGGCCGGCGTGCTCGGCAACTCGTACGCGCTCATCGCCGACGGGATCGAGTCCACCGCGGACATCGTCGGCTCGGTGATCGTCTGGAGCGGCCTCCGCATCGCCGCGCGCGGCGCCGACGAGGACTACCCCTTCGGCTACGGCAAGGCCGAGGCGCTCGCTGCCGCGATCGTGGGGCTCATGCTCGTCGGTGCCGCGATCGCCATCGCGATCGAGTCGGTGCGCGAGATCCGCCTCCCGCACCACGCGCCCGCGCCCTTCACGCTGGCGGTGCTCGTCGGCGTCGTGCTCGTGAAGGAGTTCTTCTTCCGGCGCGTCGTCGCCGCCGGCGAGCGGGCCGGCAGCACCGCGGTCAAGGCCGACGCCTGGCACCACCGGAGCGACGCCATCACCTCCGCGGCCGCCTTCGTCGGCATCTCCGCGGCGCTCCTCGGCGGCCCCGGCTGGGAGCCGGCCGACGACTGGGCGGCGCTCCTCGCGAGCGCCGTGATCGCGTGGAACGGGGTCGGCGTCCTGCGCCCCGCCGTGGCCGAGCTGATGGACCGCGCCCCCGCGGAGGCGCTGCTCCGGCGGGTCGAGGCGGCGGCCCGCGGGGTGGCGGGGGTGCGGCACACCGAGAAGCTCAAGGTGCGGAAGGTCGGCACGAGCTACTACGTGGACCTGCACGTGCAGGCGGACCCGGCGATGTCGCTGCACGACGCGCACGTCGTGAGCGGCTGCGTGAAGAGCGCCATCCGCGCCGCCGTGCCGGAGGTGCAGGGGGCGCTCATCCACATGGAGCCCTACGAGCCCGGCGCCGCCACGAAGTGATTGAGCGGGCCGTGGCCGCGCCCGAGCCCGGGCGCCGCCGCGATCGCGCGGTGCACGAAGTCGAGCGCGTCCTCCACCGCGCGCTCGAGCGGCCGGCCGAGGGCGAGGCCCGCGGCGAGGGCGGCGGAGAGGGTGCAGCCGGTGCCGTGCGTGGAGGCGGTGGCGAGGCGCGCGTGCGTGAAGCGGCGCGTCCCCGCCCGCGTGACGAGGACGTCGGTGAGCGTGTCGGCGTCGAGGTGCCCGCCCTTCACGAGCGCGGCCCCGGCGCCCGCCGCGAGGAGGTCGCGCCCGGCGCGCTCCATCGCCGCCACGTCCCGCACGGGGTAGCCGACCAGCAGCGCCGCCTCGTCGAGGTTCGGCGTCACGACCGCGGCGAGCGGGACGAGGCGCTCGAGCAGCGTCGTCTCGGCCTCGGGCGCGAGGAGGCGGTCGCCGGAGGTCGCGACCATCACCGGGTCCACGACGACGGGGCCCCAGCGGTGCGCCGCGATCGCCTCCGCCGCCGCCGCGACGAGTGCCGCGTCGGCGAGCATCCCCGTCTTGAGCGCCGCGGGCGGGAGATCGGCGGCGAGCGCGTCGAGCTGCGCGCGCAGGAAGCCGGGCGGCACCACGTGCACGCCGGTGACCCCGAGGGTGTTCTGCGCCGTGAGCGCGGTGACCGCGCTCGTGCCGAAGGCCCCGAACTGGTGGAACGTCTTGAGGTCGGCCTGGATGCCGGCGCCGCCGCCCGAGTCCGAGCCGGCGATGGTGAGCGCGATCCGCATGGCGCGCGTGGACCCCTTCGACCCGTGGATGATGCCCGCATGGCGACCGCGCTGCCGACGCTGATCCGGGACCTGCACCGCCGCCGCGGCCGCGAACGGCGCGGGCTCGCGCTCGCCGAGGGGGTGCGCCTGGTCGAGGAAGCGCTCGCCTCGGGCGTCGCGGTCGAGGGCGCCGTCGTGGCGCCCGCGCTGGAAGCTACACCGCGCGGCCGCGCCCTTCGAGCGGCGCTCGAGCGGGCCGGCGTGCGCGTCGAGGCGGTCGCCGACCAGGAACTCGCCGACCTCGCCGCCACCGAGCACCCGCAGGGCGTGGTCGCCGTCGTGACCCCGCGCCCCTGGTCGCTGGACGGGATCTGCCTCGCGCCCGGCGCCGCGCTCCTCGTGCTCGACGCCGTCCAGGACCCGGGCAACGTCGGCACCATGCTCCGCACCGCGCAGGGACTCGGCGCGGCGGGCGTCGTGGCGCTCCCCGGCACCGCCGACCTCACCAACCCCAAGGTGGTGCGCGGCAGCATGGGGGCGCTCTTCCGCTTCCCCTGCGTCGCCACCACGCCCGAGGCGCTCCTCGGCTGGCTCGCGGCGCAGCGCGCCGAGCTCTGGGTCGCCGCCGCCGACGGGAAGCCCCTGGCGCGCACGGGCGAGCCGCGGCCTCCCGTCGCGCTCGTCGTCGGGAACGAGGGTGCCGGCGTGGGTCCCGCGCTCGCGGCGCGGGCGCACCGCGCCGTCGGCATCCCGCTCGCCCCCGGGTGCGAGTCGCTCAACGTGGCCGTCGCGGCCGCCATCCTGCTCCACGAGGTGCTCCGTGCCGGCTGAACTCGGGGACGTGCCGGTCCCGTTCGTCGTCACCGTCGCCGGGCTCATCGGCGCGGTGCTCGGCAGCTTCCTCAACGTCTGCATCGTGCGCTGGGGGGCGGAGCCCAAGCAGTCGGTGGTGCGGCCGCCGTCGCGCTGTCCCAAGTGCGGGGCCGGCATCCGCTGGTACGACAACGTCCCGGTGCTCGGCTGGCTCTGGCTCGGCGGCCGCTGCCGCGACTGCCGGAACCCGATCCCGCCGATGTACCCGCTGATCGAGCTCGCCGTCGCCGCCCTCTGGGCCTACGAGGCGTGGCGCCTCGGTCCCTCGCTCGAGGCGCTCCGGGGCGCGGTGTTCGGCACGGTGCTGCTCGGCATCGCCGTCACCGACGCGCGGGCGTACCTCATCCCG
>JBAIWX010000306.1:0-4688 GCA_037916975.1 Gemmatimonadales bacterium
TGGGCCTCCGCCTCCTCAAGCCGGCGCCGGCGCGCGCTGCCACGGCGGCGGGCGCGGCGCTCGCCGCGGCCGGCGCGCCCGCCGCGATGCCCCCGGCGCCCGAGCTCCCGGCGCTCCCGGAGATGCCGCCGAGCGTCTCGAACCTGCTGCGGCAGAAGGTGCAGGCCGAGTCCGCGAGCCAGCCCACCACGGCGGCGCAGGTCATCCGCGCCTGGATGGCGGAGTCCTAGCCGATGTCGCGCGGCGGGACGGCGGTGCGGGACGGCATGCGGGGCCCCCAGAAAGCGGCGGTCCTCTGCATGGCGCTCGGCACGGACCAGGCGGCGAAGGTCTTCCAGCACCTCTCCCCGGAGCTGGTCGAGGCGGTGACGCGCGAGATCGCCACGCTGCCCGCGGTGCAGGCGGACGTGGTGGACGGCGTGCTGCTGGAGTACCGCGAGGTGGCCCGGGCGGTGGAGTCCATCGCGCAGGGCGGCGTGGACTACGCGCGCGCCATCCTCGAGCAGGCGGTCGGCCCCCAGCGCGCGAAGGCCATCCTCGACCGGATCAAGGAGCAGATCACCGAGTCCGGCCTCAAGCGCCTGAAGAAGGCCGGCCCCGACGTGCTGCTGAGCGTGCTCCGCGGCGAGCACCCGCAGACCGTCGCGCTCATCCTCGCCCACCTCGACGTGAAGCAGGCCGCCGCCGTGGTCGAGGCGATGGAGCCCCAGCTCGCCGGCGAGGTCCTCTTCCGCGTGGCCCGGATGGAGAAGGTGAGCCCCGAGATGCTCGAGCTCATCGAGACCGGGATCAGCGGCAAGGTGGACCTCGACCTGAACCAGGAGATGACGCTCTCGGGCGGCCCGTCGGCGGTGGCGGACGTGCTCAACCTGACGAGTGCGTCGGTGGAGAAGGGGCTGATGGAGTCGCTCCAGCAGCGCGACCCGCAGCTCGCCGACGAGATCAAGGGCCTGATGTTCGTCTTCGAGGACCTCAAGCTCCTCGAGCCGCGCGCCATGCAGCGGGTGCTCCGCGACGTGGACGGCAAGGAGCTCGCGCTGGCCCTCAAGGTCGCCAGCGAGGAGCTCAAGCAGCACATCCTCAAGAACATGTCCGAGCGCGCCGCCGGCGCCCTGCAGGAGGAGATGGAGTTCCTCGGCGCGGTGAAGGTGAAGGACGTCGAGGCGGCGCACGGGCGCATCATCCAGGTGGTGCGCCAGCTCGAGGAGGCCGGCGAGATCGTGATCTCCGGCCGGGGCGGGGACGATGACGTCATCGTCTAGCGCCGTCGCCGCCTGGCTCGTCCCCGACCTGCGCGGCCCCGGCGCGCCCGAGGTGCCCGAGGGGCCCTCGCCCGCGGAGGACGCCTATCGCGAGGGGTTCGCGGCGGGGCGCGAGGCCGGGCGCGAGGAGGCGGTGGCGGCGGTGGGCGAGGCGCTGCAGGCGCTCGCCGGGGCCGCCCAGTCGCTGCAGGCGATGCGCGCCGCCCTGGCCGGCGAGATGGAGGAGAACCTCTACGCCCTCGCCGTCGCCGTGGCGCGGCAGGTGGTGGAGCGCGAGGTGGCGCTCGACCCCGCCGTCGTGCGCGAGCTCGTCCGCCGGGCGCTGGACGTCCTGCCGCTCGACGGCGCCCTCGAGGTGCGCCTCCATCCCGCCGACCTCGCCGCGCTGCAGGGCCAGCTCGACGTCCTCACCGCCGCGGGCCGGCGCGTGGACGTCCAGTGGGTGGCGGACGCCGCGGTGGACCGGGGCGGCTACGTGATCGAGTCCCCGCAGCGCGTGGTGGACGGCCGGGTGGACCCGATGCTCCTCGCCCTCTACGAGCGGCTCCGCCATGGCTGAGGCGCTCCACGCCCCCATCGTCGCCGATGCGTTGGCCCGCCTCGCCGGCGTCCCGCGCTTCCAGGTCCACGGCCGCGTGACGCGCGTCGTCGGGCAGATCGTCGAGGCGTCCGCGCTCGACGTGTCCCTCGGCGAGCTCTGCCGCATCGAGCACGACAGCGGCCGCCGCGTCACCGCGCAGGTGGTGGGCTTCCACGACCGCGGCATCCTCCTCGTCCCGCTCCGCGACCTCGACGGCATCTGCCCCGGCGCCACCGTGCGCCCGCTCGGCCGCGCGCTCGACGTGGCGGTCGGCGAGGGGCTCGTCGGCCGGGTGCTCGATGGGCTCGGGAAGCCGATGGACGGCCTCGGGCCCATCGGCCGGCACCAGCTCTACCCGCTCAACGCCGACCCGCCGAACCCGCTCACCCGGGAGCGGATCCGGGCGCCGCTCGGCACCGGGGTGCGGGCGATCGACGGCCTGGTCACCATCGGCCGCGGCCAGCGCGTCGGGATCATGGCCGGGAGCGGCGTCGGCAAGAGCGTGCTGCTGGGGATGATCGCCCGGCGCACCACCGCCGACGTGAACGTGATCGCCCTCCTCGGCGAGCGCGGCCGCGAGGTGCGCGAGTTCATCGAGCGCGACCTCGGGCCCGAGGGGCTCCGGCGCAGCGTGGTCATCGTCGCGACGAGCGACCAGTCGGCCGTCGTGCGCGCCACCGGCGCCCTCGTCGCCACCGCGATCGCCGAGTACTTCCGCGACACCGGCCGCGACGTGCTGCTCATGGTGGACTCCGTGACCCGCGTCTGCATGGCCTGGCGCGAGACCGGCCTCGCCGCGGGGGAGCCGCCGACGACCAAGGGCTACCCGCCCTCCGTGTTCGCGAGCCTCCCGCGGCTCCTCGAGCGCGCCGGCACCGGCGAGCGGGGGAGCATCACCGGGCTCTACACCGTGCTCGTCGAGGGGGACGACTTCAACGAGCCCGTCGCCGACTCGGCGCGGTCCATCCTCGACGGGCACATCGTGCTGTCGCGGAAGCTCGCCGCCCAGAAGCACTTCCCGGCCATCGACGTGCTGGAGAGCGTGAGCCGCGTCCGCGACGAGGTGATCACCCCCGACCACCTCGAATGGGCCAACGCCATGCTGCGGCTCGAGGCGGCCTACCGGAGCGCCGAGGACCTGATCGCGGTCGGCGCCTACAAGGGCGGGAGCGATCGCGTCACCGACGCGGCGATCGCGCTCCGTCCCGAGATGCTCGCCTTCCTGCGGCAGCGGCCGGCCGAGCACACCGGCTTCGAGGCGAGCCGGGCGCTCCTCGGCGAGCTCGCCGCGCGCGCCCTCGGCAGCACCGGACGGGCCGCATGAAGCGCTTCCAGTTCCGCCTCGAGCGCGTCCTCCAGCTGCGGCTGGCCGCCGAGCGGGAGCGGGCGCGCGCGCTCGGCGAGGCGCAGATGCGGGAGGGCGAGGCGCGGGCGCTCATGGAGACCTGCGACGGCGCGCTCCGACTCGCCGTGGCGCAGCTCGCGGGGGAGCCCGCCGGCTTCGACACCGCCGGTGCGCGGGCCTGCCTGCGGCTCGCGGTGGAGGCGGCGCGCCAGCGGGCGGAGGAGGCGGCGCGCGCGCATCGCGACACGGTCGCGCGGCTCGAGCAGGAGCTGGCGCAGTACGAGGCCGCGCGCCAGGCGCGGCGGGCCCTCGAGAAGCTGCGCGAGAAGCGCCACGACCAGTGGGAGGAGGAGCTCCTCCGCCACGAGCAGGAAACCCTGGACGAGGTGGCGCTCCGCATGCGGGGCGCGGGAGGGCGGACGGCATGATGAAGGTGATCCTGGCCGGCGTGGCGGGGCTCGTCGTGGGGCTCGGCGGCTCGACCGGCGCGATGGTCATGCTCCACAAGCCGGCACCGGCGAAGGCCGAGGCGCCGAAGCGCGAGGCGCCCGACTCGGCGCACGCCGACAGTACGGGCCATCCCGACGCCGGGCACGGTGCGGCGCCGGCCGATTCGGCCCACGCGGCCGCCGACTCGACGCATGAGGCGCCGGCCGCCGCGGCCCCGCACGCGGCGGTCGCGCCGGTGCCCGCGCCGGCGGTCGCGCCGGTCTCCCCGGCCCCGGCTCCGACGCCGGCACCGCGGCAGCCCGCCGTCCGGGACGTCTCCGGCTACAAGCAGCTCGCGAAGATCGTGGCGAACATGAAGCCCGCCGACGCCGTCGCGGTGATGAGCCGCTTCACCGACGACGAGGTCGAGGGGATCCTGCGGCAGGTCAACGTGCGGCAGGCGGCGCAGCTCATGAGCGCGATGCCGAAGGAGCGCGCCGCCGAGCTGGGCCGGCGTCTCCTCGCGCCGCAGGGGAAGCCATGATCACGCCCCTCGTCCCGGCCGCTGAACCGCTTGCCGACGTGGCCCGTCCTGCGGCGCCGGACGCGGCCGATCCCGCGACGCAGGCGGAGTTCACGGCGCTGCTCGCCGCGGCCATGCAGGGCGCCGCGCCGGTCGTGACGCCGCTCCACGTGCCGGGGCTCCCCTGCGAGGGCGACGTCGCCCTGGCGCCGGCGGCCGAGCCGGCAACGGGCGCGGCGCCCGCCGCACCGGCGGTGCCGGCGCCGACGTCGGCTGCCGTGGTGCCTGCCGCGAGTCCCGCCACTCCCGCACCTCCGGCGACCGTCCGTGGCGCGACCGCGGGCGACGTCGCCGGGACCACCGTGCCGCTCGCGATGCCGGTCGCCGCGGCGGCGCCGAGCGTCGGCGTGCCCGGGCCGGGTGCGCTCGCGGGCCACGCCGGCACGCCGGCCCCGGCGCCGACCGGGGAGCGCGCGACGCCGCATCCGGACGCGGCTCGCCCCGCACCGGCCCGGCACATCGAGCACGCCGACGCTGCCGCGCCGGCCG
>JBAIWX010000307.1:0-2431 GCA_037916975.1 Gemmatimonadales bacterium
GCCCGTGGCGGCACGACACGCTCCACCCGACCGGCGCGCAGCGGGCCGCCAACCTGCTCGCGTGCATTCCCGCGGAGGAGGCGGCCCGGGAAGTCGCCGCGAACGCGCTGCCCCGGCGGCCCGCCGCCGCCGAGCCGGACGCGCCGGAGCTCGAGGGCCCCGCTACGCCGTGAGCGCCGCCGCCTGCAGCTCGGCGAGGAGCCGGGCTGCGGGCACGCCGTGCGCCTCGGCGGCGAAGGCGAGTGTCTTCCCGCCCCCGCAGCAGAGGTCGAGGCCGTGCCGCGCCAGCACCGGGCCCGTCGCCGGGTGGCGCGCGAAGACGTCGCCCAGCGTCGCCTCGGGCGTGATCCCCGTCTGCGTGAACCGCACCACCCACTCCCCCGGGCCCCGCTCCACGGCCACGTGTGCGAAGCCGCGCGGGCCCAGCACGCCGTAGAGCGGCACCGGCTCGAACGGTGCCACCAGCTCGAGCACGCCACCTTCGGGCAGCGCCCCGGCGGCGTCCATGATGACGGTGAAGGGTTCCTCGCCCGCGGCGAGGAGGGGACGGACGTCGAGCCGCGTCGGCGGCCCGTCGAGGAGGAGGGACATCAGGAACCTCCGAGGAGGATCGGGTTGATGAGGTCGGGGGTCCACGCGGGTTCCCACACCAGGCGCACGTCCACGGCGGTGACCCCGGGAACCTCGAGCAGCTTGCGCCGGACGCCCTTGGTGATCGCGTCGCCGAGGGGACAGCCGCGGGCGGTGAGCGTCATCTCCACGGTCACGGCCCCGCCGGCCACGGCAACGCGGTAGACGAGGCCGAGGTCCACGATCCCGATGCCGAGCTCGGGGTCCACGACCTCGTTGAGGCGTTCGCGCACCTCGGCCTCGGCGCCTTCAGGCATGCCGCCGCCCCGCGACGAGCGCCGCCAGCCGCGCGTACTGCGCGAGCGTGAGGGTGGCGCCGAACAGCACGACGATCGCGGCGCCGCGCGCCCAGCCCGGCGCCCCGGCCAGGACCGCCCCCGCCAGCGCGAACGCCCCGGCGGCGAGCGCCGCCACCGACGCCCAGGCCAGCGGCTCCACCAGCAGGTCCCCGACCTTCGGGAGCCCCCGCTGCCCCACGCGCGGGCTGAAGCACTGCATCCACGTGAGGAAGGGGAGGATCTTCGCGTACATGCCACCCACGAGGAGCGTGACCCACCCGACGAGCCCCAGCACCCCGTAGGCGCCCGCGAGGCGCGCACCCCCCGCGCCCGCGAGGAGCGCCACGCCCGCGGCGACGGCCAGCGCGAGCGCTACCGCCGCGCCTGCGGCGAGCGCGAGGCCCGGGTCGAGGCGACGCCGCGCGCGGTGCCGGAACCAGCTCGCCACCTGCGCCAGGAAGAGCGCGATCCCGAACGCGAGCACCGCGCCACCCGCGACCGCGAGCGGCGCGGCACTGCCCAGGCGCGCCGCCGCGTAGAGCAGCACGCCGCCGGCGGTGCACGGCCCCGCCCAGCGGAGCGGCCACTCGAGCCCGCCGCGCACCAGCAGGAACATCGGGAAGAGCCGGCTCCCGACGCCCATCACGACGAGCGTCCCGAAGCCGGCGAGTGCCAGGTGCACGTGCACGGCGACCAGCGCCTCGCGCGGGACCATCCACCAGCCGAGCGCGTTCCCGATCCGCGCCCCGGCGGCGAGCAGCGCCAGCCAGAGGAGCGCGAGCCCGGCCGCGACGTACCGCGCGATGGCGGGGGCCCGCGTGCCGCGGAGCGCCGGCAGCAGGTTCCAGGTCCACGCCGCGAGCCCCGCGAACACGAGCGACCACGCGAGCCCGAGCACGCGCGGCGCCCACGCCCAGGCACCGGCCACCACGCCGAGCGTCCCCGCGGCGTGGAGGAAGAGCGTGAGGTAGCCGAGCCGATGGCTCCGCACCTCGGTGCCGAGCGCCACGGGGGCGAGCTGGTAGAGGACCCCCATCACGGAGGTGAGGAGCCAGCCCAGCGTCAGGGCGTGCGTCACGCCGATCGTGGCGGGAACGAGCCACGCGCCCCGCGCGAGGCCCGGCGCGGCCGCCACGAGCCCTGCCGCGCCGGCGAGGAGCCAGGCGAGGGCCACGGCGAAGTGCGCGGCGGGCAGCGCGAAGGGCGGGAAGCGCTCGGCGGGGCTCGCCCCGGCCACGGGGCGCCCCGCCGAGAGAGGCACGGCCGGGGGCAAGGGCGCGCTCACGCCGTCCCGCTCGCCGGCGGGGCGAGCTCGAGGTCGTCGGCGGAGGCGCCGTCCGCCGGGCCGCCGCAGGCCCGCACCTCGGCGGCGGTCGGCCGCCGGTTGCGCGAGCGCACCTTCGGGTGGAACTCGTCGTCGCGGCGCACCTTCTGGATCTCGTGGAGCTGCACCAGCGCGTCGCCCGTCACCACCTTGGCCTCGTCGAAGCCCCAGTCGATCTCGCTCTTCTGGCCCCAGAAGT
>JBAIWX010000308.1:0-2269 GCA_037916975.1 Gemmatimonadales bacterium
GACTTCGACCAGGCGAAGAAGAACCTGGACGACGCCACGGTCCGCGCCGAGATCGCCGGCCGGGTGGGGAAGGCGCAGCTCGAGCTCGGTGCCCGCGTCACGGGCCCGGCGGACCTCCTCACGACCATCGACCAGCTCGAGCCGGTGTACGTGAGCTTCCGGCCCTCGGCGCAGCAGCTCCTCGCGTGGAAGGCGGCGCCGGGGAGCCGCGACCTGATCCGGCCCGGGAGCCGGCTCCGGATTCAGGTGACGCTGCCGGACGGCACGGTGCTGCCGCGCACGGGCGTGCTCGACTACGTGGACCCGGTGCTCTCCTCGGAGACGGGGACGCAGGAGTTCCGCGCGCGGTTCACGAACGCCGACCGCCTGCTGGTGCCGGGGCAGTTCGTGCGGGTGAAGCTCGAGGGCTTCGAGGCGCCGGACGCGATCACCGTGCCGCAGCGCGCGGTGCAGCAGCAGCTCGGCCGGCGGTTCGTGTACGTCGTCGGCACCGGTGACACGGTGGCGATGCGGGACGTGGAGGTGGGGAGCTGGACGGGGGACCGGTGGATCGTGGCGCGCGGGCTCGCGGCGGGGGACCGGGTGGTGGTGGATGGGACGCAGAAGATCGGCCCCGGGCGGGTGGTGAAGCCGGTGGCGGCGGCGGCCGCGGCCGCCTCGGGGGCGCCCGCCCCCGCAGCGGCGGGGAAGGGAGCGCCGGCACGTGACTGAGGCGACCCCCCCGGGCCAGGAGCCCGAGATCCGCTACTTCTTCGTGCGGCGGCCCGTCATGGCCGCCGTCATCTCGATCGTGATCACGCTGCTCGGGGCGTTCGCGCTCCAGCGGCTCCCGATCAACCGCTACCCGCAGATCACGCCGCCGGCGGTGAGCGTGACGGCGTTCTACCCGGGCGCGACCGCCGAGGACGTGGCGCAGGCGGTGGCGGCGCCGATCGAGCAGCAGCTCTCGGGGCTGGACGGCCTCCTCTACTACAAGTCGGCGAACTCGTCCGACGGGGCGATGAGCCTCACGGTGTACTTCGACATCTCCCGCGACCAGGACCTGGCCGCGGTGGACGTCCAGAACGCCATCAAGATCGCCGAGCCGCAGCTCCCCGAGGAGGTGCGGCGCAACGGCATCGTGGTCACCAAGGCGCAGAGCGACCTCCTCTTCGCCGCGGCGATCACCTCGGACGACCCGCGCTACGACGCGGCGTACCTCAGCAACTACACGAAGCTCTACGTCGAGGATGAGGTGAAGCGCATCCCGGGCGTCGGGAACGCGCGCACCTTCGGCCAGCTCGAGTTCTCGATGCTCCTCTCGCTCGACCCCGACCGGATGGCGCAGCTGGGCCTCACGGTGGGCGACGTCGCCTCGGCGGTGCGGGAGCAGAACACGACGAACCCGGCCGGCCGCCTCGGGCGGGAGCCGGCGCCGTCGGGGACGCAGTTCACCCTCCCGGTGACGGCGCAGGGCCGGCTGCAGGATCCCGACGAGTTCGGGAACGTGATCGTGCGGGCGCAGCCGAACGGCTCGATCGTGCACGTCCGGGACCTCGGCCGGGTCACGCTCGGCTCGCGGAACTACGACCAGATCGCGCGGCTCGACGGGAAGCCGACGACCTTCCTCCTCGTCAACCTCCGCACCGGCGCCAATGCCCTCGACGTGCGGCAGCGCTTCGAGGTGCGCATGAACGAGCTCGCCCGGAACTTCCCCCCGGGCGTGCACTGGCTCATGCCGTACGACACGACGCCGTTCATCACCGAGTCCATCCACGAGGTGGTGAAGACGCTCGCGGAGGCGATGGTCCTGGTGACCCTCGTCGTGTTCATCTTCCTGCAGAGCTGGCGGGCGACGCTCATCCCGGTGCTGGCGGTGCCGGTGAGCGTGGTGGGCACCTTCCTCGGGCTCCTGATGCTCGGGTTCACGGTGAACGTGCTCACCCTCTTCGGCCTCGTGCTCGCGATCGGCATCGTGGTGGACGATGCTATCGTCGTAGTAGAGGCCGTGCAGCGGCACATCGACGAAGGCAAGAGCCCCCGCGATGCCACCATCCAGGCGATGCGGGAGGTTTCCGCGCCGGTGGTAGCCATTGCCTGCATCCTGGCCGCGGCCTTTGTGCCGGTGGCCGTCCTGGGCGGCATTAGCGGCCAGATCTATAAGCAGTTCGCGCTGACCATCGCCGCCTCAGTGCTGATTTCTGCGTTTAACGCTCTTTCCCTGAGCCCGGCGCTCATCGCCATGCTGCTGCGGCCCAAGGCAAAAGGCCGTGGACCACTGGCCTGGTTT
>JBAIWX010000309.1:0-31125 GCA_037916975.1 Gemmatimonadales bacterium
CAGGTCGTGGCCCAGCACCTGTTCACGCCCGTCGAGGGCGAGGGTGAGGGGACCGCGGAAGGGCTGGTGGTCGAGGACGCGCAACTGCGTGCCCGGAACGAGCCCGATCGCGGCGAGGTAGCGGAGCCGCTCGGCGTCGCTCGTGTCCACGCGGCGGATCTCGGCATCGGTCCCGGGGGGCACCTCGGCGAGCGGGACGAGGAGCGCCACCGGCTCGGCGCCGTCGGCGCCGGGGATCGGATCGCCGTGGGGGTCCGTGGTCGGGTGCCCCAGCACGGCGGCCATGCGCTCGACCAGCTCGTCGGAGACGGCATGCTCGAGGCGCTCGGCCTCGTCGTGGACGTCGTCCCAGCGGTAGCCGAGGAAGCCCACGAGGTAGCTCTCGATGAGCCGGTGCCGGCGCACCATGCGCACCGCCTCGCGCCGGCCCTGCGGCGTGAGCGTCACGCCGCGGTACGGCTCGTGGGCGAGCAGCCCCTGCTCGGAGAGGCGCTTGATCATCCCGCTCACCGAGGGTGCGGCGAGCGCCAGGGCCTCGGCGATCTGGCTCGTCGAGGCCGGCCGCCCTCCCTCGGAGAGGCGGTAGATCGCCTTGAGGTAGTCCTCGGCGGAGCGGCTGAGCGGCTCGCGGGGGGACGCGTCTTCGGCCACGCCGGGTAAAGGCTCCGTGAAGTGTGTGCGAAGTGTTAGCCCCCGTGCGGGCGGGAGGCAAGCACGTTTCCCCGTGCGCTCCGTAGTGCGCGGGAGGCGGCGGCCCGTAGCGCTCCGAATTGTGAGCGTTTCCTGCAAAACCTAGCTTGGCCCGCGTCGGCACCCTCCGCCGGCACCGTTCCCCGAACACGGGCCACTTCCCTATGTCCAGCTTCTTCCGTCCGACCGCGCGCGCGCTCCGCCTCGGGGCGCTCGCCGCCCTCGGCTTCGCCGCCGCCTGCGAGAGCTCCAACGGGAGCTCGGGGTTCACCCCGCAGGAGGGCACCGTCCAGATCAACGCCAGCGACCGGAACAACTTCACCTACTTCACCTTCACGGGGGACTCGGGGCTCGTGGTCCCGAACCCGTCCACCTCGACGGCGTGGGACATGGCGTTCCGCCGCTTCGAGGTGCGCCTGAACGGCGGCGTGGCGGGGCCGAAGGGCGTCGCGGGCTACAACCTGGCGAACAACGCGACCAAGACCGACGCGGAGCTGCTCGCGCTCACGGAGGCCAACACGCTCGGCGAGTTCCAGGGGATCGGCCTCAACAGCATCCCCGCCGCGAACGCGTTCACGGTCGAGAGCCTCGCCGAGGACGAGTCGGGGTGGTTCGTGCAGTCGCCGGCCGGGCTCTCGGCGAACCGGAACGCGAAGTGGAAGGTGCGGCTCAACGGCGGCGGCTACGCGCTCTTCCGCCTCGACTCGCTGATCGTGGACCAGGCGACGGCGACGGACACGACGAGCCTGCGGGGCCTCGTGGTCCGGTACCGGCTCCAGCCGGCGGGCGGCGCCCTGAGCGCGACGGAGACGGTGGACACGATCCTCATCGGCAGCGACACGGCGGCGGCGTACAGCATCGGCACCCAGGCGCAGGTGGCGCCGACGACCTCGGGCTGCGGCTGGGACCTCCGCGTGAACCGGAACTACCGGCTCAAGATCAACGCGAACGCCGGCTGCACCGCGGGCACCTTCCCGGTGGACGCGAGCATCACGTTCGCGGCGGTGGCCGACGCGTCGGACGCCCCGCAGTACGGGCCGTTCTTCTCGCTCGTGTCGGGGCCGATCCCCAACTCGTTCACCGACCGCCGGGCGCCGTTCCTCTACCAGCTGGACCCGGCGGCCAACCCGCCGCGGCTCTCGCCGAGCTTCAACATCTACCTGATCAAGGTGGGCGACGCGGTCTACAAGGTGCAGTTCACCAACTACTACAGCCAGTCGGGCCAGAGCGGCTACCCGACGATGCGCTACACGCGGATCCGCTGAGGTCGCCATGATCCGGGGCCTCGGTGTCGGCGCGGCGGTGGCGGGGCTCGCGGCCCTCGCGGCGACCGCCGCGCCGGCCCAACAGGCCCCGCGCCCGCCGAAGGTGGTCGTGCAGGGGACGGTGGTGGACTCCGCGCGCGGCGCGCCGATCGCCGGCGCCGAGGTGTCCGCCATCGGGCGGGGCGGGGTCACGTGGACGGACAACCAGGGGCGCTTCCGGCTGGGCGTGGACGCGGCCCCCGACTCGGTGCGCGTCATTGCGATCGGCTTCCACGAGGTCCGGCTCCGGGTGGCGCCGGGCCTCGTGGCGCGCCTGGTCCCGCTGCCGATCGTGCTCCCGGAGCTGGTCACCACCGGGAGCCGCTGGACGGAGCGCGTGGCGGAGGAGCCGGCGCCGGTGACGACCGTGCCCGCGACCGAGATCACCGCGCGCGGCAGCACGGCGGTGGACCAGGTGGTGGCGGGCCTTCCCGGCATCCAGGTCCAGCCGACGCAGCCCGCGGGCACCGCGGTCTCCATCCGCGGCATCGGCGAGCAGCGCGTGCTCGTCCTCGTGGACGGCGAGCCGGCGCCCGGCGTGCAGCTCGAGAACGTGGACCTCTCGCGCCTCTCGACCTACGACGCGGAGCGGGTGGAGGTCACCAAGGGCCCGACCAGCTCCGAGTACGGCTCCGACGCGCTGGGCGGGGTGATCAACATCGTCACGCAGGCGCCGCCGGAGCGGCTCCGGCTCGACCTCAACGCCACCGGCGGCAACCTTGGCCGGCGCTCGCTCGACGGCGCGGTGGGGGGCACGTCGGGCCGGGTGGCGGCGCGACTGTCGGGCTCCGTGCGGCAGCTCGACTGGGCGCCGGGCCGCACCGAGGAGAACTCGTTCGAGCGGATCTGGAACGTGGGCGGCACGGTCCGCGTGCAGGCGAGCGAGAAGCTCTCCGTGCGGCTCGACGGGAAGTACTTCTACGAGCGCCAGCGCTGGCCGGTCGGCGGCGGCTTCAACGGATTCCAGGACAACAAGGGCCTCAACGGCTGGGTGGAGACCGCCCTCGACGCGGCGGGCGGCCGGATGCGCCTGCGCGCCTTCGGGCAGCGCTTCGACTACGAGTACCGCTCGGCCCAGGGCGACCAGCCCTTCGCCAACAGCGGGACGACGCAGTCGGAGGACCTGGCCCGCGGCCTCTTCGCCTACGACCGGCGCCTCGGGCCGCACACGCTCAACGTGGGCGCGCAATACGGCCACCGCACGGTGACGGCCCCCGACCGGCTCGTGGGCGGGACGCAGCGGGACGACCAGTGGGAGGTGTGGGGGAAGGACGAGGCGCGCTACGGACGCTTCCTCTACTCCCTCGGCACGCGCTACACCACCAACTCGCGCTGGGGCGACAACGTGGCGCCGTCGTTCGGCGTGGTGTGGGAGCCGAGCGCGGCGCTCCGGCTCCGCGGCACGGTGGCGCGGGGCTTCCGCGCGCCCAGCTTCAAGGAGACGGGGTGGCGGTTCGGGAACGCCGCCTTCAACTACTCGATCATCGGGAACCCGAACCTCGTCGCCGAGGCGTCGTGGGCGTTCTCGGGCGGCGGGAGCTGGCTGCTGCCGGCGGGCGTCGTGCTGGACGTGGACGTGTACCGGAACAGCATCCGCAACCTGATCGACTTCTTCGCGACGACCGACAGCACGGGGACGGTGTTCCGGCCGGAGAACATCGCGGACGCGCGGACGCAGGGCGTGGAGGCGGCGCTGCGCTGGGGCCAGGGGCCGTGGCAGGCGAGCGCCGGCTACAACTACCTCGACGCGAAGAACCTGACCGACGGGATCCCCCTCAACCGCCGCGCGAGGCACAGCGCGCGCCTCCGCCTCACGCGCACCTGGCGCGCGCTTGCGGGGCTCCGGCTCGACGTGACCGGCACCTTCACGGGCGACTCGCCGGTCGTGGAATCGGGGCTCGACACGGGCGGGCCGCCGCGGGTCACCGGGACGCAGGCGGCGTTCACGAGCTGGGACGGGCGTGCCGCGGTGCAGGTCACGCCGCTCGTGGAGGTGAGCGTGGCGGTGGACAACGTCTTCGACGTCCGCCCCGCCGGCTGGATCGGCGCCATCCCCCGGCGCGTCTTCGCGGGGGTGCGCACGCAGTGGTCGCCGTTCGGTGCGTCGGCGCCGGTGCCCCGCACGCCGGAGCCCACCGCGGCGGAGTGAGTCAGCGGAGCAGGTCGCTGAGGATCCGCTCCGTCATCCCCCACACCGTGCCCGCCGCGAGCCGGAACGCCGGCACGCGGCGCGGCGCGCCCCCGACGTCCAGCGTCACCTCTCCCCACGTCTCCCGCGCCAGCAGGTCCGCGACCGGCACCCAGTGCGCCTCCGTCACCTCCTCGCTCAGGGTGACCACGGGGCGGGCCGCGAGGCGGAAGACGAAGGGCCGCACGGCGACGGGCGGGAGCACCGGCGTGCGCGGCGCCACGTCGTCGAGCACGCCGAGGAGCTGCTCGGGGGAGAGGCCGATTCCCACCTCCTCGCGCGTCTCGCGGATGGCGGTGAAGAGGAGGTCGCCATCCTCCGGGTCGCGGCGCCCGCCGGGGAGCGCGATGTGCCCCGACCACGGGTCGCCCGCGCGCTCGGCACGCCGCACGAGCAGGAGCGCGTCCGGGTCGGGGGCCACGATCGCGGCCACGGCGGCCCAGCGGAGCACCGGCGCATCCGGCTCCGCGCGCGAGGGGCGCGCGAGGCGGCGGCGGGCCAGCTCGTCGAAGGCCACGCTCAGCGCTCGAGCGCGGCCGGGAGGCCGGTGAGGCGCGCGCTCTCGTCCCACAGGCGCCGGGCGAGCGCGTCGTCGAGCGCGAGCCGCCCGGGGCGGCGCTCGCGCCGGCGCGTGAAGTAGCGCCCGCTCGTGGCGGCGACCTCGGGGGCGCTCGCGAGCCAGACGATCGTGTCGGCCCCGTCCTCAGGGGTGCCCAGCACGCGCAGCAGCAGCGGGCGCGTGACCGACTGCCACGGGAACCAGTCGAGGAGGAGGTTCGTCCCGATCACGCCCGGGTGGAGGCAGTTCGCCGTGACCCCGGTCCCCGCGAGCCGGTGCGCGAGCTCGCGCGTGAAGAGGACGTTGCAGAGCTTCGAGCGCGCGTACGCCCGCACCCCGCCGTAGTCCCGCTCGTAGAAGAGGTCGTCGAAGTCGAGCGTGGCATCGTAGTGGGCGCGCGAGGAGACGCTCACGACGCGGGCCGGTGCGCCGGCGCGGAGCGCCGGGAGGAGGAGCCGCGTGAGCAGGTAGTAGGCGAGGTGGTTCACCGCGAAGGTGAGCTCGATCCCGTCGGGGCTCACCTGGCGTGCCTTCGGGGCCACGGCGGCGTTGTTCACGAGGACGTGGATCGCGGGATGGCGGGCCACGAGGTCGGCGGCCAGCGCGCGGATCGCCGCCTGCGACGCGAGGTCGGCGGTCGCGACCTCGAGGGCGTCGTTCCCCGTCGCCGCGCGGATGCCTTCCGCCGCCGCCTCCCCGTCCTCCCGGCGCCGGCAGACGAGCACGACCCGCGCCCCCAGCCGCGCGAGCCCCTCCGCCGCCGAGCGGCCGATGCCGCGGTTCGCGCCGGTGACGACCGCGACGCGGCCGCTCAGGTCAGGTGCCGTCCCAGCCATGTCACGCTCTCCCGGAAGACCTGCTCGAGTTCGGGCGTGCTCCCCGCCCACGGGTGCCGGGCGCCGAAGGTGTGCCCTGCCCCGGCCACCGGCAGCCAGCCCGCCCCGGGGTTCGCGGCGACGAGGCGCTCCCCCTCGGCGAGCGGCACCGCCTCGTCGGCGGCGCCGTGGACGACGAGCCACGGCGCCGTCACCCGCGCCGCCGCGGCGGGGATGTCGAGCGGCCCCGCGGCGTTGGCGGCGATGTCGTCGAGCACGGCGGTGCCGAGGGGGAGCACGTCGCCGGTGCGCACGTTCACCACGTCGAGCTTCCCCTCGCGCCGCCACCGGGCGACGGTCGCGTCGTCCCAGCGGCGCACCGTCGAGATCGCGGCCCAGGTGACGAGCGCGCGGACGCGTGCGTCGCTCGCCGCGACGAGGACCGCGACGCCGCCGCCGCGCGAGTGCCCGACGAGGCCGATGTGCGTGGGCGGCGCCACGCCCAGGTCGCCGCGCGCGAGCGCATCCAGCACCGCCGTCACGTCCGACACCTCGGCGCTGAAGGTGTTCCGCGCGAAGCGGTCGGGGTGGGCGAAGGCGCCGGTCGCGTCCACGCCGGCGCCGCTCACGTCGAGCGAGACGGCCGAGATGCCCGCGCGCGCGAGGCGCTCGGCGAAGGGCGGGAACATCCCCCAGTCCTTGAAGCCCTTGAAGCCGTGCACCACGACCGCTGCCGGGCGCGCCTCCTGCCGCCCCCCGGCGCGCACGTCCACGGCGATCGGCCCGAGCGCGCCGGGAAGCTCGTGGCGCGTGAGGGTGGGGGTCGCCATCAGCGCACCGCGGGCTCGAGCAGGTCGAGCTCCCCGGCGTCGGCGTCGAGCCGCGCGCGCACGCCGAGGGGCAGGGTCCACTGGTCATCGATGTGGCCGATCGGGAAGCCCCACGCGACCGGGATCCGGAGCGGCAGGAACCAGTGCGCGAGCACCTCGTCGAAGCCCATCGTGCCGTCGGCCCCGGCGCGGCGCATCTCGGTGAAGCGGCCGACCACGACGCCAGCGAGCCGGTCGAGCGCCCCGATGGTGCCGAGGTGGGCGAGCATCCGGTCCACGCGGTAGAGGTCCTCGCCCACGTCCTCGAGGAAGAGGATGGCGCCGTCGAGGTCGGGGAACCACGGCGTGCCCACGAGGCACTGGAGCAGCGTCAGGTTCCCCCCGGCGAGCGGGCCCTCGGCGACGCCGCCGCGCAGGGTGGCGATGCGCGGCTCGCGCGGCACGAGCACGTCGGCCGGCGGGGCGAGGCGGCCCAGGCGCCCGGCGGGGGCGGGCGAGGTGAGGACGCGGTCGAAGTGCCAGCGGCTGAAGGGCGGCATCGGGACCCGCGCCATCGGCCCGTGGAAGCAGGCCAGGCCCGTCTCGGCGCGGATCCCGGCCAGCAGCGCGGTGACGTCCGAGTAGCCGATGACGACCTTCGGCCGGCGCGCGAGCGCCGCGAAGTCCACGCGCGGCAGGATGCGCGTCATGCCGACGCCCCCGCGCAGGCACCAGACGGCGTCCACGCCGTCGTCGCGGAGCGCGCCGTTCAGGTCGGCGAGGCGCTCCTCGTCGGTCCCGGCGAAGAAGCCGTGCCGGGCGCCGGCGTGGCGGCCGGGCACCGGCTCGTAGCCCAGCGCGCGGCAGAGTTCGGCGGCGCGGGCGAGGTCGTCCTGCTCGAGGCAGGGAGAGGACGGCGCGACCAGCGCCACCCGGCTGCCGGGCCGGAGGGCGGGCGGGCGGACGAGAGGCTTTGACCGTGTCATGGCGGGCAATATAGGTTTGACCTCCGTTCCACATCAGGAGTCCTGCCCTGCGCCCCTCGCAGCCCTCCCTCCTCGCCGCCGGCCGCCTCCTGGGCGAGCTGCGGGAGGCGCTCGCGAAGGAGTGGGCCCAGCGCCTGGGCGACCGGCTCACGGCGTCCCCGCTCGTGGCGCGGCCGCTCGTCGAGCGGCAGTTCCGCCTCCTCCTCGAGCTGATGGGCGAGAGCATCGGCCCGCTGCGCCGCGAGATCGCGCCGCTGTGGCGCCGCGCGGCGGAGCAGTACGGCCGCACCGCGTCGGTCCGCGGGCTCGCCGCGGGCGAGGTGGTGGAGGAACTGCAGCACCTGCGCGAGGTGCTGATCGTGCACCTCGCGCCGCGGCTCGCGCAGCTCCGCCAGCGCCAGGCGATGGCGCTCATGCTCCGGCTCAACCGCGTGCTGGACCAGGGGATCGCCGCCGCCGTCGTGGGGTACACCGATGCGCTCGTGGCGACGCTCTTCGCGCAGAACGGCGTCCCCGCGCACGACCCGGAACAGGACACCGCCGACGTCGAGCGCCAGGTCGCGGCCCTCGAGCGGGAGCTCGCGTTCCTCGCGAGCCGCCGCTAGGCCCGCCCCACGCCCCTCCCGACCCCCATGTCCCTGACGTCCCTGCTCGCGGCGCTGCCGTGGGCGCTCCCCTATGCCGGCATGCGCCGGCTCGCGTCCACCGACCCGAACCTGCGGGACGCGGAGCCCGTCGTGCGCGGGCGCGTGAGCGTGATCGTCCCCGCGCGCAACGAAGCCCACCAGGTCGCGACCGTCGTCGGCTCGGTGCTGGCCTCGAGCTACCCCGACCTCGAGCTCATCGTGGTGGACGACCGCTCCACCGACGGCACCGCCGACGTCGTGGCCGCCTTCGCCGCGCGGGACCCGCGCTGCCGGCTCGTGCGCGGCGAGGCGCTCCCGCCCGGCTGGTACGGGAAGCCGTGGGCCTGCCTGCAGGGCGCGCGGGCCGCGACGGGCGACATCCTCGTCTTCACCGACGCCGACACGAACCACGACCCCGAGCTCCTCGGCCGCGCCGTCGCGATGCGCGAGCAGCTCGACGCGGACCTGTTCACCATCTCGCCGCGGCAGCTCTGCCTCACCTTCTGGGAGCGGCTCATCATGCCGCAGATCTGGGTGCTGCTGGGGCTCCGCTATCACCCCGCCGCCGTGAACCGCGCCACGCGGCCGCGGGACGTGGTGGCGAACGGGCAGTTCCTCCTGTGCACCCGCGCGGCGTACGAGCGGATCGGCACGCACGAGGCGGTGGCGGGCGAGGTGGTGGAGGACCTGGCGCTGGCGCAGCGCACCGTGCGGCTCGGGCTGCGCCTCCGCTTCGCCTTCGCCGAGGCGTACATGCAGACGCGGATGTACCGCAACCTGCGCGAGCTGGTGGAAGGGTGGTCGAAGAACCTCTACATCGGGAGCCGGCTCTCCTTCCGCGACGAGCCGGTGCTGCGCACGGTCGCGCCGCTCCTCATCGCGGCGCCGCTCCTCTTCTGGCTCCTGCCGGCGGCGGTGCTGCTGCTCGCGGCGGCGGGGGTCACCCCGGGGTGGGCGCTCCCGGCGCTCGTCGCGTGGCTCCTCGCGAGCGGTTTCTGGGCGCTGGTGAGCTTCGGGATGGGGGCGCCGATGGGGTACGGCCTCCTGCACCCGGTCGGCGCGGCCGCCTCGCTCGGCATCCTGGCGCGGTCGTGGCTGCGCGGGGCCCGGAAGGTCGAGTGGCGCGGCCGCGTCTACGACGAGGTCCGCGCCACCGTGCGGGAGGCCGCCCCGCCGGGCGGCGGGACGGCGACGCCGGTCAGTTGACCCGGCGGGCCGTCAGGTCCTGCGTCGCGATCCGCGCCTCGCGGATGCGGCCGTCGGCGTCGAGGGCGAGGTCGAAGGTCACGTCGCCGAGCACGAGTGCGGCGTGGCCAGCGCCGTCGCGGCGCAGCGTCGCGGTGGCGGTCTGCATCCCACCCAGGTTGAAGAGCGGCACCGGCACGTCGCCGGCCGCGCCGCCCTTCACCGCCTTCCGCACCGCCAGCTCGAGCATCCCGAACGACAGGTTGAGGTAGGGCATCGCCCCCTCGGTGGTCGGGTAGACCTTGGTGACGAGCCCGCCGTTCGTCATCGCGTCCACCGCCACCGAGTCCCCGCGCACGATCACGCGCGCCCGCTGGAGGATGCGCGCCTTCATGCGCGGGTCGTCCGGCTTCTCCGAGATCGTCACCTCGACGAGCGGGATGGTGCCGTCCGGCGCCGTCACGGCCGACCAGTTCTCGGCGACGGGCCGCTCGCGCCGGAGCACGAGGCTGCCGAGCCAGCTCACGTCGGAGCGCTGGAAGCGCTCGACGGCGACGGTGTCCGCGCCCTTGAGCACGACGAACCCCGCCGAGTCGGCGGCCGGGGCCTGCGCGGCGAGGGTGGCGGGCGCGAGGAGGAACACCAGGGGAGCGAGGAGCCTGCGGGACGACATCGCGACCTTCCTTCGGTGGGACGACGGACTTCAAGTGTTACCCCGGGGCGTCCGGAAGGGAACCGGGGCGGCGGCGCGGTCCGGGATGCGGAGGAACGGTACCGGCACGCGCAGGGCGGCGGTGCAAGCTGCGTTCCCATGGCGACCGCACTCCACTCCCGCCCACGGGCTCCGTCGTCCCTCCGGGACCTTACGGACCTCCTCGGCCGCCTCGGCTGGTCCGGGCCGGTGCGGGCGGTGGACGCGGCGGCGCTCGCCCTGCCCGAGGGGCCGGCCCTCGGGGAGGCCGCCCTCCTCGCGACCGAGCCGCTGCCGTGGCTCCTCGTCTCGGCATCGGACCCGGCCGCCGCCGCCCCGGCGCTCGCCCGGCGCCGCGCGGCCGCCGGGCACCTCTGCGGCGTCGCCGCGATCGGCCCCGCACCGGGACGGATCGCGCTGGCCGTCGCGCTGCAGGACACCCCCGTCCTCCTCCTGCCACCCGGTCGGCCCGGGCCCGCGGAGCGCGCCGCGCTCGAGCGGCTCGGTCCGGTGCCGGGCGCGGGCGCGCTCGCGGAGGCGCTCCGGATCGCGGGCATCCTCGCGATCGAGCCGCCGGGGGCGCGGTTCTTCCGGGCCTTCGCCTCCACGCACGCGCGCTGCGCCGCGGCGCTCCCGGCCGGGCCGGACGCGCCGGCCCGCCACGCGCTCGCGCTGCTCCAGCTCACGCGCGTGCTCTTCCTCTACTTCGTGCAGGCGAAGGGCTGGCTCGACGGACGCCCCGCCTTCCTGCGCGAGGAGGTGGACCGCTGCCTCGCCGCGCGGGGCGGCATCCACCGCCGCCTGCTCGTCCCGCTCTTCTTCGGCTCGCTCAACCGGCCGCTCGCGGCGCGGCGGCCGTCGGCGCGGCGCTTCGGGGCCCTTCCCTTCCTCAACGGCGGGCTATTCGAGCCGCATCCGCTCGAGCGCCGCTGGCCGGCCGCGATCCCCGACGAGGCGTGGCGCGCCGCGTTCGACGACTGCTTCGAGCGCTTCCACTTCGACGCGCACGAGTCCGCCGACGGCCCGCGCATCGCGCCGGAGATGCTCGGGCGCGTCTTCGAGGGGCTCATGGAGCCGGGCGAGCGCCACCGGAGCGGCAGCTACTACACGCCGGCCCCGCTCGTGCGCCAGGTGCTCGACGCAGCGCTCGCCGCCCGCATCGCGGCCCGTCTCGGCATCCCGTTCGCGGAGGCGGCGGTGCGCCTCGCGGCGCGCGAGCCGGCGGCGTGCGCCGCGCTCCGGGGCGTGACCCTGCTCGACCCCGCGTGCGGCTCCGGCGCCTTCCTGCTCGGCGCACTCGAGCGGCTCGCCGCGCTGACGCGCGACCCCGGCGAGTCCGCCGCCGCGGCACGGCGGCGCGTGCTCCGCACCTCGCTCTTCGGGGTGGACCGGAACCCGATGGCCGTGCGGCTGGCGGAGCTGCGACTCTGGCTCGCGGTGATCGCGGTGGACGAGCGCGCCGCGCCGGAGCTGGTCGAGCCGCTGCCCAACCTCGACGCGGTGGTGCGGCAGGGGGACGCGCTGCACGACCTGCCGGCGGCGGTGGCACGCGACGCCGGCGTGCTCGCCCGGCTCGCCGGGGCCCGCACCGCGCTGGTCACCGCCTCGGGGCCGGCCAAGCGCGCAGCGGCGCGGACCCTGCGGACCGCCGAGCTCGCGGCGGCGCTCGACGCGGCCCGCAACGAGGTCGCCGCGGCCGAGCATGCGGTGCGCGAACTGCTCGCTGCGGCCCGTGCGCCGACCCTCTTCGGCGACCGGGCGCCGGTGCCGTCGGTCCTCGCACAGCGGCTCCACCTCGCGCGCCGGCGGCTCCGTGCCGCCCGGGCCGCCGAGCGCGAACTGCGGCGCGACGGCATGCTCGGCACCTTCGACTTCCGCACGCACTTCGCCGACGTGCTCGGCGCGGGCGGGTTCGACGTGGTGGTCGGCAACCCGCCCTGGGTGCGCGGCGAGCTGCTCCCGCGCGCCGAGCGCCGGCGCCTCGCGGAGCGCTTCGCCTGGTTCCGCCCGGCGCCGGGCGGCGGCTGGCGGAACGCGCCCGACCTCGCGGTGGTGTTCCTCGAGCGCAGCGTGGCGCTCGCGCGCGAGGGCGGCGCGGTGGCGATGCTCGTGCCCGCCAAGCTCTGCACCGCGGGCTACGCCGCCCCGGCGCGGGAGGGGCTCGCGGCGCGCTGCGCGCTGCAGGTCGTGGCGGAGCCCGCGATGCCCCCGGGCGCACGGTTCGACGCGACGACCTACCCGCTCGCGCTCGTCGCCACGCGCGGCGCGCCGGCGCCCGGGCACGTCGCGGCGCTCTCCCTCGGCGGCGCCGGCGGGACCGTGCCGCAGTCGGCGCTCGCCGGGGGCGCGCCGTGGGTGCACGCGGGCGATCCGCTCCGCCGGCTCGTCGCCCGGCTTCGCGGGGAGCACGGCACCCTCGGTGCCCGCTTCCCCGCACGGCTCGGGGTGAAGACGGGCGCCGACGACCTGTTCCTCACCCGCGAGCCGGACATCGAGGACGCGCTCCTCCGCCCGGCACTGCGCGGCCGCGACGTCGCGCCGTTCCGCGCGGTGCCGCGGCTCCTCCTCCGCTGGCCCTGCGGCGCCGAGGGCGAGCCCCTGGCCCGGCTCCCGCCCCGCGCGGCGGCGTGGTTCACGCGGTACGACGCACGGCTCCGCGCGCGGGCCGACTGGCGCGGCGGGCCGCCGTGGTCGCTCTTCCGGACGCGCTGGGCCGCCGCCGGCCACCGCGTGGCCTGGGCCGACCTCGCGCGCGGGCTCCAGGCGGTGGCGCTCGACGACGACCCGCGCGGGCCGGTCCCGCTCAACACCTGCTACGTGGTCCGCGTCACGAGCGCGGCGGTGGCGCACCGGCTCGCGCTCCTCCTCAACGCGACGTGGCTCCGTGCGCTCGCGGCGCTCGAGGCACCGCCCGCGCAGGGCGGGTTCCGCCGCTTCCCCGCGCGCGTCGTGGACGCGCTGCCGCTCCCCGCGGCGCTGCTCGCCGACGTCACGCTCGACCCGCTGCACGCGGAGGCGCTCCGTGGCACCGACATCCAGCTCCCGCTCGACGAGCGCGTGGCGGACCACCTCGGGCTCGAGGCCGCCGACCGGCGCGCCCTCTCGGCCGTGGTGGAGCGACGCGCCGGTCCTGCGCGCTGACGCGCTGCGCCGGGTCGCGGAGCCGCCAGCGCCCTTCACGGCGCCGCCGCCCTGCGGCTCCCCGGCGGCGGTCGCACGCGCCATCGCGGCGGCGCTCGCTCCCGTCGAGGCGCCGGACGAGCCGCCGGACTGGCTCCGCCCGGACCAGCGTGCGCCCTTCGGCCGCGCGCTCGCCGCGGTGCGCCGCTTCGGCGGCGCGCTCCTCGCCGAGCCGGTCGGGAGCGGGAAGACGTGGATCGCGCTCGCGGTGGCCCGCGCGTGGGGCGCGGGGGTCGTGTCGGTGCTCGCCCCCGCACCGCTCCAGGCGCACTGGCGCCGGACCGCCCGCGCGCTCGGCATCGCCGTCGCGGTGCGCTCGCACGCCGCCGCGAGCCGCGGGACGCTCCCCGCCGGCGAGGGCCTCGCGATCGTGGACGAGGCCCACCACTACCGGCACGCCGCGACGCGCCGCTACGACCACGTGGCCCGCTGGCTCGTGGGCCGGCCGGTGCTCCTCCTCTCCGCGACGCCCGTGGTGAACCGGCTCGCCGACCTCGCGGCGCTCCTCGCCCTCGGCGTGCGCGACGACGCACTGGCACCGTTCGGCGTGCCCTCGCTCGCACGGCTCCTCGCCGCCGGCGAGGGACACCCGTCGCTGGGCGCGCTCGTGATCGCGCGGCCGAGGGCATCGGCGGGCGCCGGCCTCCCGGCCGCCGTGCCGGGCGTGGCGCACGCCGACGGAACCGCCGGGGTGCGAGGGCTCGCGGCGGGGCTCGACGCGCTCCGGCTCTCGAGCGACGCCTCGACGGCCGCGCTGCTGCGCCGCGTGCTCTGGCAGGCGGCGGCCTCGAGCCCCGCGGCCCTCGCCGAGACCCTCGGCCGGTACGAGCGGCTCCTGCGGCAGGCGCGCGACGCCGCGGCGGCGGGACGCGCCGTCGGGCGACGGGCCCTCCGTGCGTTCGCGGGCGAGCTCGACGACCAGCTCGTGCTCTGGGAACTCCTGCCGGACGCGCCGGGCGAAGGCCCGGACCCCGGGGACCTCGACGCGGTCCGACGCCTGCGCGCCGAGGTGACTGCGCGGCTCCACCAGGACGATGCGCGCGCCGCGACCCTGCGCGCGCTGCTCGCCGACGGCACGCCGAGCGTCGTGTTCAGCACGCGCACCGCGACCGTGCGCTGGCTCGCCGGCCGGCTCGGGCGCGGCGTCGCCTGGTGCACCGGCTCGGCCGCCGGCATCGGCGCCGGGCGCGCGAGCCCGCGGCAGGTGCTCGAGGCCTTCCGTGCCTCGGCGGTGGCCCCGCCGGGGATCACGCTGCCGGTGCACCTCGTCACCACGGACGTCGCCGCGGAGGGACTCGACCTGCGCCGCCTCGCCCGCGTGGTCCACTACGACCTCCCGTGGACGCACGCCCGGCTCGAGCAGCGTGGCGGCCGCGTCGCCGCCGTGAGGGGCGCGCCGCCGGTCCGCATCGCCGCGGATCCCGCCTGTGAGGCGCGGCTCGGCGCACTGGCCCTGCTCGAGCGCAAGCGCACGCTACCGGGCCGCGTGGAACTCGGCCCGGGGAGCGGGCGGCTCTGGCTCTGGCGCGAGGCGGTGGCGCTGCGGGCGGGCACGGGCGAGCGGACGGTCGGGGCCGCCGCGGTGCGCGGCCGCGTCCCGGGCCTCCTGGCGGGCTGGGCGGTGGTGGACGCCGGTCGGCCCGGCGGTCCGCTCGCGAGCGGGCTCGTCTGGCTCGACGCTGCGGGACGCGCACACGACGCGCCCGACCTGCTCGCGGCCCGGCTCGACGAAGTGCTGCTCGCCGCCACCGACCAGGTGCCGTCCGCGGCCGAGGTCCAGGCGGCGCTCGCGCGTCTCGCGCCCGTCCTGCGCGCGCACCTCCGCGACGTGACGCGCGGCGCCTGGGCGGTGCCGCGCCATGCACCGGGAGCCGCGCGTCTCCTCCGCCGGCTCGACGCCTGCGCCCGCGCGGCGGCGCGCGCACGGGACGCGGCACGCCTCGCCCTCGTCGAACGGGCGATCCGCCTGACGGGCGGCGGGCACACCGCGGGCGAGGCGCGGCTCGTCGCCGCGCTCGCCGCCGCGAGCGACGCCGAGCTCACAGGACGGCTGCCGCGGCTGCCGGAGCCGTCGCCCGGCGTGGCGCTGCCGGCGCTCCGGCTCACGGGGCTCGTGCTCGTGCGGGCCGGCGCCGGGTGAGGCCGCATCCCGGCGGGAGCGCGGCGCGCCGCCCCCGCGCGCCGCTGCTTCCCTTCGGCCCGGCGCCCGCTACGTTTGGCGCCCATGGGCGCCTATCGCACGATCCTGTTCGACCTGGACGGCACGCTGATCGACTCGGTGCGGCTGATCCTCGACAGCTACCACCACACCTTGGCCGCGCACGGCCTCCCGCCGCGCAGCGACGCGGAGTGGCTCCGCGGCATGGGGACGCCGCTCCGGTCGCAGTTCGCCGACTGGAACGACGGCAGCGGGTTCCTCGAGGAGCTGATCGCGACCTATCGCGCGTACAACCTCGCGAACCACGACGCGATGGTGCGCGCGTACCCCGGCGTCGAGCGGGTGCTGCGCGCGGTGCGGACCGCCGGGCTCCGCACCGGGCTCGTCACCAGCAAGAACCGCCAGGGCGCGCTCCGCGGCCTCGACCTGGTGGGCTTCACCGGCTACCTCGACGTGCTCGTGTGCGCCGACGAGGTCGCGAACCCGAAACCTCACCCCGAGCCCGTGGAAAAGGCGCTCGCGCTCCTCGAGGCCGAACCGGCGACGACGCTCTTCGTCGGCGACAGCACGCACGACATGGCCTCGGGGCGGGCCGCCGGCGTGCGCACCGGTGCGGTGCTCTGGGGGCCGTTCGACCGCGCGCAGCTCGCGCCCACCGAGCCCGACCACTGGTTCGAGACGCCGGACGAGCTCGCCGCGCTCGTCGCGGGATGAGGCCCGCGCCGCGCGCGTGACGCCGGGGCGGGCGCGCGTGGCGCGCCGGCCCTACCGCCGGGCCGGGAGCCCCGCCTCTTCCCTCACCACCCCCGCGATCCCCGACCAGTCCTCGTCCTGCCGCCCGCGCGCGAGCGCGGTCAGGAACCGGCCGCGAAGCAGTTCGGCGAGCGGCATCGGCACGCGGAGCCCATCGCCCGCCTCGAGCGCGAGGCGGATGTCCTTGAGGCCGAGCGGCATCGCGAAGCCGGCGGGGGTGAACGCGGTGTCGGCCACGAGCGCGCCGTAGCGCTTCGCGACCGGGCTCCCGAAAATGGTCCCGGTGAGCATGTCGAGCAGCGCGTGTGGCGCGATCCCGCCCTTCTCGCCCAGCACCAGCGCCTCCGCGAACGCCTCGACCGTCGCCGCGATGAGGAAGTTCCCGCAGAGCTTGGCGAGCGCCGACTCCCGCGGCCCCGGCATGGGGAAGGTGCCCTGCCCGAGTGCCGCGAACACCGGCGCGAGCCAGGCGAGGTCCGCCGCGTCGCCGCCGGGGACAATCCAGAGCTGCCGCGCGGCCGCCGCCTCGGGCCGCCCGAACACCGGCGCGTTCACGTACCGCTGCCCCGCCGAGCGGTGCGCGTCGCCCAGACGCCCGGCGAGCGCGGGGGAGATCGAGCTCATGCCGAGGTGGAGCCCGCCGGGCCGGAGCGAGTGGAGGAGCTTCCCCTCGCCGAAGGTGACGGCCTCCACCGCGTCGTCCTCGGCGAGCATCGTGACGGCGACGTCGGCGCCGCCGACCGCCTCGGCGATGCTCCGGGCCATCGTGGCGCCCGGCACCTCGCCGCCCGACCGGTTCCAGGCACGGACGCTGAAGCCTGCGGCGACGAGGTTCACGGCGATGGGTCGGCCCATGTGGCCCAGGCCCAGGACGGCGATGGTGCAGAGCGGCGCGTCGGCGGTCATGAGGTCACCTGCGTTGTCGAAGGTTCGGTCACGATGTCGGGGGGCGCGGCGAGCCCGGTTCCTCGCGCCGGCGTCGTCCCTGTATGTTCCTTTAATTAGGTAGCCGCGATCGGCACCACGCCACAATGCGAACGGCCCCCGTGCACTGCACGGAGGCCGTCGGACTGGGGCGGCTGGGGTCGAACCAGCAACCTCCCGGTTAACAGCCGGGCGCTCTGCCGATTGAGCTACACCCCACTGGAACCGCGCCGGGGCCGCTGGCGCGGGATCGGGACTTTACGCCGAACGCTGCCACCCGGTCAAGGTGGGGGGCGCCCGTCGGCTTGACCGTCCCCGCAACCTGACGGTACCGTACGATTCGACGCCTCGGCCCGGGCCCTCGCGCCCGGTCCCCCCGTGCTCCCGCCCTCGCACCCCCCGAAGGAGACCCGCCCGATGAAGCGTCCGGTGACCCTGACGATCAACGGCAAGGCGCACGCCGTCGAGGTGGAGCCGCGCGCGTTGCTCGTGCACGTGCTGCGGGATGACCTGAACCTCACCGGCACGCACGTCGGCTGCGACACCAGCCAGTGCGGGGCGTGCACCATCCTCGTGGACGGCAAGGCGGTGAAGAGCTGCACCGTCCTCGCGGTCCAGGCGGAGGGCCAGGCGATCACGACCATCGAGGGGCTCGGCACCGCCGACCAGCTCCACCCGCTGCAGGAGGGCTTCTGGGCGAAGCACGGCCTCCAGTGCGGCTTCTGCACCCCCGGCATGATCATGACCGCCGCGGACCTGCTCGCGACGAACCCCGACCCGACCGACGACGAGATCCGCCACGCGATCGAGGGGAACTACTGCCGCTGCACCGGCTACATGAACATCGTCGCCGCGATCCGCCATGCGGCCGACCTGATGCGCGCCGGCGCCAAGTCCGGCGCCGCGGCCTGAGGAGGCGACGCGCATGGCCACCATCTTCGGCTCCGGCATCCGCCGCCGCGAGGACCCACGCCTCGTCACCGGCACGGCCACCTACACCGACGACGTGAAGCTCCCCGGGCTCACCTACGCCCTCTTCCTCCGGAGCCCCTACGCCCACGCCACCATCCGAAAGGTCGACGTCGCCGCCGCGAAGGCGGCGCCGGGGGTCGTCGCGGTCTACACCGGGCACGACGTGAACCCGCACACGATCGGCGTGCCCTGCGCGTGGAACGTCCCCAACTGCGACCTCAAGGTGCCCGCGCACCCGCTCCTCGCCACCGAGAAGGTGCGCTACGCCGGCGACCCGGTCGCGATGGTGGTGGCCGAGAGCCGCGCCGCCGCGCGCGACGCGCTCGACCTGATCGAGGTGGACTACGACCCCCTCGGCGCCGAGACCGACCCCGAGAAGGCGCTCGCGCCGGGCGCGCCGCAGTTCCACGCCGACGTCCCCGGCAACAAGGCGTTCACGTGGGAGGTCGCGGGCGGCGACGCCGACGGGGAGTTCGCGCGCGCCGAGGCGAAGGTCGAGCTCCGCATCGTGCAGCAGCGCCTGCTGCCCACGGCGATGGAGCCGCGCGCGGCGGTGGCGCAATACAACAGGGG
This sequence comes from Gemmatimonadales bacterium, assembly GCA_037916975.1. GTDB lineage: Bacteria > Gemmatimonadota > Gemmatimonadetes > Gemmatimonadales > GWC2-71-9 > JAGGAG01. The sequence goes on from JBAIWX010000309.1 coordinate 18,414, forward strand.
CTCGGGCCAGCTCACCCTCTGGTGCACGTCGCAGAACCCGCACATCCACCGCTTCCTCTGCTCGGTGATGCTCAAGCTCCCCGAGCACCGGGTGCGCGTCATCGCGCCCGAGGTGGGCGGCGGGTTCGGCAGCAAGATCCCGGCGTACTCCGACGAGGCGCTCGTCTCGTGGGCGGCGATGCAGACGGGCCGCCCGGTCAAGTGGACCGAGGACCGCTCGGAGAACTACAAGGTCACGATCCACGGCCGCGACCACGTCGAGTACGTGGAGATGTGCGGCACGAAGGACGGCCGGATCACCGGCATCCGCTCGCGCGTCTACGCCGGCCTCGGCGCGTACGCCTCGACGGCGGGCCCCGGGATCCCGACGATCCTGCACGGGCTCGTGTACTCCGGTGCGTACGTCATCCCGCACATCAAGTGCACCGTCCACGGCGCCTACACCTCCGCGACGCCGGTGGACGCCTACCGCGGTGCCGGCCGCCCCGAGGCGGCGTACCTGATCGAGCGCCTCGTGGACACCTTCGCGCGCGAGGTCGGGATGGACCCCGCCGAGGTGCGGCGCAAGAACTTCATCCCGAAGTCGAGCTTCCCGCACACCGTCGCGACCGGCATCACCTACGATTCCGGCGACTACGAGCCGGCGCTCGACAAGGCGCTCGCGAAGATCGGCTACCACGCCTTCCGGAAGGAGCAGGCGGAGGCGCGGAAGCAGGGCCGCTACCTCGGGATCGGCATCGGGAGCTACATCGAGATCTGCGGCCTCGGCCCCTCGCAGGTGGCGGGCGCCATCGGCTTCGGCGCCGGGCTCTACGACTCGGCCATCGTCCGCGTCTACCCGACCGGCATGGTGCGCGTCTACATCGGCGCGAGCCCGCACGGCCAGGGCGAGGAGACGACGTTCGCGCAGATCGTCGCCGAGGAGTTCGGCATCCCCGTCGAGCACGTGGAGATCGTCCACGGCGACACCGAGACCACGCCGCAGGGCTGGGGCACGTACGGCAGCCGCACCACCGCCGTCTGCGGCTCGGCGGTCAAGGTGGCCGCGGGCCGGGTCAAGGAGAAGGCGAAGAAGCTCGCCGCCCACCTCCTCGAGGCCAACGAGGCCGACCTCGAGTGGGCGGACGGCGCCTTCCGCGTGAAGGGGTCGCCCGACAAGGCGAAGGCGTTCGGCGAGCTCGCGCTCATGGCCAACGTGGCGTGGAACATGCCGGCGGGGCTCGAGCCGGGCCTCGAGGCGAACGCCTTCTTCGACCCGACCAACTTCGTCTACCCCTTCGGCACGCACGCCTGCACCGTCGAGGTAAACCCCGACACCGGCGAGGTGAAGATCCTCCGCTACGTGGCGGTGGACGACTGCGGCCCGCACATCAACCCCGTCATCGTCCAGGGCCAGATCCACGGCGGCGTGGCGCAGGGGGTGGGCGAGGCGCTGCAGGAGATCGCGGTCTACGACAGCGACGGCCAGCTCCTCACCGGCACGATGATGGACTACGCCGTCCCCAAGGCGACGCAGGTCCCCGTCATCGAGACGGACTACACCGTCACCCCGTCGCCGGTGAACCCGCTCGGCGTGAAGGGGTGCGGCGAGGCGGGCACGATCGTCTCCGCCGCCGCCGTGGTGAACGCCGTGGTGGACGCGCTCCAGCCGTTCGGGGTGAGGACCATCGACAAGCCGGTGACGCCCGCCCGCGTGTGGGCCGCCATCCAGGCCGCCCGCGGCGGCAACGGGAAGGGAGCGCACTGAGATGATCCCGACGTCCTTCGACTACGTGCGCGCGGCGTCGCTCCGCGACGCGCTCAACGCGCTCGCCGGGAGCGACGGCACCACCAAGGTCATCGCCGGCGGGCACTCGCTCGTGCCGATGATGAAGTTCCGCCTCGCCCAGCCCGCCCGCCTCGTGGACATCGGCGGCGTGGGCGAGCTCAAGGGCATCGTGGAGCACCGGAAGGGCGCGCGCATCGGCGCCCTCGCCACCTACCGCGACGTGATCGAGTCCCCGCTCCTCGCCGAGCGCTTCCCGATCCTCGCCGAGACGGCGCACCAGATCGGCGACACGCAGGTGCGGAACCGCGGCACCATCGGCGGGGCCCTCGCGCACGCCGACCCCGCGAGCGACATGCCGGCGGTGATGCTCGTCCTCGGCGCGGAGTTCACCCTGCGCTCCAAGCGCGGCAAGCGCGTCGTCCCGGCGGCGGAGTTCTTCCAGGGCGCCTTCCAGACGGCGGTGGCCGGGGACGAGCTCCTCGTCGAGGTCACGCTGCCGGGCGCGCCGCGCGGCGCCGGGATGGCCTACGTGAAGCAGATGGCGGCCGCGTCGGGCTATGCGCTGGCGGCGGCCGCAGCCGTCGTCGGCCGCACGCGGAAGACGATCAGCCACATCGCCGTCGCCCTCACCGGCGTCGGCGACCAGCACCACGTGGTGCGGTCGGTGCAGGACCTCGTCGGGACGAAGGGGGAGCCCGAGGCGATCGCCGCGGCGGCCGCGAAGGCCGTCGAGGGGATCGACGTGCAGGGCGACGTGCACGCCCCCGCGCCCTACCGCGCGCACCTGGCCACCGTCGTCGTGCGGCAGGCCATCGAGCGGGCGCTCGCGCGCGCGAAGTAGCCGCGTCGCGTGGCGTCCCCCGCCCCGGTCCACGCCCTCGTCCTCGCCGCCGGCCGCGCCTCGCGGTTCGGCGGCGAGAAGCTGCTGGCCCCCCTCGAAGGACACGCGGTGATCGCGTGGGTGCTCGCCGTGGCCGACGCGGCACGCGCCCGGGGATGGATCGACTCCCTCACCGTGGTGGTGAACGACGCGATGCACCCGGTGGCGGGCTACGCGGCCGCCTACGGCGCCGGCGTCGTCGTGGCGCCCGACGCCGGGCAGGGGCTCTCGGCGAGCCTCAAGGCCGGCGTCGCCGCCGTCACCGCGCAGGCCCCGCCCGGTCCCGCCGCCCTCCTCGTGCTCCTGGGGGACCAGCCCGGGGTGCGGCCGGAGGTGCTGCGCGACCTCGCCGCGCGCTGGCGCGAGACCGGCGCCGGCCTCGTCCGGCCGCGCTGGCTCGGGGCCCCCGACGCGCCGGGGCATCCCGTGCTGCTCGACCGGGCGCACTGGGGCCTGGCCGACGGCCTCGAGGGCGACCGCGGCCTCGAGCCCGCGCTCCGCGCGCACGGGCTCGCGCCCGACCTGCTGGACGTCCCGGGGACGAACCCCGACATCGACACGCCGGCCGACCTCGCGGCCTGGCCCACGAAGGAGACTCGCGGATGAAGCTCGCGTTCAGCGGCGCGCCGGAGGTGCCGGCGTCCCGCGCCGAGGTGTGGCGGAAGCTCATGGACCCCGACTTCGTCGCGCAGTCGGCGCCCGGCGTGGAGAAGGTCGAGCGGCTCGGGCCCACGCAGTACAAGGTGATCTGCGGCCTCGGCGTCGGGGCCATCAAGGTCAAGTTCACCCTCGACGTCGAGCTGCACGACCTCGTCGAGCCGGAGCGCGCCACGATGAAGGCCCGCGGCAAGGCGCCCGGCTCGAACGTGGACGTGGTGGCGCAGATCGCGCTCAGCGAACCCGCGCCCGGCCGCACGGTGATGCAGTGGAGCTCCGAGAGCGACGTGAGCGGCACCGTCGCGAGCGTCGGCGGCCGCCTCCTCGAGGGCACCGCGCGGAAGCTCACCGAGCTCTTCTGGACCGACTTCGCGAAGCGGGTCGCGGCCGCGGCCGCCTGAGGAACGCCCCCTGCGCGTCGCCCGGCTCCTGCCCGACGCGGTCCGCGTCCTCGCCCCCGACGCGCTCGAGGGCGCGGTCCTGCTCGCCTCGGCGACCGTCGCCGGCCGGCGGGTGCCGAAGGGCACGATCCTCGACCGCGTCGGCGCGCACGCACTGATCGCCGCCGCCGAGACCGGTGACCTCCACGCCGCGCTCCGGCTCGGCTGGCCCGGCCCCGACGACCTCCACGAGGACGACGCCGCGCACCGACTCGCCCTCGCCGTCGGGGGCGGCGGCGTGGACCTGCGGGGACCGACCCTCTCGCGCGTGGAACTCGTCGCCAAGTGGCCCGGCGTGCTGCACGTGCGGGTCCCCGCCGTGGTCGCACTCGCCGCGATCGACCCGATCGAGGTCTTCACGCTATTGCACGGCCAGGCGGTGGAGGCCGGCGAGGCGGTGGCCGGCGTGAAGGTCGCGCCGCACGTGGTGCCCGCCGAGGTCGTCCGGCAGGGCGTCCGGCTGGCGCGCGAACGAGGGCCGCTGGTCGAGGTGCGACCCTACCGCACGCTCGCGGTGCCCGCCATCGCGTGCGAGCCGCTCGAGGGCACGGCGCGCCGCCGCTTCGAGGAGGGCGCCCGCACCAAGCTCTCCGCGCTCGGCTCGGCCTTCGCCGGCGTCACCGACGCCCACGACGCCGACCCCGCCCGCGCGACGGCGCTCGTGCGGCACGCGCTCGACGGGCTCGCCGGCCCGGCGCATCCCGTGATCCTCGTGGGGGGCGTCAGCGCCGGCGATCCGCTCGCGCCGTTCTGCGACGCGCTCGAGGCGCTCGGCGGCCGCTTCGTCCGCCACGGGCTCCCCGCGCACCCGGGCTCGATGCTCTGGCTCGCCGAACTGCGCGGCTCGCGGCTGCTGGGCCTCCCCGGCTGCGGCATGTTCTCGATGGCCACCGCCCTGGACCTCGTCCTGCCCCGGCTCCTCACCGGCGAGGCGCTCGACGCGGCGAGCCTCGCCGAGCTGGCGCACGGCGGCCTCCTCACGCGCGACATGCGCTTCCGGATGCCCGCGTACGCGCGCGGCCTCGAGGCGCCCGACACCTGACCCGGCCCGACCCGATGCCCACGCTCGACTCCATCGACGCCGTCCAGGCCGCCTTCGAGGCGCAGGGCTACGTCGCCGACCGCGACCTCGCCACCACCGTCTTCCTCGGCCTCGCGCTGGAGCGCCCGCTCCTGCTCGAGGGAGAGGCGGGCGTGGGGAAGACCGAGGTCGCGCGCACCCTCGCCGCCGCGCTCGGGACCGACCTGATCCGGCTCCAGTGCTACGAGGGGATCGACGTCGCGACGGCGGTCTACGAGTGGGACTATCCGCGGCAGATGCTCGAGATCCGCCTGCTCGAGGCGCGCGGCGAGGGGGAGCGCGCGGCGGCGCGCGACATCTTCAGCGAGCACTTCCTGCTCCGCCGCCCGCTCCTCCAGGCGCTCCGGGGCACGGGCACGGCCCCGGTGCTCCTCATCGACGAGGTGGACCGCGCCGACGAGGAGTTCGAGGCCTTCCTGCTCGAGATCCTCTCGGACTTCGCCGTCACCATCCCCGAGATCGGGACCATCCGGGCCGCGGTGAAGCCGCGCGTGGTCCTCACGAGCAACCGGACGCGCGAGGTGCACGACGCGCTCAAGCGCCGCTGCCTCTACCAGTGGATCGACTACCCCGGCGCGCAGCGCGAGCTCGAGATCCTGCGTGCCCGCCTCCCGCACGTGGACCCCGCGCTGGGCCAGGCGATCGTCGCCTTCGTGCAGCGCCTCCGCCAGGCCGACCTCACCAAGGTGCCGGGCGTCGCCGAGACCCTCGACTGGGCCGCGGCGCTCGTGGCGCTCGGGTGGGACCGCCTCGACGACGAGCGCGTGGAGCAGACGCTCGGCGTGCTGCTCAAGTACCAGGAGGACCTGGGCGCGATGCGCCAGGGCGGCGCGCGGCAGCTCCTCGCCGAGGCGCGTGCCGGGGCGGGCACCCGCTCGGCAGGATGAGGCGCGCGTGACGACGCCGCCGGGCGCCGCGGCCCTCCCTCCGCTCCCCGCTCCCGAGGCGGCGCGGCTCGGCGAGAACGTGGTCAAGTTCGGCCGCCTCCTCCGCCGCACCGGGCTCCCGGTGGACCCGGGGCAGGCGCGGCTCTTCCTCGAGGCGATCGCGCGGATCGGCGTGGCGCGGAAGGCGGAGGTGCGGGCCGCGGGCCGCGCGATCTACGTGCGCCGCCGGGAGGACGTCGCGCTCTTCGACGCCGCCTTCGACCTCTTCTGGCGCCGCCACGGCGCCGGCACGAGCGACGCCCTGCCGCGCCTCACCCAGCGCCGTGCCCCCGAGGGACGCGCGCGCTTCGGGGCGCCCGCCGACACCGGGCGCGTCGTCCCCGCCCCGCCGGTGCCGGAGGTCGTGCGCGCCCCCTCCACCGCGGAGGCGCTGCGCGCCGCCGACTTCGCGACCCTCACGCCGGCCGAGGCACGCGACGCGCTCGCCCTGCTCGACGCGCTCCGTCCGGCGCTCCCGCGGCGCCCGAGCCGGCGGCCGCTCACCGGGCGCCGCGGACGGCGGCTCGACCCGCGCCGGATGCTCCGCGCCGCGCTCGGCACGGGCGGCGAGCCGCTCGACTGGCGCTGGCGGCGCCGGCGGACCCGCCCGCGCCCGCTCGTGCTCGTGTGCGACATCAGCGGCTCCATGGAGCAGTACAGCCGGCTCCTCCTCCGCTTCGGCCACGCCCTCGCGCAGAGCGGCGCGCCGCTCGAGGTGTTCGCCTTCGGCACGCGCCTCACGCGCCTCACGCGGCAGCTGCGGGTCCGCAGCGGCGACGAGGCGATCCGCCGCGCCGCGGGGCAGGTGGTGGACTGGAGCGGCGGCACGCGCATCGGCGAGAGCCTGCGCGAGCTCAACCGCCGCTGGGTCCGGCGCACCATCCGGAGCGGCGCCGTCGTGCTCGTCTGCTCCGACGGCTGGGAGCGCGGCGACCCCGGGCTCCTCGGCCGCGAGATGGCCACGCTCCGCCGCGCCTGCCACCGGCTGCTCTGGCTCGACCCGCTCGCCTCCCGCCCCGGCTTCGAGCCCGCCACGCTCGGACTCCAGGCGGCGCTGCCGCACTGCGACGCGCTCGTCCCCTGCGCGAGCGTGGCGTCGCTCGAGGAGCTCGCCGCGCGCCTGCTGCGGGAGCGCCTCGACCGCTGACTCCCGCGGTGGCGCCGCCCGCCGCCCGCCGCTATATCTCGGGCATCCTTCGCCGCGCCCGGGGGGCGCCGTGCCGCTCAGCATCCTCGCCGACTATACCCAGCTCCTCGCCCGCAACGAACCCTTCGGCCGTGCCGTCGTCACCGAGGTGTGGGGATCCGCGCCGCGCCCGGCGGGCGCGGTGATGCTCGCCACGCGCTCCGGCGCCGTCGTCGGGTCGGTCTCCGGCGGCTGCGTCGAGAATGCCGTCGCCCAGGAGATCGCCCAGGCGATCGAGCGCGGCACGCCGAAGCTCGTCGCCTTCGGCGTGAGCGACGAGACGGCGTGGGAGGTCGGCCTCTCGTGCGGCGGGAGCATCTCGGTGTTCGTGGAGCCGGCGGTGCGGCCGGCGCTCATCGAGGCGGCCCGGGGGGACGGCGGCGTCGTGATCGCCACGGTGATCGCGGGCCCCGGCGCCCTCGGCGCGGCGCTCCTCGTCCACGAGGACGGCCGCACCGAGTTCCTCCCTGCGCCGGGCGCGGACGCGGCCGCCGGCAGTCGTGCGGAGGCGGACCTCCGCGCGGTCGCCACCGACCTCGAAGGGGCGGCCCAGGCCGCGCTCCTCACCGGCCTGAGCCGCACCGAGACCTTCACGGCGCCGGGCGGCGAGCCGCTGACGGTGCTCCTCGAGGTGTTCGCCCGGCAGCCCCGGCTGGTGATCTTCGGCGGGGTCCACGTGGCGCAGGCGCTGACGCACCTCGCCAAGGCGCTCGGCTACCGGACGTACGTCGCCGACGGGCGCGCGGGTTGGCTCACCCGCGAGCGCTTCCCCGACGCCGACGAGCTCGTGCTGGCCTGGCCCGAGGAGGCGTTCGCACGGATCGGCCTCGACGCCTCCACCTACGTCGTGCTCCTCTCGCACGACCCCAAGTTCGACGAGCCGGCGATGGAGCTCGCCCTCCGCTCCCCGGCCGCCTACGTCGGCGCGATCGGCTCCCGCAAGACGCAGGCGAAGCGCCGCGCCCGGCTCGAGGCCGCCGGATTCACCGCCAGCCAGCTCGCCCGGCTCCGGGGCCCCATCGGCCTCGACCTGGGCGGCCGCCAGCCCATGGAGACCGCGCTCGCCATCCTGGCCGAAATGACCGCCGTCCGCTACGGTGGCACCGGTCGGCCCCTCGGCGCCGTCGGCTGACCGGCGCGCAGGCGGAAACGACACGGGGAGCCCGGTCGGGCTCCCCGTTCACGTTGCAGGCGCTGGCCTCGAGCGGATCAGGTATCCGCGGTCGGGCCGTAGGTCCCCGGCAGCGGCACGTCGAGGAGGCGCAGGTACACGGTCAGCTGCCCGCGGTGGTGGATCATGTGGTTCATCACGAACGTGCGGAACACCGCGGCACGGGGAAGTGTCATCTGGATGGCACCGCCCTTCTTGAGCGACCACGGCACCATGAAGTCGGCGTCCCCCGCGCCCTCGATCAGCGCCTTCGCCTCGGCCACCTTCGCGTCGAAGGTCGCGAGGAGCGCCTCCCGGGTGGAGAACGGCGTCGGCTGGTAGGCCGGCCCCCCCGGCGGCGCCATGTCGAACTCGGTGGCCTTGAAGATGACCCCGGCCCAGCCCGGCACCTCGCCGAGGTGAAGCGCCAGCTGGCCCAGGGACATGGACTTGGCGTGGGGCTTCCAGGCCGCCCGGTCGGCCGGCACCACCTCGAGGAGCTTCCGGGTGGTGCCTGTTTCGTGAAGGAACTCGGGCAGCACGCTGTCACGGAGGGGCATGGGACGCTCCTGCGAGGGGGGACGCGAGGTGAGGCCGAATGGTAGCGGGCGACCGGCCCCGTCGCCAGCGCGTCGCACCCGGCGTGGCGCTTGTGCAAGTCGGCCCACCCGCGCAGTTTACGACGTTAGCCTCCCCGGGGACCAAACCGGTGCGGGACATCCTCCCCGCGGTCCAGCAGATGCTCGCCGACCTGTTCGTGATCGAACGGGAGATCGGGCGCGGCGGTGGTGCGCGCGTGTACCGGGCGACGGACCGGCCGGGACGCGTGGTCGCCCTCAAGGTGCTGCATCCCGAGCTCCGCGTGACCGTGGCGGCGGACCGGTTCCTCCGCGAGGTGCGGCTGGCCGCGCGCCTGGACCACCCGAACATCGCGGCCCTGCTCGACTCGGGCGAGCGCGACTGGGTGGTCTACTACACCATGCCGTACGTGGAGGGCCCCACCCTGCGCGAGGCGCTCGCGCGGGTGCGGCAGCTGCCGGTGGCGGACGCGGTGCACCTGGGTGCCGCGCTGCTCGATGCACTCCAGCACGCCCACTCCCTCGGCATCGTGCACCGTGACGTCAAGCCCGAGAACATCATCATCGCGCGGGACCGGCCGGTCCTCGTGGACTTCGGCATCGCGAAGGCCATCGTGGATTCCTCGGGCGAGCAGCTCACGCGGTCGGGCATCGCGCTCGGGACCTGCCACTACATGAGCCCGGAGCAGGTGCGCGGCGAGCGGTCGATCGACCAGCGCAGCGACCTCTACTCCTTCGCCACCGTGCTCTTCGAGTGCCTGGCGGGACGCACGCCGTTCGCCCACCGCATGGAGGGAGTCGTCTTGCAGAAGGTGCTCAACGAGCCCGCCCCGCCGATCCGCTCCCTGCGGCCGGAGGTCCCGGCCGGGCTCGCCCACGCGATCGACCGCGCGCTCGCCAAGGAGCCCGCGGACCGGTGGCCCACCGCCCTCGCGATGCAGCAGGCGCTCCGCGCCCCCGTGGGTTGACCGGTGCCTGAACAGATCGACCTCCTGCGCGAGGCCCTTGCCGAGAAGTACGAGGTGGAGAAGCAGGTCGGGGCGGGCGGGATGGCCACCGTCTACCGCGCGCGCGACATCCGGAACGAGCGCGCCGTCGCCATCAAGGTGCTCCGGCCCGAGCTCGCCTCGAGCCTCGGCGGCGACCGCTTCGTCCGTGAGATCCGGGTCGCCTCGCAGCTCCAGCACCCCAACATCCTCGGCTTCTACGAGTCCGGCGAGGCGGGCAACCTCCTCTACTACGTGATGCCCTTCGTGGAGGGCGAGTCCCTCCGCGACCGGCTCAACCGCGAGGGCCAGCTCCCGATCGAGGACGCCCTGCGCATCACGCGCGAGGTGGCGGACGCGCTGGGCTTCGCGCACGCGCAGGGCATCGTCCACCGGGACATCAAGCCGGAGAACATCCTCCTCCTCGGCGGCCACGCGCTCGTGGCCGACTTCGGCATCGCCAAGGCGGTCGAGGCGGCGGGCGGCGAGAAGCTCACCCAGACCGGCATGGCCGTCGGCACCCCGCACTACATGAGCCCCGAGCAGGCGATGGGCGGGGAGCGGCTCGACGGCCGGAGCGACATGTACAGCCTGGGCTGCGTGCTCTACGAGATGCTCGCGGGCCAGCCGCCCTTCGACGCCTCGACGCCGATGGCGATCATCGCGAAGCACTCGCTGGAGCAGGTGCCGAGCCTGCAGGTGGTGCGCTCCTCGATCCCCGACGCGGTCGAGGACACCGTGCTCCGCATGCTCGAGAAGACGGCCGCCGACCGCTTCCCGGGCATGAAGGAACTGGTCGAGGCGCTCGAGGACGCGGAGGCCGACGTCGTCATCCAGCGCACGGCGGCCCGCCGCGCGGCGAGCCCGCAGCGCACCACGGCGCGCGTCACGGCGGCGAGCCGGCGCACGACCCGCATGGTGGCCGCCCAGCCCGGCCCGCCCGCCTGGCGGAAGTGGGCGATCGGCGGCGCGGCGGCCGTCGTGCTCGTGGGCGGCGCCATCGCGGCGTGGGCGCTCAAGGGCCGCGGCGAGGGCGGCACCGCTGCGGCCGACGGCCTCGACCCCAAGCGCCTCGCCGTGCTCTACTTCCAGGCGCGGGTGGGCAGCGACTCCCTCGACTACGTGCTCAGCGGGCTGACCGAGAACCTGATCCACCAGCTGAGCGGCGTGCAGCAGCTGCAGGTCATCTCCGCCAACGGCGTCGCCCCGTTCCGCAACGGCAAGGTCGGCACGGACAGCATCGCGCGCGTGCTCAAGGTCGGCACCGTGGTGCAGGGCAAGGTCGAGCAGCGGGGCGACAGCCTGCGGGTGGACGTCTCGCTGCTCAACACGAACGACCAGACCGAGTTCGGCAACATGCGGCTGACGCGGCCCCGCGCCGAGATCGCCGCGCTGCAGGACTCGCTCGCGCTCAAGGTCGCCGACTTCCTGCGGAAGCGCCTCGGCCAGGCGGTGCAGCTCAAGGAGAGCCGCGCCGCGACGCGGTCGGCCGCCGCCTGGGAACTGATGCAGCGCGCCGAGCAGGGGCTCGCCGACGCCGATACGCTCCTCGCGCACGGCGACTCCCTCGGTGCCGAGCAGACCTTCCGTCGCACCGACTCGCTCCTCGCGCAGGCCTCCGCCAAGGATGACCGCTGGCCCGCCCCGCTCGTCGCCCGCGGCTGGATCCAGTACAAGCGGTCGCGGATGAACCCGTCGCAGGAGCCCCCCTTCCACGCCGAGCGGGTGACGCGCGGGCTCGAGTTCGCCGAGGCGGCGCTCAAGCTCAACCCGAAGGACGCGGACGCCCTCGAGCTGCGCGGCACGCTCCGCTACTGGAAGTGGCTCTTCCCGCTCGAGCCCGACGCCGCGAAGGCCACCAAGCTCTTCGCCGACGCCGAGGCCGACCTGCGGGGCGCCGTGGAGCAGAACCCCGGCCAGGCCTCGGCGTGGTCCACGCTCAGCCACCTGCTCATCAACAAGCCGGCGCTCGCCGAGGCGAAGCTCGCCGCCGTGCGCGCCTACGAGACGGATCCCTATCTCACCAACGCGAACACGAACCTCTGGCGGCTCTTCAGCACCTCGTACCAGCTCGACGACGCCGTCGAGGCGAAGCACTGGTGCGAGGAGGGACGGCAGCGCTTCACGTCCGACATGCGCTTTGCGGAGTGCACCCTCTGGCTGTACAGCATGAAGGGCACGAAGCCCGACCCCCAGGCGGCGTGGGCCGCCCTCGACCGATTCGTCAACCTGAGCCCGCCCAGCCTCCGGCCGCTCAACCGGCTCAAGGGGCAGATGCGCGTGGCCGTGGCGCTCGCGCGCGCCGGCCTGGTGGACAGCGCGAAGCGGGTGGCCGAACGCTCGCGCGGGGATGCGACCGTGGACTCGGGCCGCGAACTCGAGCTGGGGGAGGCGCTCCTCTACACCGTCCTGGGCGACAAGGACGAGGCCTTCAAGCACCTCAGCACGTTCGTCGCGAGCAACCCCCAGGTCCGCACGGGGCCCCGCGATGAGAGCTGGGAGTTCCGCTCGCTCCAGTCCGACCCGCGATTCGCCGCCCTCATGGGCGGGAGCTGACCCGGCCGGTCCACCCGCGCCGGCCCCTCACGGCCCGTGGCGCAGCGCGCCCCCGCGAGGCCCCCTCGAGCGGTTCCGCCCAGCCTCTGGGGCCGGATCCCAGGCATGCCCGGGATCCGGTCGTCGCGCCCGCGCAGCGAACTGCGGGGAGCGAACGACATCCGGCGCCGGCCACCAACGGCTCGCAACCCACCGCAAGATCAAATCCCACAATGACTTGACTGGAATCTCCACCGACCATGAAGATCGGTGTCGAACTTGCTGACGCTGTTTGACAATTAGACAATTCTCCCTAGTTTCTCAGCACCCCTTCAAACGCTGGAGCCCCCGATGGGCCGCCGACTCACCCACCTGACGTTCCTCGCCTTGGCGACCGGCCTCGCCGCCTGCGCGGAGAGTCCCAAGTCCACCATGCCGACGGAGCCGCTCAACGTGGCCCTGGCGAAGCCGGTCGCGTGCAACTTCAACGCGATCCAGTCCGCGGTGAACGACGAGTTCCCGTCG
>JBAIWX010000310.1:0-2460 GCA_037916975.1 Gemmatimonadales bacterium
GAGCCACGTGAGCCACGCCCACGCGAGCACGACGGCGGCGGTGAACGCGAGATTGATGGCGGCGGCGCGGCGTCCCGAGGCGATCGCCGCAAAGCCGGCAAAGAACAGGATGCCCGTCGCCGCCGAGACGAGCGCGGAGAGCGGCCGGCGGTTCGAGCGGAAGTGCCGGGCGGCGAGGAGCGCCGCCGCGATCAGGGCGTAGAAGCCGAGTCCGCCGGCGACGAAGTGCATCGTCCCGTGCCACGACATCGCCGCCGGCGGGCCGGGCAGCGTCCCCGGGGGGGCCCGATCGAACCCCTACGCGGGCGCCATCCGGCAGCGCGACGCGAGGAGCCCCGTGGCGGCCTCGAGGTCGAGGTCCGCCAGCAGCAGCCCCTCCTGGCCGTAGGGCTGGAAGCAGAGCAGCGAGCCGTCGGGGCGGGCGATCGCCGACGTGGTACCCGCACCCTCGCTCGCGCAGTTGACCGACGCGAACCAGCAGGTGTTCTCGGCCGCGCGGCAGAGGACCGCCTTCTCGTGGAAGGTGTTCGCGGGGTCGGCGAACGTCACCGGCCGATGGCTCCCCGGCTCGGCGACGTGCGCGTGCGGGTGGAACACCACCTGCGCGCCGCGGCGCACGGCCCATCGCACCGTCTCCGGATAGCGCCACCCTTCGTGGCAGATCACCACGCCGAACGTGAGCGGCCCGGCGGTGAAGACATGCCGCTCGGTGCCGAAGGCGGGATAGGTGCCTTCCTCCGCGGGGTCGAGCTGTCCCTTGTCCTGCCACCCGACGACGGCGCCGTCGGGACCGAGCACGCACGCCGTGATCTGCAGGCCCCGGTCGGTCACGCGCTCCGTCCCCAGGATGACCGTGATGCGGGCGGCACGCGCCGCCGCCGCCACCTCGGCGCGGGCCCGTTCGAGGAACGCGGGATCGGGAGGCGGCAGCGTGGAGCCGGGCCAGCGGTAGCCGGGGACGAAGCACTCGGGGAAGCAGACCACGAGCGCGCCCCGGCGGCCCGACTCGGCGACGGCCGCCGTGGCGAGGGAGACGGACTCCTCCGGCGTGGCCGGCACGCGGAGGTTCGCGAGCGCGATGCGGACGGTGGTCATGCCGGCGTCACCGGGCGGCAGCCGGTTCCAGCCGCAGCCGCCGCACCGTCCGCGCCTCCACCGCGGCTCGCGTGAACGGCAGCGGCCACCGCTCGCCCGCCATGTGCGGCTCGATGGCGTCCATGAAGTGCGGGCTCAGCGGGTTGCCCGACTGCCCCGGGAACACGCTCAGCGAGAAGTTGTCCACGTCGGCCCAGTCGAGCACGAAGCGCATGCTCGCGCCCGCCTCGTCGCGCCACTGGCGGGCGGTGGCGTCATACCGCGTGTACGCCACGTCGAGCGTGCCGTCGTCACCGCCGATCGGGAAGGGCCCACGGCTGAGCCCGAGCCAGCGGTCGAGCAGCCCGACGACCGCCAGCGGATGCCGCACCGTGAGCGACTGGGCCGCGCCCAGCGGCCGGCGCCACTCCTCGCGCAGCGCCGCCGCCATCGCCCGCGACGCGATCGCCGGGAGCGTCTCCCGCGCCGGCGTGCGCACGTCGTCCACGAAGGACTGCGCGCTGTCCTCGAGCACCGCCCAGGTGAGCCCGGCGGCCCGGCGCCAGTCGGGGCCGAGTTCGTCCTCGAAGAGCTCCTGCGGCAGGCGCCGCCACCAGTAGCGCCAGAGCGTGGCTGCCGTGTCGCCGGGGGTGAGCGCGCCGTCCCACGCCGCTAGGAGCCGCGCGGCGTCGGCATCGGCGTTGTCCTCGGCGGCCATCGCCGCGAGGGCCTTCCAGCGGAGGGTGTTCCCCGAGACGAGGTCCCGCTGGGCCGCGGCCATCATGGCCGGCGTGACGCCGCCGCGCCGCGTCAGGCTGTCGAGGATCGTGGCGATGCGGAGCTTGCGCGAGAGGACGTAGTGGCCCGGCAGCCGGTACGGGTACCGCGCATCCACCACCTGGTCGTTGGCCGAGGCGAGCCAGCCCTGCGCCGGGTCGAGCGCGAACGGCCGCTCCTCGAGGGGGCGGTAGCCGCGCCACTGCGCCGTCGAGTCGGTGCCCCGCTGCGGGGTGAACGTGTCGTACCCGTCGCGAACGGGCACGGGTGCGCCGAGCACGTAGCCGATGTGCCCCGCCCGGTCGGCATACGTCCAGTTGACGCTGAGGGGGCCCGCGTCCGACACCACGCGGCGGAAGGCGTCGAAGTCCCGCACGCGCGCCAGCGTGGTCACGCCGCGCACGACGCTCCAGGCCGGGAAGTCGAAGCCCGCCCAGTGCAGCACGAGGGCGGTATCGCCGCGGAGCGCCACCACGGGGCCGCGCGCCGTGCGCAGGACGCGCTCGACGCGCGGCGGCGCGCCCTTCACCAGGATGGACTCCGCCTCCACCGTCACCGGCGCCCAGCCGCCGGCCACCTGCACGCGCGGCGCGGGCCCGTCGGCCCCCT
>JBAIWX010000311.1:0-10560 GCA_037916975.1 Gemmatimonadales bacterium
GCGCCCGGCCCCACACCGGCGCGCGGAACGCGAGCGGCGCGCCGGCCTCCGCGGCCGCGAGGTCGGCGAGCAGGTCGCTCGCCGAGCCGTAGCGCTCCGCGGGATCCTTCGCGAGCAGCGCGCGCACGAGCGCCTCGACCGCGGGCGGCACGTCCGGCCGCCGCGACGACAGGCGTGCGGGCGCCTCGTGCAGCACCGCGTGCAGCACGGCGAGCTCGTGGTCGCCGCCGAACGGCGCGGTGCCCGCGAGCATCTCGTACAGCATCACGCCGACGGCCCACAGGTCCGCCCGGGCATCCGCCGCCTCGCCGCGGAGCTGCTCGGGGGCGATGTACCCGATCGTGCCGAGCGTCATGTGCGAGCGCGTCAGGCTCGCGTCGCGGATCTTGGCGAGCCCGAAGTCGAGGACGCGCACGCTGCCGTCGGGCAGCAGCATGACGTTGCCGGGCTTGAGGTCCCGGTGCACGATCCCGGCCGCGTGCGCGGACGCGAGGCCGGACGCGACCTGCCGCGCGATCCCGAGCGCCTCCGCCACGGGCAGCGCGCCCGCGCGGGCGAGGCGCTGCCTGAGCGTCTCCCCGGGATAGAGCGGCATGGCGAGGAAGAGGCCGTGCTCGCTCTCGCCGATCTCGTGGACGGCGCACAGGTTGGGGTGGTCGAGCGCGGCCGCCGATCGCGCCTCGTTGACGAAGCGCTCCCGGACCACGCCGTCGAGCGGGAGGTGCGGCAGCGGGAACTTGAGCGCGACCGTGCGAGTGAGCGCCAGGTCCTCGGCGGTGTACACGGCGCCCATCCCGCCCGCGGCGAGGAAGTCGGTGACGCGAAAGTGCGCGACGGTGCGCCCGATGAGCCCGAGCGGGTCGCGCGCGTTCGTCGCCGGCGCCGTTGCGGCGCATGGCGTGCCGAACTCGTAGTCGCGCAGCACCGCTTCCGCGCCGGCGTCGGCGGCCAGCAGCCGGTCCACCGCTTCGCGCAGGCGCGGATCGCTCCGGCTGACCTCCGACAGGCGCTCCAGCCGCGACGCGGGGTCGAGGTCGACGAGTTCGTCGAAGACGGCCCGCGCCCGCTGCCACAGCTCACGATCGCGAGCATGACTCATCCGCGCCGCCCCTCGGAGGCGCCCGCCGTGCCGGCCTTCATCGGTCCCTCAGTTCGGCCGACAGCCACGCGACGGCCGACCGCAGTTCCCGCTTCACCGTGGCGAGCGAGACGCCCTGCGCGGCCGCGACCTCCTCCAGCGTGAGCCCGCCGAAGTACCGCTGCTCGACCATGCTCGCCTGCCGTTCGTCCAGTCGTTCGAGCCGCGTCAGCGCCTCGTCGAGATCCGTCACGCGGTCGAGGTCCACCTCGGCCACCCACGAGCCCTCGCGCAGCTCCGCCGGCACCAGGCCGCCGCCGCGCTTGGACGCCGTCCGCGCCCGGGCACTGTCCACGAGCACGTTGCGCATCACCCGCGAAGCGATCGCGAGGAAGTGCTCGTGGCTCCGGAACGACTTGCCCGCAGACTCGACCAGGCGCAGGTAGGCCGCGTGCACGAGTCCCGTCGTGTTCAGGGAATGCTCGTGGGGGGCTCGCCGGAGCCGATGATGGGCCAGCGAGCGGAGCTCGGCGTAGAGCTGCGGGATGAGGGCGTCGAGGTCGCCCTTCCCGCCGGCGGCCTCGCGCTGCGACTCGCCCGGAGCCCCCTCGTCCGTCATCGGCCAGCGATTGTCATCGGGTTGCCGATGAAGATGCCTTCAACCCGGATGACGGACAAGTGAGCCGATGTGCGCCCCGTCGGCGCCGTCCAGGCGCGCGGCGAAGTGACCGTAACCGAGACCGGCGGCGGGGAGGAGTCGACTCCGACGCCCTGGTGCCCCGCGGCCGCCGCTGCCCCCCGCTGTCCCCTACCCATCCCCTTCCCCGGCGGTAGCTTCCAGTTGCCCTCATGCCCACCACCCTCGAGCAGCTCGCCGCCGCCCTCGCCGATCGCTACCGGGTCGAGCGCGAGCTCGGCGCGGGCGGCATGGCCACCGTCTACCTCGCGCACGACCCCCGCCATGGCCGCGAGGTCGCGCTGAAGGTGCTCCGCCCCGAGCTCGCCGCCGTGATCGGCGCCGAGCGGTTCCTCGCGGAGATCCGCACGACGGCCACCCTGCAGCACCCCCACATCCTGGCGCTGTTCGACTCGGGCCGCGCGGGCAACGGCGCGACCGGGGCGGAGTTCGTCTACTACGTCATGCCGTTCGTCGAGGGCGAGAGCCTGCGCGACCGGCTCGGCCGGGAGCGGCAGCTCCCCGTGGACGAGGCGGTCCGCATCGCGCGGGAAGTCGCCGACGCCCTCGAGTACGCGCACCAGAAGGGGATCATCCACCGCGACATCAAGCCGGAGAACATCCTCCTGCACGGCGGCCACGCCCTGGTGGCCGACTTCGGCATCGCGCTCGCGGCCAGCCGCTCCGAGGGCGGCAGCCGGCTCACCGAGACGGGGATGAGCCTGGGCACGCCGCACTACATGAGCCCCGAGCAGGCGATGGGCGAGCGGGACATCACCGGCCGGAGCGACGTGTACGCGCTCGGCTGCGTGCTCTACGAGATGCTCGCCGGCGAGCCCCCGTTCACCGGGCCGACGCCGCAGGCCATCGTCGCGCGGATGATGACGGAGGAGCCGCGACGCCTCACCCTGCAGCGGAAGAGCATCCCGCCGCACGTGGAGGCGGCGGTGAACGCCGCACTCGAGAAGCTGCCCGCGGACCGTTTCCCGAGCGCGGCGGCCTTCGCGGCCGCGCTCGAGGGCGCCTCCCTCGCCCGGACCGTACCCATGGCCGGCGCCGCGGCGCGGGCGACGCGCGCCGCCCCGCGGGCGCGCCCCGCACCGATGATCCTGCTCGCCGCGGCGGGACTGGTGGCGCTCCTCGCTTTCGGCTTTGGGCGCTGGCTCCCCGGCCGCGGCGGCGCGACATCCGCCCGCAGCGCGCACGCGAGCATCCTGCTGCCGGATGGCTACGAGGTGGGCGCCACCCAGCTGGACCCGGTCGCGATCTCCCGCGACGGCAGCCGCATCGCCTATGTCGGGCAGAAGGACGGCAAGGACCGGATCTTCGTCCGCCTGCTCGAGGCAGCCGAGGCGACGCCACTCGACGGGACCGAGGGAGGCAGCGGTCCCTTCTTCTCCCCGGACGGCCAGTGGCTCGGGTTCTTCGCCGGCTCGAAGCTCCGGAAGATCACGGTGAGCGGCGCGGGGCTGCAGACGCTCGCCGATGCGCCGTTCCACCGGGGCGGCGACTGGGGGGACGACGGGTTCATCTACTTCGCACCGACCAACGTCGGCGGCATCTGGCGGGTACCGGAGGGAGGAGGCGCCGCGACCGAGGTCACGCGGCTCGACCCTTCCACGGGCGAGATCAGCCATCGCTGGCCTCGACGGATCCCGGGGACCCAGTCCCTGCTGTTCGCGGCATGGACCGGCCCTGGCGATGACGAGCACCACGTCGCGGCCCAGGCACTGGGTGCACCGGGCCACGCGCTGCTCGTTCGGGGCGGGGACGCCCCGCGGTACGCCGGCGGGTCCGGACTGCTCCTCTATACCCGTCGCGGCCAGCTGTTCACCGCGCCCTGGCGTCCGTCCGCACCCGACCTCGGCAAGGCGGTGCCGGTGGCCGTCGCCGAACGACCGAACGACGGCCTCGGCAACGAGGGCTGCGGCAACTACGCCGTGTCCGACGACGGGACGCTCGCGTATCTCAGCGCCGAGGGCACCTACAATGCCCACCGTCTGGTCTGGATCAGCCGGGGCGGCGTGATCACGCCCCTGCCGCTCCCCGAGCGCGCCTACGAGAACGTGGCGATCTCGCCCGACGGCGGCCGGGCCGTGCTGCAGGTCCGCGAGGGCACGACCAGGCTCTGGATCTACGACTTCGCGCGCGCCACCCTCACGCCGCTCGGCACGGGCCCCGGCAGCAGCCAGGCGCCGCTGTGGACGCCCGACGGGACGCGCGTCATCTATCGAGGCACCCGGCAGGGGAGCCGGAACCTCTACTGGATCCCCGTGGACGGCTCCGGCGACGAGGAGCGCCTGACCACCAAGCCCGGCGTGATCCAGACGCCCACATCGGTCTCCGCCGACGGTCGCACCCTCCTGTTCGACGAGGTCGGACCGGCGGAGCCCGAGGGTGGAATGACGTGGGTGGTGCGGCTGGACGGCGACCGCACGCCCCGCCGCCTCTTCCCGTCGGCGCAGAGCGTCCACGACGGCCAGCTCTCGCCCGACGGGCGATGGGTGGCCTACGAGGGCACGGTCGCGTCGCGGCGGGAGGTCTTCGTCGCGCCCTTCTCGGGCGCGGGCGAGCGGCGGCTGGTCTCGACGGACGGCGGCACCGAGCCGCTCTGGTCCCGCGATGGCCGCGAACTCTTCTTCCAGAACGGGAGCCGCCTGCTCGGGGTCACGGTGACGCCGGGCGCCAGCTTCGCCGCGAGTCCGCCCCGGATCGTGCACGAGGGTCGGTTCTTCCGGACGATCACCGGGAACACGAGCTACGGCCTCACGCGGGACGGCGCCCGCTTCCTGCGCATCCAGCCGGTCGGCCAGCAGCCGGCCATCACGCACGTCGAGCTCGTCCTCAACTGGTTCCAGGCCCTCAAGCGCCGGGACGGGAGCCGCGCGGAGTAGGCTTGGCCGCGAGACCGCCGGCGCAGCCCCTGACGCGACGCGCCCCGGAAGCACCGGCCCCCGGGGCGCGTCGCACGTCGTGCAGCGATGCCGGCGTCAGGTGCCGGGGCACCGCGAGGCGGTGTACGGCCCGTTGATCGTGAAGTCGCCCGCGTTGAAGATCCCCTGCCCCGTCCAGTTGACGTTCCCGCTCGCGGTCGTGGCGTTGGTCGTGCCGGTCACGCTGTACGAGAACCCGGTGCCGCTGGAGGCGTAGGTGTAGGAGCCGCCCGACGCCGTCGTGTTGAACGTGCCGTAGATCGGGCTGTCGGCCGGGTCGCCCCGGAAGCCGCCGGCGACGGCGGTGCCGGAGACCAGGACGTCGAAGTTGCCGGGGGACACGTTCCCGGCCGGCGTGTAGCGGCCGCAGTAGGCCACGCCGTTCGTCGTCGCCGCGAACGCGCCCACCGAGAAGGCGTTGGGCGGGCCCCAGTTGCCGTAGACCACGCCGGCGTCCACGACGCCGGTGAAGGTGTAGCCCCCGCCGGTGGCGCTGAAGCCGCCGTCCGAGGTCGCCGAGCCGGTGAGCGTGATCGGCGTCCCCGAGACGGGCGTGATCGTGCTGCCCGCCACGAGCGCCACGGTGTTGGTGCCGGTCGGCGCCGCCGCGAACGTGAGCACGAGCCCGCCGTTGAGCCGCGAGTCGCCCAGGACGAATCCCTTGAACGTCGTGCCGCTGGTGCCGCCGCCCCCGCCCGTGCACGCGGCGACGCTCCCCTGGAAGGTGCCCGCGGCGCCGGAGGGATCCTGCCAGTTCCCGGCGATGTCGCTGCCGCCGTTGGTGAGCGTGCCCGTGGCGATGACGAACGTCGGCGCGGCGTCCGGGAGCACCTCCACCTTGTCCGTGGTGCCGGACTTGGGCCGCGCGATGCCGGTCTGGTTCCCGACGACGACGCCGCCGGTCCGGTCGGGCAGGAGGGCGAGGCTGAAGGTGCCGCTGTCGTCCCCCGTGTACTCGCCGCAGAGCACCTTCGCGGTGGCGGTGCTGCTCGAGAGCGTGACGCTGAAGGTGCCGCTCTCGCCGCCGGGTCCGGTGAAGGTGCCGCTGATGACGTTGCCGTTGACCGCCGTGCCGTTGAAGCTGTAGCCGGAGCCCGTGAGGACGAGCACCGTCCCGTTCAGGGTGCCGGACAGGCTGACCACCGTGCCGCTCGTGAACGTCAGCGTGCCGGTGAGGGCGATCGGCGCCATGACCGCCGCGACCCGGCCGTCGGCGGTGAGGGCGGCGGTACCGGAGCCGAACCGCACCACGCCGGAGGAGGCCGCGGAGGCGAAGGCGCCGGCGTAGTTCACCGTGCCGCTGGGCGAGGGGTTGGTGCTGCCGCTGCCGCCGTCCCCGCAGGCGGCGAGTGCCAGCAGGACGAGGGGAAGCGCGAGGCGCGTGACGCGGGCGCCGCCCGAAGGGCGCGGGATCATGGGTGACCTCGGGTGGGGGTGGGGAGGTACGGAGTCCCGCCCAAGATCGGCCGCGCCCTTAACTCCCGTTCGATCTCCTCTTATCTGGGGCCGGTGCCGAGTTCGCCCGGTCGGGACCAGGCGTGGTTCGAGCCGCGCAAGGCGTTGGGCGGCATCGTGTTGAGTGCGGCGCGATTACCGGCTCGGCGAAGCTGGGACGGAGGGCGGCGGGATCGGTCCCCGCCCCGCAGCGGGCCGGTTCAAGCCGCGCCGGTCAGTCCCGCGTCGAGGCCGCCGCGACCGCGGCGATCGACACCCTGAGCCCCGGGATCCTGGCCGGCAGCTTCGCCCCCTGCCGCGCCGGCGGATCGGACGGGAACCACCGCAGCCACTCCTCGTTCATCCCCGCGAAGTCGTCTTCGTCCGCCAGGATCACCGTGGCGCTGACGAGGTCGTCGAGCGAACTCCCGGCCTCCTCGAGGATCGCCGAGATGTTCCTCAGGCACTGGCGCGTCTGCTCCTGGATCGTGGTGCCGCTGATCTGGCCCGTGACGGGATCGGTCGGCGCCGTGCCGGAGACGAAGACGAGTCCGGCCGCCACCACCGCCTGGCTGTACGTGGCGGGCGGCCGGGCGGCCCTCGACGTGAACACGATGCGGCGAGCCATGACTGCTCCTTCGTCGGTGCGGGGTGGCGGCACGCGCGGGCCACGACGGCCCGTGGCGGCCCGGAAGGTCAGGCCGGCGGTGTGGTGGACCGCCGCGGCTCCAGGAACTCGAGACGGTTCCCGAACGGGTCGTCCACGTAGAACCGGGCGTAACCCGGCAGCTCGCCGTCGTGGCGGGGCGTGAACCCTGCCGCGGAACAGGCGGCCGCGAGCAAGTCGAGGTCGCGCACCAGCAGCGCGGGGTGCGCCTTGCGCGCCGGACGGAACGAGGCCTCGACGCCGAGGTGCAGCTCGATGGCGCCGTTCCCGAACCACACGCCGCCGCGGACCGCGAGCGCCGCGGGCTTCGGGATCTCCGGCAGGCCAAGCACGCCCGCATAGAAGTCGCGGGCCCGCGATTCCCCGCCGGCCGGCATGGCGAGCTGCACGTGATGGATGGCAAGGATGGTCATCTGCTCGTCAGGCCGGCGTGATGGCCCGGCTCCTCGTCGAGTGAACTGGTGACGCGCGCCCGGTCACGTTCGTGCGTGGCGCGGCGCCACCCGGTCAGGCGGCCGACAGGTACCGCCGGATGAGCGGGAAGGCGGCCGACGTCGGGTCGATCAGGCCCATGTGGTCCATGCCGTGGAGCTCGTCATGGGTCACGCTGTCTCCGGCGGCACGGGCGGCCTCGGCGTAACTGCGGCTCATGCCCGGCGGCACGACGGTATCCTCGGCGCCGTGCAGGATCCACTGCGGCACGCCGAGGGGAAGCTGGTCGATCGGTGAAGCGTCCCGGTAGCGCTCCGGCACCGCCTCCGGCGACCCGCCGAGGAAGTTGGCTACCGCGTTCGGTCCGAGGTCCTGCCGGTGCGCCGCGTCGAGGTCCAGCATCGGGGCCAGTCCGATCACCGCGGCCACGCCGTGCGGCAACCCCGACTGCCGCGCCCGCGCGGCGGCGTAGAAGGCGAGATGCCCGCCGGCGGAGTGACCCAGCAGCACCACTCGGGAGAGCGCGAGGGCCTGAACGCGGCACTGCAGGTCCGGCAGCGCCGCCAGCGCGGCCCGCACATCCTCGAGCGTCGCGGGCCACGGCGTGCCGCCCGGACCGACCCGGCGGTAGCCGATGTTCCAGACCGCACAGCCGGTGACGGCGAGCGCGGAGGCAAGCGCGTCGAGCTGGTCGCGCCCGTAGGGCATCCGCCAGAATCCGCCGTGCAGCAGGCAGACGAGCGGAGCATTCGCGGCGGCGGCGACGTACAGGTCGCCGACCTGGTCGGGATGGGGGCCGTACGCGAAGGTGTGCATGGAGTCCGGTCCGGCCGCCCTCAGTGCGGGTACTGCGGGTCGCCGCCGCGCCGATCGTGCGACCCGGGGTCGGCTGCGCCCGTCGCGTCGCCCGTGCGCTCCGGGCCCCGCCCGTACCGCTCGGCGAGATACCGCTGCCGGCGTTCCAACAGCTCGGCGATGAACGCCTCCGTCGCCTGCACCGACGGCCGGTCGCGAAACAGGACCAGCGCCCACGTGCCCTCGCCGAAGACGACGTAACTCTTGCGTGACGCCCAGTACCAGAGGCCGGCCAGCGCGGTGAGGGCGCCCCACACGAACGGCGCGTGGCGTTCCACGTCCTCGCCACGCGCGGCGAGGGCGCCCGTCACGGCGGTCAGGAGGCCGAGGACGACCGCGACCACGAGGCGCCGCGCCGAGGCGACCGTCACGACCGCCGGCCGGTCGGGGATGGATTCGTAGGGCACCCGGTAGGAGCGCGACGCACCGAATCGCCGTTCCTCGACCGCGACGGCGTCGGCGTCCAGCGCGAACCGCAAGGTCGTCAGGAGCCGCCGCTGCGTGAACATGCGATCCCGCTCCGGTGAGCCGTCGTGGTCAGCCGACCTCGGGTGGAGGGCCGCCTTCCCCGCAGATGCGCAAGGTCGGCCCGGGGGAGGACAGCGGCGTCACGGCTGGCGCATGACGGCCACGGCCTCGACCTCGAGCCGCACCTCCGGTCGGAAGAGGGCGCGCACCTCGACGAGCGTGCTGGCCGGCGGGGCGAGGGTGTTCACATAGCGATCGCGGACCTCGCGAATGATCGCGAGGTCGGCCACGTCGAGGAGGTAGAAGTTGAGCTTGACCACGTCCCGGAAGGTGGCGCCACCCGCCGCCAGCGCTCGTCGCAGGTTCTCGAACACCTGCACCGCCTGCGCGCGCACGTCGGCTCCCCCGACGAGCGCACCGGTCGAATCGAGCGGGACCTGGCCGGCCACGAACAGCAGGGTGCTGCCGCCGGGAACGATGGCGAGGTGGGAGTAGCCCCTCGGCGCCGACAGGCCGGCCGGATTGCGGAAGCGGACCGTGTCGGCCTGTGCCCCGGCGCCTGCCGGGAGGCTCGCGCTGAGCAGGGCGACGGCGAGGAAGAGCGTGCCGGGGAGAATGCGCGCGGCGGCCGGGGCGGGCCGCGCGGTGGGGTGCCCGGAAGTGCGCATGAGACCCTCCCGGCAGCGTGCCGGCTCAGTTCCGGCGAATGAATGCCGGGGGCGGGTGCCGCCGCAAGCGCCGCACCGTGGGCGGTCTCAGCCCCAGCCCGCTGGCCACCTGCGCCACCGCTTCCCCCCGCTCCAGGCGGGCGATCATGTGCTGCCGCCCCAAGGGCGTGAGCCGTGCCAGCTTGTGACTGTTCACCGAGTCCTCTGGCGTTGCCAGTTGAGTGGACCACCTGACAACCCCAGCTTGCAGCGCTATGGCTCGGTGGCCAACGTCCTCACCAATTACATCCAGGCCGCACGAAGAACTCACGACCCGGGTGACCCGGGGAGAGCAGCGTGTCCTGCCGGCCCTGCCCCGGTGAAGCGACGGTCATGCTGATTCTTCGCCGGGCGTACGCGGCGTCCGCTTTCGTCGTGGCGCGCCGGTCTACGTACTCGATTCGAAGACGAGGTCGGCGACGGCATCCACGTCGAAGCGTGTGCTGTTGCCCATCACGACGACGCCCACCTCGCGCGACTCGTAGAGCCGCATCAGGCAATGGAAGCCCGCCCCGCCGCCGAGATGCTCCACGTACCCGGGATCCCGGGCGCGCAGCGCGGAAGGAACGTACCAGCCCAGGCCGAGGTCGTACCTGTCCCCCCGCGCAGTGATCCGGCGCATGCCCTGTGCTGCACGACTCGAGATGATCCTCGTACCGTCGAGCTCCCCGTCGCGGAGATGCATGCGGAGAAACCGGGCAGCCGCCTCCGCGGGTCCGACGAGTCCTCCGTAGGGCTGGCCATCAACGAGAAACGGGCGCAAGCCGAGCCAACGCCCGGATGCTCGGCCGATGACCCAGCGGGGCAGCAGGACTCGGAGCGGGCTGAACCGGGGGTGGTAACCCGTCGCCGCAGGGCACCCGGGCGTCGGGTGGAATCCGGTCTGCTCGAGGCGAAGCGGCCGGAGCACTTCGTCCGCAACGACCGACTCGAATCCCGAGGCGGCAGCGACTTCGATCGCGCGCCCCAGTACCAGCACGCCGAGGTTCGAGTAACTGGAGCGGCTGCCGGGCGGGAAGTGCAACCTGCCGTGCGTCCGCAGGAGGCCGGTGACCAGCGTCGCCAAGCCCGGCCCTTCTTCCTCGGCGGGGTGGATCCAGCGGAGCGGGACCGGATTGGCCAGGCCGGACGTGTGCTGCAGCAAGTGGCGACACGATGCCTGCCCTGCCCACGCCGCGGGTCTCAGGGAACGGAGTGCGGGGACCAGGGCCGCGACCGGCGCGTCGAGGTCGAGCACGCCGCGCTCGGCAAGACGGACTGCGGCGGTCGCCGTGACCAGCTTGGTCATCGAGAACCACGGCATCGCGGTC
>JBAIWX010000312.1:0-5836 GCA_037916975.1 Gemmatimonadales bacterium
CAGCCCCATGGGCAGCGCCGAGAGGGCGCTCTTCACGAGCGCCGCGTCGGATGGGGCGTGCGCCGCGGCCGATGCGGGTGCCGGCGGGTCGGTCGCCACCCAGGCGGCGGGCAGGCCAACAAGCGCGCTGAGCATCACGAGGGAGGACACGACGTGCACGGGGGGCTCCTCTGGCAGGGGGTGGGACGACGGGGCAGGACGATGCCGCGACGGTTCGCGGGGAACCGCCTGCTCAAGCTAAGCGGCGCGGTGGGGCCCGTCCAGCCGAACGGCGGGCACGCGCGCCCCGCTCACGGCGTGAACCCGACGCTCCGCCACAGGGGCGCCGGCTCGTAGCGCCGGCCGGCGGCGATCACGAGCCGCACGTTCCGCGTGTCGGCGATGCGCACGAGCGGGGCGCCGTCCACGACGAGCACGTCCGCCCGGAGCCCGGGGCGGAGCGTCCCGCTGTCGTGATCCAGGCCCATCGCCCGCGCCGGCTCGAGCGTCGCCGCCCGGATCGCCTCGATCGGCGTCATCCCCGCCTGCACGTAGAGCTCGAGCTCGCGGTGGAGGCTGTGGCCCGGCACCGCCATGTCGGTGCCGGCGACGATCGGCACGCCCGCCCGGTGGAGCGCGCCGACGATCTCGAGGTAGCCGCGGAGCCGTGCCGCGGCGGCCGCGGCCCGCGCCGGCTCCACGCCCGAGCCCGCGAGCGCGGCGCGGAGCTCGGGCGCCACCTTCGCGGCCCCCGGCTCGAACGCGGTGATGGGCTGGTCGGCGGGGTGGAGGAGGAGTTCGTACAGCGCCACCGTCGGATCCACCACGATGTGCCGCTGCGCGAGGAAGGCGATGGCCCGACGCGCCTCCGGCAGGTCCATGGTGAGCGGCGTCGTGTCGCCCGGGGCGCGCATCATCCCGCGCACGAAGGTGACGTGGTTGATCTGGTCCATCCCCGCCTCGACGCCCTGATAGCCGTCGAGCCCGATGGGGACGTGCCCCGTCACGGTCATGCCGAGGGCGTGCGCCTCGCGCGTGATGGCGCGGAGGACCGAGTCGGGGACGCTGCTGTAGATCTTGACCTGCTCGAAGCCGGCGTCGTGGTACTTCCGCACGAAGGCCACGCCCTGCGCCGGCGTCGCGGCGCGCTGGACGCCGATCGCCCTCGGCGAGTCGCCGTCGATGATCCCCGCCGCCAGGATCCGCGGCCCGATGCCGCGCCCTGCGGCGAGCGCGCGGCGGAGGCCCACCAGGAACTCGAACTGGTTGCCGACGTCGCGCACCGTCGTGACGCCGGAGGCGAGGTAGATCGGGCCCCACTCCACCTGCGCGTAATGCGCGTGCATGTCCCAGAGGCCGGGGAGCATCGTCGCGCCGTCGGTGCGGATGATCGTGGCGCCGCGCGGGATCCGCACCGTCGCGCGCGGGCCCGCCGCCACGATCCGCGTGCCGCGGATGACGAGCGCCGCGTCGCGCACCGGCGCCCGGCCGGTGCCGTCCACCAGCGTGCCGCCCACCAGCGCGAGCAGCGTGTCGGTGGCCGGCGGCGGCGCGGCCAGCGCGGCGACGGCGTCCGCCGCCGCGAGCGCGACGAAGCGGCCGACCGCCGCCGAGTCCCGCGAGCGCACGGCCTGAAAGGGATCGCCCTCGGCGTCGATCGTGACGGCGGCGACGACGTCGCCCCCGGCGTCGAGCCAGACGGTCTCGATGCCCCAGATGAGTCCCGTCACCGACACCCGCTCGAGCACCGCGCGCCCGCCCGGGAGGTCGAGCGTGTCCCGGCCGCGCGACGCGAGATGCAGCTCGGCGTCGGGGACGAGGCGGAGCGTGGCGGGCCGCCCCCGTGCGATCCACTCCCGCAGCACCGCCTGCTGCACCGCGATCGGCGCGTAGCCCTCCGCCGGGAAGGCGCCGCCAAGCGGGACGGTGGAGCGGACGCTGTCGCGGCGCACGCGCGCCGAGTCGCCGGCCACCACGACCTCGAGGTCCACGGCCGACTGCCGTGACGTACGCCCCTTGAGGGTGAAGCGCGCCGGCCGGCCCCCGGCATCCCAGGACAGTTCGGCATCGAGCGGCACCGCCGTGCCTCGATCGTTGAACTCGAACCGCGAGACGAGCACGCGGCCGCCCGCGGGGGCGGTCGCGACGCGCCACGACTCCCGGCCGATGGGGTTGCCGATCTTGTGGAGGACGAAGGTGCCTGCGGTGTCGGCCGCCGGCGGGGCGAGCGGGATCGGGGAGAGCTCGGTCGTTGCGAGTGCCGCGAGGGGGAGCAGCGGCAGCCCGGCAAGCACGCATCGGATCGCGAGGGAGGACAGGCGGGTCAGGAAGGCTCCTCGCTGCTGAGTGCGGTCCGGGACGCTGCCGAGCGTCCGAAGGTACGGCGCCCCCGGCGAACCGTCCAGAGCACGTTGGCGTGCCGCCCGGGCCACGGTCGCGAGCGGGGCCGATCTCCTCAGCGCGCGGCCAGCCCGCGCAGCCAGGCCACGACCGACGGCCCGCCGAGCCAGCCGCCACCGATCGCGAGGACGAGTCCGGTCAGCAGCCACCCGAGATGTGCGAGGTGGAACGCGGGCTCCACCGCCGAGCGTTCGGGATGGCCGGGATCCACGTGCACCGGCACTGTGGCGCCGGTCGAGAACACGCTCCGCCCGTCCACGATCCGGTCCTCCACGTCGTCGCTCGACCCCTCGTAGCGCCGGCCGTCCACCGTGTACTCGTAGCGCAGCTCGAAGCTGGGCACCTCGGGGATGTAGTTCATGCCCGCGGAGAGCACCCGACCCTCGACGGTCGGCCAGCCACGCGCGCGAACGTCGTGCAGGAGGGCGGAGCCGCCGAGCGCGGCGAAGAAGAGGCCCGCGAGCACCATCCCCGCGATCGACAGCACGTCGCGGGCACGCTGGCGGCGGCTGGCGCGGAGCGAGGTCACGCCGGCCATCGCACCGACGGCCCTACGCCAGCACCGGCAGCCCGCGGATCCGCTCCTTCCACTCCGCAGGCCCCGTCTCGTGGACGTTCCGCCCCGCGGCATCCACCGCGACCGTCACCGGCATCTCGTCCACCTCGAACTCGTAGATCGCCTCCATGCCGAGATCCTCGAAGGCGACGACGCGCGCGGCGCGGATCGCCTTCGAGACGAGGTACGCCGCCCCGCCCACCGCCATCAGGTAGGCGGCCTTGTGCTTGCGGATCGCCTCGAGCCCAGCGGGCCCGCGCTCCGCCTTGCCGATCATCGCGATGAGCCCCGTCTGCGCGAGCATCATCTCGGTGAACTTGTCCATGCGCGTCGCCGTGGTCGGACCCGCGGGCCCCACCGCCTCGTCGCGCACCGGGTCCACCGGCCCCACGTAGTAGATGACGCGGTTGGTGAAGTCCACGCCGGCCGGGAGCCCCTGCCCCGACGCGAAGAGGTCGGCGATGCGCTTGTGCGCGGCGTCGCGCCCGGTGAGGAGCTTCCCCGAGAGGA
This sequence comes from Gemmatimonadales bacterium, assembly GCA_037916975.1. Taxonomy (GTDB): domain Bacteria; phylum Gemmatimonadota; class Gemmatimonadetes; order Gemmatimonadales; family GWC2-71-9; genus JAGGAG01. Next base: position 3,446 of record JBAIWX010000312.1, read on the forward strand.
GGAGCCGGTCGCCCGCCTGCCAGGTCGCCACCTCGGCGGGGGTGAGGGTGTCGAGGTTCACGCGCTTGGCCGAGGCGTCGGGCACCCACGTGACGGCGGGCCAGTCGGCGAGCTTCGGCACGGGGAGCTGCGCCACGCCGGAGCCGTCGAGCGTGAAGTGCACGTGGCGGGTCGCGGCGCAGTTAGGGATCATCGCCACGGGCTTCGAGGCGGCGTGCGTCGGGAAGTCGAGGATCTTCACGTCGAGCACCGTCGAGAGCCCGCCCAGCCCCTGCGCGCCGATGCCCAGCGCGTTCACCTTCTCGTACAGCTCGATGCGGAGCTCCTCGAGCTTCGACTTGGGCCCGCGCGCCCGGAGCTGCGCCATGTCGATCGGCTCCATCAGCGATTCCTTCGCGAGGAGCATCGCCTTCTCCGCCGTGCCGCCGATCCCGATGCCGAGCATCCCGGGCGGGCACCAGCCGGCGCCCATCGTGGGGACGGTCTTGAGCACCCAGTCCACGATCGAGTCGCTCGGGTTGAGCATCACGAACTTCGACTTGTTCTCCGACCCGCCGCCCTTGGCGGCGATGCGCACGTCCACCGTGCTCCCGGGGACGAGCTCCACGTGCACCACGGCGGGGGTGTTGTCGCGGGTGTTCTTCCGCGAGAACGCCGGGTCGGCGACGACCGAGGCGCGGAGCACGTTGTCGGGCAGCAGGTAGGCGCGGCGCACCCCCTCGTCCACCAGCTCCTGCAGCGAGCGCGTCGTCGCCCAGCGGACGTCCATCCCGACCTTCACGAAGGCGCAGACGATCCCCGTGTCCTGGCAGATCGGCCGGTGCCCCTCGGCGCACATCCGCGAGTTGGTGAGGATCTGCGCGATCGCATCCTTCGCCGCCGGCCCCTGCTCCTTCTCGTACGCCTCGGCGAGGGCGTGGATGTAGTCGAGCGGGTGGTAGTACGAGATGTACTGGAGCGCGTCGGCGACCGACTGGATGAAGTCGGCCTCAGTGATGGTCGTCATGCAGGGAAGATAGCGCCCGCGCCGCGGGGGTGGCGGTGGCGGCGGCTCAGCCCGCCAGGAGCCGCTCCGCCGCCCACCGCGCCGCGCGGGCCGGGGTATCGCAGCGCTCGAGCTGCGCGGCCGCGAGCGCGCCCGAGTAGAGCGTGACGAGCGCCGGGACGAGCATCGGCTGCGCAGCGAGCGCGGGCGACTCGCGCACCACGCGCCCGATCAGCGCGTGCAGCCACGCCTGCTGCCCCGCGATGAGGCGAAGCGCCGGATCGCCCGGTTCGGTGAGCTCGGCGGCGGCGTTCTGGTAGGGACAGCCGCGGAACCCGGCGCCCGCGGCCATGCCGGCGATGGCGTCGAAGAGGCGGAGCAACCGGTCCCTCGGCGGGACGGAGCGGTCGGCGAGGAGCCCCTCGAGCTGCGGCCGCACCTCCGCTCCCTTCGCCTCGAGGTAGGCGGTGACGAGCCCCGCCTTCGAGCCGAAGTGCTGGTAAAGGGAGGCGCGGGCGGCATCCGCCTCCGCGAGGACGCGGTCCACCCCGACCCGCTCGATTCCCTCGGCGTAGAAGAGGCGCGTAGCGGCGGCGAGGATCCGCTCGCGGACCGGCACCTCCTCCCGCGTCACCGGCCGGCGCCCCCGGCCCCTGGCCCGCTTTCCGGACATGGCTTGACAGTATAGACCGGGCGTTCTATTGTAAAGCCCATTGATAGAACGTTCAGTCTATTCTTCCGGCCTCGAGGAATCCTGCCATGTCCAAGGTCTCCAGTTCCACCGTCGCGCTCGTCACCGGCGCGAACCGCGGGATCGGCCGCGCCATCGTGGACGCGCTGCTCGATCGCGGCGTCGCGAAGGTCTACGCGGGCGCCCGTGACCCGAAGGCGCTCGACGGGCTGGTCGCGCAGGCCCGGGGGCGCGTCGTCGCCCTGGAGCTCGACGTCACCCGGCCCGAGCAGGTCGCCGCGGCGGCCCAGCGCGCGACGGACGTCACGCTCCTCGTCAACAATGCCGGCGTCGCGACGGGGTTCGGCGCGCCGATCACCGATCCGGCGATCCTCGCCGACGGCCGGACGGAGTGGGCGGTGAACGTCGAGGGGACGCTGCGCGTCACGCAGGCCTTCGCGCCGATCCTCGCGAAGAACGGCGGCGGTGCCGTGGTGAACATCGGCAGCGTCGCATCGCTCGCCAACTTCCCCGCGTTCATCACCTACTCGATCTCGAAGGCGGCCCTGCACTCCCTCACCCAGGCGACGCGCGCCACGCTCGCGGCGCAGGGCACCACGGTGCACGGCGTCTACCCGGGCCCGGTGGACACCGACATGGGGAAGGTCCTGCCGATCGACAAGGTTTCACCGCGCTCGGTCGCCGACGAGATCCTCGACGGCGTGGCGCAGGGCGC
>JBAIWX010000313.1:0-5075 GCA_037916975.1 Gemmatimonadales bacterium
GCAGCCGGAGGCGGAAGTCGCGGTCGTCGAGCACCACGAGCGTGTCCCCCGGCTTCACCGGCTGGTTGTCGTCCACCAGCACGCGGCTCACGAACGCCTGCACCTTGGGCGCGATCGGCGTGATGCGCCCGTCGAGCTGGGCGTTGTCGCTCGTCACGTAGCGCTGCGCGTCGAGCCAGCGGTGCACCCCGTACCCCAGCACGGCGGCGGCCAGCACGAGGAGCACGACGAGTCGCACCCGCGACGCGGGCGCCGCGCCGCGCGGCGCCTCCGCGGCGGGCTCGGGGGCGGCCGGCGCGGCGGCCGGCTCGGGGCGGGCGGTGGTGGCCATCGGGCGGGCCTCGGGGCGGGCGGTCGCGGTCATGGGGTCGGTACCAGGGAGCCGAGGGCGCGGTAGGCGCCGATTCGGGCGAGGTCCCAGCCGAGGCGCGCCTGGATCAGCGCGTCCTTGGCGGCGAGGACGTTGCGTTGGGCGGTGGTCGTCTCCACGCTGCCGGCGACGCCGGCGGCGAAGCGGTCCTCGGCCTGCGCGAGCTCGAGCTCGGCGAGCCGCACGCGGTCCTGCGCGACGGCGATCTGCTCCCGCGCGGAGGCGAGGTCGAGCACCGCCTGCCGGGCGTCCTGCTCGACCTGGCGGCTCACGTCCCGCGCGCGCAGGCGCTGCTCGTCGAGGCGGATCGCCTGTTCCGCCTTCCGCCGCTGCCGCTTCCAGCCGTCGAGGATCGGGATCGCGATCCCCACCTGCACGTTCCAGGTGCCGAGCACGTCGGGGATGCGCTGGCCGCTCTCCTGCCAGAAGCCCGAGGCCACCGCCGAGGGAAGGAACTCGCGGGCGACCGCCTGGCCCGAGCGCTCGGCCACGCGCGTCCGCGTCGCCTCCGCGGCCACCTCGGGCCGCTGGCGGAGCGCGAGCGCCACCGCGTCCTCCTGTGTCGCGGGGAGCGCCGGGTCGTCGGCGCCGAGGCTGTCGGCGAGCGTGACGGTCGTGTCGAGCGGCAGCTCGAGCGCGCGCAGGAGCGCGAGCCGCGCGCGGTCCCGGTCGTTGCGGGCGAGCACCAGCTGCGTCCGCACCGCCTGGAAGCTCACCTCGCTCCGCGTCGCGTCGATCGCGGGGCTCACCCCCGAGGCGACCAGCTGCCGCGCCTGCCGGAGCAGCTCCGCCGCCTGGACGCTGTCCGCCGCGCGGGCGGCCACCGTGGCCTCGGCGGCGAGCACCTCGACGTAGGCGGCGCCCGCCGCCGCCGCGGCGGCGTTCCCGGCGGCCTGGGCGTCGCTCGCCGCCGCCCTCGCCGAGTCCTGCGCGGCGCGGAGCCGTGCCAGGGCGGGGAGGTCAACCAGCGCCTGCGACGCGCCGAGCCGGACGCGCCACAGGTTGAACGGATCGGTGGTGCCGCGCGCGAAGGGCAGGCCGAACTCGTCGAGGTTGAGCGTCTGCCGGGTCCAGCTGGCCGAGCCGTTCACCTGCGGCAGGAGGTCGGCGCGGCGCTGCCCGACCTTCTGCGCGGCGGCCTCGGCGCCGAGGCGCGCGAGCGCCGCCCGGACGCCGCGCTGCCAGGCGAGGCGGGTGGCGTCCTGCAGGGTGAGCGCGGCGGGGGCCTGCGCGCCCGCGGTCGAGGCGAGCGCGGCGAGGAGCAGGCCGGCGAGGGAGGCGGTCCGGGTCGTCATGCGGGATCGGCCGGCGCGGTCACGCCGTGGAAGACGAGGTCGATGATGCCGTCGCAGAGGTCGTCCTCCGCGAGCGGGGCGGGGTCGTACGCGCCGAAGAAGTGGTGGAGCTTGAGCACCATCACCATGAGCGCGGGGATCGCGCGCGGCGCGATGCGCGCCTGCGCGGGGCGGAACGAGCCGTCGGCCACGCCGCGCGCGACGAGCTGCTCGAGGAGCGTGCGGACGCGGAGGATGACCTCCGTGTAGTAGAACTGGGCGAGTTCGGGGAAGCAGCCGAGCTCGCCCTGCACCAGCTTCGAGATCCGCAGCAGCCGCGGGTCGCGCATCTTGGACCACATGAGCCGCATGAACTCGCGCAGCCGCGCGCGCGCGTCACCGCCGTGGCTCGCCACCAGCCGCTCGCCCTCCTCGACCACCGCGACGATCTTGGTCCGCACCATCTCGCGGAAGAGCGTCTCCTTCGAGTCGAAGTACAGGTACAGCGTCCCCTTGCTCACGCCGGCCGCCTTCGCGACGTCCTCGAGGCGCGCCCGGGCGAAGCCGACGTCGCCGAAGACGCCGAGTGCCGCCTCGAGGATCTCCTCGGGACGCGCCTCGGGGCGGCGGTGCCAGCGGGGGCCATGGGACTGCGACGAGGTCTGCACGGCATCATCCTTGGTTACTGACTGGTCAGTAATATAGGCATTCATGAAGCTTCGTCAATCATGATGCGCACTCCGGTTCTAACGCCGGACGCACCCCGGCCGGTTCCCGCGGACCCGCCGCGAACCCCGCACGGCCACCGCGCCGATCACCGTTCGGCGCGCCAACCGCTTTTGCCGCCGAGGGATAGAAGCGAGACATCCCCGTCCCGCTCTCTTGCGGAACCGGCCGTCTCGTTCCTACTATTCACCAACCAACACGGGAGGCCCCCGCCGATGTCGGAAGCATTCCGCAGCTCCGACGATTTCGACGAACAGGCTCACCAGCTCTACAACGAAGGCCGCTTCGACGAGGCCCTCGAGCTCCTCCGGGACGGCCTCTCCATCTACCCCAACGCCGTCGAACTCCACATCGGCACCGCCTACGCCTACCTCGCCCGCGAGGACTATGCGTGGGCGCGCCGGGCGTACGAGCAGGCGCTCACGCTCGATCCCGACCACGAGGACGCCCTGGCCGGCCTGGGCGAGACGCTCCTCAAGCTCGGCGACCGGAGCGGCGCGCTCCGCGCGTACGAGCGCATCATCGCGCTCGGCTTCGCCGACGACCTCGAGCTGATGCTCCAGCTGGGCCGCGCCTGCTTCCGCGAGGGGCTGCTCGCGCAGGCGCACCGCTTCTTCGAGCTCGCCGTGCAGGCGCACCCCGACTCGCCCGACGCGGCCAGCTGCCTGGGCTACGCCTCGCACCGGCTGGGCAACGACGCCGGCGCCCTCTACTGGCTCCGCCGCGCGCTCGAGCTCGAGCCCGGCTTCCCCGAGGCGCGCATCTACCTCGCCAACATGCTGTACGACCGCGGCGAGTCGGAGGCGGCGCTCCGGCACTTCGAGCGCACCGAGCCGGACGACCACTACGACGAGCTCGGCCTCTGGCGCACCGTGGAGCTCAAGAAGTCGCTCTATCGCCTCGGCGACGACGACCCCGAGCTGGCGCCGTGGTACGGGCGCCTGGGCGAGCTCGCCGGGGAGCCGGACGCGATCGATCTCATCCTCGCCGAGGTCGAGGCGCAGCAGCCCGACGGCACGGTGCGCGACCCGCACCAGCTCGAGCTCTTCGGCACGCTCCTGAGCGACCTGCACGCCATGCAGAAGCGCCCCGGTGCCGGCGACCTGCACCACGTCGCGACGCTGGCGGGCCACACCTTCCGCGGCACCTGGGACGAGATCCTCGCGCAGATGAAGGCGGCCGAGCCCGAGTGGGCGGACGCGCCGCTGGCGGACTTCATGGCGAGCCTCGCGCGCCGCGGGCGCACCGAGACCGGGATCGTCATCCCCGTCACCGACGCCGAGGCCTTCATCCGCGGCAGCGCCGAGGCGGGCGTGCTGCGCATCCTCGCCTGACCGGCCCGGGGCGCGGGGCGGCCCTCCGTCCCGCGCCCGGGCGCACCTAGCTTTCCCCCATGACCCTGCTCGCGACCCCTGCGGCCGGCCGCTGGACGGCCGGCGTCCGCCGCGAAGTGCTCCCCAACGGCCTCACGCTGCTGGTGCAGCGCGACGCCTCCGCCCCCGCCGTGGCGGTGGTGACCCACGTGAAGGCAGGGTTCTTCGACGAGCCCGACCGCTGGGTGGGGATCTCGCACGTCCTCGAGCACATGTTCTTCAAGGGGACGCCGCGGCGCGGGGCGGGGGCGATCGCCCGGGAGACGAAGGCCGCCGGCGGCTACCTCAACGCCTCCACGAGCTACGACCGCACCGCCTACTTCGTGGTGCTCCCCGCCTCGGGGCTCGACGCCGCGCTCGACATCCAGGCCGACGCGCTGCGGCACTCGCTCGTGGACGCCGGCGAGCTCGCGCGCGAGCTGCGGGTGATCATCCAGGAGGCGCGCCGCAAGCTCGACACCCCGTCGGCGGTCGCGTACGAGACGCTCTGCGAGGTGATGTTCGACCGGCACCGGATCCGCCGCTGGCGGATCGGGACGGAGGCGCAGCTCGCCGGCTACACGCGGGACGACGTCGTCGGTTACTACCGGAGCCGGTACGTCCCCGGGCGGACGATCGTCTCGGTGGTCGGCGCGCTCGACGAGGAGGCGACGCTCGCGCGGCTCCGCGCCACCTACGGCGACTGGGCCGCGGCGCCCGGGGCGGAGGATCCCTCCCCCGCGGAGCCGCCGCACGCGGAAGTCCGCGCGCGCACCCTCCGCGGCGACGTGGCGCGGGCGGAGCTCGTCCTCGGCTGGCACACCGTGCCCCCCCTCCACGACGATGCGACGCCCCTCGACGTCGCCGCGGGGATCCTCGCGGCGGGCCGCGGCAGCTGGCTCTGGCGCACGCTCCGCGAGCCGGGCCTCGTCGCGGGTGTCGGCGCCTCCAACTACACGCCGAGCGAGCTCGGGCTCTTCACCGTCGCCGCCGACCTCGAGCCGTCGCGCCTCGACGAGGTGCTCGCGGGCGTCGCGCGCGCGGTGGCGCGGCTCGCCGAGCGCGGGCCCGACGCCGAGGACCTCGCGCGCACCGTGGCGCTGCTGCGCGCGCGCTGGGCGCGCCGCATGGAGTCCATGGAGGGCCGCGCGGCGGCGCTCGCCGCGACCGAGGCGATGGGCGGCGTCCACCTGCTCGACGAGGAGTACGAGCGGCTCGGCACCGTCACCGCCCGGGAGGTGCGCGACGTCGCCGCGCGCTGGCTCGCGCCCGACCGTGTGGCCGGCGTCGTCTTCCTCCCCGAGGGCGCGGAGGGGGAGCTGACCCCGGCGCGGCTCGCGGCCGCCTTCGCCG
>JBAIWX010000314.1:0-3242 GCA_037916975.1 Gemmatimonadales bacterium
GGGGACGAGGACGAGACTGCCGGCAGCAGCCAGGCGGCGAAGTAGACGGCGCATGAGGGGGCTCCTGTGGATGACCGGCCCGCGCGACGGGCCCCGGAGTCCCGGGCCCCGCCGGCGGCAATGAGGAAATGGTGTTCCCCACGATCGTCGGCGGGCGTCACCAAATCGTCCACAGCCGGTCCGGCCCCCCTGCCGGACCCCCTCACCCCCCGGTCGCGCCGGCCCCGGTCAGCTCCACCAGCTCCGCCAGGTCCCGGATCTCGTGCGTCGGCCGGATCCCGCTCGGGTTCGGCTGCCCCGCCGGGTTGTACCAGACCGTGTCGAGCCCGAACTCGGCGCCGCCCCGGATGTCCGACGACAGGCTGTCCCCCACCATCAGGACCTCCTCGCGCGCCGGCTGCCCGATCGCCGCGAAGAGCGCCTCGAAGAACGCCGCCGCCGGCTTCGCGGCCCCCACCTCGTCGGAGATCACGAGCGCCCGCACGTGGTGCCGGATCGGCGAGGCGCCCACCCGGCTCCGCTGCACCGCCGTGATCCCGTTCGTCGCGATCGCCACGTGGTGGTCGCGCGCGAGGGTGTCCACCACCGCCTCGGCGCCGTCGAGGAGCGCGGGCTCGTCGCCCAGGTGCTCGAGGTAGCGCGCCCCGACCGCCGGCGCGTCGAGGTCCACCCCCAGGGCGTGGGCCAGCTCCGCGAAACGGCGCACCCGCAGCTCGCGCGAGGTGATCGTCCCGCGCTCGAGTTCATGCCAGAGCCGGAGGTTGATCGCGTGGAAGGCGCGGTGCACCTCCGCGTCGAACGCGATCGCCCGCTCGGCGAGGGTGCGGGCGAGCGCGTTCCGTTCCGCGAGCGCGAAGTCGAAGAGGGTGCCGTCGGCGTCGAAGACGATCCAGCGATAGCGGCGCAGCGCGCGCTCCCGGGACGGGGGGAGCGGGGAATCTAGCGCGCCGGCTTCGGCATCACGTCCACGTAGTCGCTCCCGTCGGCGTTCGGCACGAAGAGCTCGGCGGGGCTGTCCCCCTGGCTCCGCAGGATCACGCTCTCCCGCCCGCTCGGCGCCGCGAGCTTCATGATCGCGACCCCGTCCTTCCCGACGAGCGCGGTGACGCGGTCGAAGCCCTTCTGGTCCGGCGTGCCGTTCACGACGAGGCCCGCCATCTGGTCGCCGGGGAAGACGACGAGGCACGCCGCCTCCTTGACCCCGCCCGCATAGTCGAGGCAGGCGTTCGCGCGCCCGTCGGGGAAGGCGCCGAAGCCCCCCCGCTCGTTTCCGTCGCGGTCGGCGACGACGAGCCCCGCGCTCCCGCCCACGCGGTCCACCACCTTCCCGCCGATCCGCGGGGCCGGCGTCGGCGCGCCGAGTGCCGCCTGCAGCGCGCCGCTCTCGGCGAGCACGGCGACGCCCGTGCCCGACTGCGCGGCGGTGCGGCCCGGGAGGGTGAGCGGAGCGCCGAGGACGATGCGCGGGCGGCCGAGGGAATCCTCGACGACGAGCCCGCGGACGTGCAGCACCTCGGGCGGGCGGCGCGCGGTCCACCCCGCGAGCGCCACAACGCCCAGGGCGGCCAGCGCCATGCGGTTCAGGGCGCGCTCGCGGCGGAGCGACGATTCCAGGTGCTGCAGGCGATCCTCGGCGTGTCCCGTGGGCGAGGCGGGCATGGGGCGATCCTCGTTCTCGATGTGGAGTCGGTCCGGCCTGACGGCGACGCGGACGCCGCCGTGCCCGATCGCTACGGGAAAGGATCGCTTGGTGTTTCAGTCGGAAACGCGTGCCGACTCCGTTAGATTGCCCGCTCGCCGGGCGGCGCAGGGCCGTCCGCGCGCGGGGCGCCGCCTTGCCCCACGACGCTCCCCGGGAATTCGATGTCGTTCGCTTCGCTCCACCTCGACAAGAGCCTCCAGCAGGGCCTCAAGGACCTCGGCTTCGTCCGCCCGACCCCGATCCAGGCCGACGCCATCCCGCCCGCGCTCGCGGGGAAGGACCTCCTCGCCTGCGCGGCGACGGGGAGCGGCAAGACGGCCGCCTTCCTCCTCCCGATCCTCGAGCACCTGCTCAAGAAGCCCCGCGGCGCGACGCGAGCGCTCGTCCTCACGCCGACGCGCGAGCTCGCGGCGCAGATCCTCGAGCAGGTGAACGCGCTCGCGACGCACACGTCGATCACGGCGGCGGCGATCTTCGGCGGCGTCGGGATGGGGCCGCAGGAGCACGCGATCCGGACCGGGGTGGACGTCCTCGTCGCGACGCCGGGGCGGCTCCTCGACCACCTGCGCCAGCCGTACACGAAGCTCGACCACGTCTCGCACCTCGTCCTCGACGAGGCGGACCGGATGCTCGACATGGGCTTCCTCCCCGAGGTGCGGAAGATCCTCCGCCACCTCCCGGCGAAGCGGCAGACGCTCTTCTTCAGCGCGACGATGCCGGGGCCGATCGTCGAGCTCTCGCGCGAGATGCTCCACCACCCCGCGACGATCAACATCGAGCGCCAGGCGGCGCCGGCCACGGGGATCACGCAGGCCGTGTACCCGGTCGCGCAGGAGCTCAAGCCGGCGCTCCTCCTCGCGCTCCTCCAGCGTGGCGACCTGCAGCAGGCGCTCGTCTTCACCCGCACCAAGCACCGCACGAACCGGCTCCACGAGGTGCTGCACAAGGCGGGCATCAAGGTGGACCGGCTCCACGGGAACCGCTCGCAGCCGCAGCGCACGGCGGCGCTCGCCGGGTTCAAGTCGGGCCAGATCCGCGTCCTCGTCGCGACCGACATCGCGGCGCGCGGCATCGACGTGGAGGCGCTCGAGCACGTGGTCAACTTCGACGTGCCCGCGCTCCCCGAGGACTACATCCACCGCGTGGGGCGCACCGGCCGGGCGGAAGCGACGGGCGAGGCGTTCACCTTCGTGGCGCCGGACGAGGAGGACGACCTTCGGCGCATCGAGCGGGCGATCGGGCGGCGGCTCCCGCGGGTGACGGTGCCGGGGTTCGACTACCGCGCGAAGCCCACGGAGCGCTTCGAGGTGCCGATCGAGGAGCGGATCGCCGAGATCCGCGCGCGGAAGAAGCTCGAGCGCGAGCGCGCGGCGGAGAAGGCGCGGCGGAAGGCCGAGCGCGAGGCGGAGGAGTCGGTCCGGCTGCAGGCGCGGGAGGCCCGGCGGCAGGAGGAGGCGGCCCGGCGCGGCGCGCGCCCGGCGGGGCACGGGCACCGCGCGCCGGGAGGGGGGCACCCGGCGGCGGCGCACGGGGCGCCGTC
>JBAIWX010000315.1:0-4446 GCA_037916975.1 Gemmatimonadales bacterium
TCGATCCGGTCCGCGCCGAGCCGCCCGGCGAGTTCCGCCTCGGCGACCGACTCGACGCACGCCTCGACGAGCACGTCCAGCCGCCGCATCCGCTACGCCTTCCGGCGCGCGCCGGCGAGGACGAGCCCCGCCCCCGCCACCGCCACCACGCCGCCGATCCACGGCGGCACCGGCTCCTCGTGCTGCATCTCCGCCTTGAGGATGCCCAGGTCCACCACCTTGTCCTTCTTCGTGTAGGTGAGGCCGCGCGCGAGGATGTAGCCGCCGAACCCCACGAGCGCGAGCCCGGCGACGAGCAGCAGTGCCTTCATCTCAGAGACTCCAGCCGGCGCGGAAGGTGGGCTTGAGCCACTCGTCGGGGAGCGCCGCCCCGCGAATGGCCCCGGTGTCGGGGTCCACGTCGAACGCGCCGCCCGCGCGCACCGCGAGGCAGCCCAGGAGCACCATCTCGGTGAGCGCGCCGGCGTGCCCGTCGAAGGGCGAGCGGGCGCGCGTCCCCTGCTTGCAGGCGTCGATCCACTCCGCGTACACGCCGGGCGAGCGGGGATAGACCTTCGCCGGCGGGTTCGCCTTGAGCTCGCGGTCCCGCGCGGCGTCGAGGAGCCGCGGTTCCTCGCCGTACATCCCGGCGAGGATCGTCCCCGTGTCGCCGAACCAGAGCTGGCCGCCGATGTCCCAGACGGGCCAGTCCTGGTCGAGGCCGACCTCCTTCGGGCGCGGCGGCGCGAGCGAGCCGTCGCGCCAGACGACCGTCACCTCGCCCCGCGATCCCTTCGCGGGGAAGCGGTAGGTGACGCGCGAGGCGCGGGGCGGCGTCTCGTCGAAGCGCTCGGTGCACTCCGCCTCGACGCGCGTCGGGTAGCCCAGGTCGAGCCCCCAGAACGCGGCGTCCATCCCGTGGCAGGCCATGTCGCCCAGGGCGCCGGTGCCGAAGTCCCACCAGCCGCGCCAGCGGAAGGGGGCGTACGCGGGGTGGTAGGGCCGCTCCTTCGCGGGGCCGAGCCAGAGGTTCCAGTCGAGCCACGGCGGGACGTTGTGCGCCTCGGTGGGGCGCTGCTGGCCCTGCGGCCAGATCGGCCGGTTGGTCCAGTAGTGCACCTCGCGCACCGGGCCGATCACGCCCGCCTCCACCCACTCGCGGATCTGCCGCGTCCCCTCGTTGGTGTGGCCCTGGTTCCCCATCTGGGTCACCTGCTTCGGCCGCCGGCCCGCCTCCGCGCGGAGCGCCCGCACCTCGTGGAGGGTGCGCGCGAGCGGCTTCTGGCAGTAGACGTGCTTCCCGGCGCGGAGCGCCGCCATCGCGGCGACGGCGTGCACGTGGTCGGGCGTCGAGACGGTGACGGCGTCGATGTTCCGCCACTCGCGCTCGATCAGGTCGCGGAAGTCGCGGTAGCGCTTCGCCTTCGGGAAGGCGTGGAACGACTCCTCGGCGGCGTGCTCGTCCACGTCGCAGAGGGCGTAGATGTTCTCCCCGCTCACCCCCTTCACGTCGTTCCGCCCCATCCCGCCGACACCGATGCAGGCGATGTTGAGCGTATCGCTCGGCGCGCGGAACCCGCGGCCCAGCACGTGGCGCGGGACGATGGTGAACGCGGAGGCGACGGCGAGCGACTCCACGAAGTCGCGGCGGGAGACGGCGCCGCCGGGCGCGGCACCGTCGGCGGGGGAAGCGGTCATGCGACCTCCGGGGGGCGGGGGAAGGGGACGAGCGGGCCCGGCTACTTCGAGAAGAGCTCGGCGATCACGCGGCCGAGCCCGAAGTCGGCGCTCGCCACCGACTCGAGGAGGAGCGCCAGCTCCCCGTCGGCGATCGCGATGCCGCGGCAGCTCGAGCAGCGGTGGAAATGCGCGGGCCCCAGGCGGTACGGGGCGAGGGTCATGGTGCCGTCGCGGGGGCAGGCGAGCATCCCGCGTCCTTCCGCGGGCTCACGCTGGCCCCAGCCGACGCTGGCGCCGGGCACCTCGTGCGCCACGACGGCGGCGAGCTCGGTCCGGTCGAACCAGACCATCCGGCACGCGGGGCAGCGGTCCACCGTGACGTCGTGGAGCTGCTCGGTGTGCATGGCGGTGCCGCAGGCGGGACAGGCGGTGTCGGTCACGATTCCTCCGAAGGGTGGTGCGGCGTCCGCTCGGCGCGGACGCGGGCGGTCAGGCGGCGGCGCGCATTTCCGCGGTCGGTGCCGGGACCGGCGCCGGGCGGAAGAGGAGCGCGAAGAGGACGAGGATCGCCGCGGCGCCCGCGGCGGGGATCGGCCAGATGGCGGCCCAGTCGTGGCCGGTGCCGGTGCGGAAGGCGTCCACGATCCGCCCCGACGCCCACGAGCCCACGAACTGGCCGACGCCGATCGTCACGAAGGCGATGAACCCCTGCGCCGCGGCGCGGATGCTCGGGTGTGCCTGCTGGTCCACGTAGATCTGCCCGGTGACGAAGAAGAAGTCGTAGCAGATGCCGTGCAGCACGATGCCGAGGTAGAGGAGCCACATCCCGCCAGCGGCGTCACCGCGCGCGAAGCAGAGGTAGCGCGCCGCCCACGCCGCCATCCCGACGAGGAGCATCCGCTTCACGCCGAGCCGGGGGAGGAACCACGGCATGAGCAGCATGAAGCCGATCTCGCTCGCCTGCCCGAGCGTCATCTTGGTCGCCGCCTCGGCGACGCCGATCTCGTTCAGGAAGAGGTTGGTGAAGGCGTAGTAGAACTGGAGCGGGATGCAGACGAGGAGCGAGCCCAGGACGAAGATGGCGAAGGAGCGGTCCTTGAGGAGCGCCAGGGCATCGAGCCCCAGCACGTCGCGCGCGGCGACGGGCCCGGTGCCGCGCCTGGGGGGCGGCGTGTGGGGGAGCAGGAAGCAGAAGAGCCCCATGACGCCCGAGGCCGCCGCGGCGAGCCGCATCGGCACCGCCGTCGCCTCGACGCCGAGCCGGCCGACCACGAGCCCTGCCACGATCCACCCGATGGTCCCGAGGACGCGGACGCGCGGGAACTCGCGCGCGGGGTCGTCGAGGTGGTGGAAGGAGAGCGAGTTGGTGAGCGCGAGCGTCGGCATGTAGCAGAGCGCGTAGGCGAGGAGCAGTCCGTACGTGGGCCCGAACGCCGTGGCGCGTGAGGCGAGGAGCATGAGCGCGGCGCCGCCCAGGTGGAGGGCGGCGAGGAGGCGCTCGGTCGGGAAGAAGCGGTCGGCCACCATCCCGACGAAGAACGGCGACACCATCGCCGCGAGCGCGGTGGTGCCGTAGGCGAGGCCCACCTGCGCGCCGTCGAACCGGAGCCCCTGCGCGAGCCAGGTGCCGAGGGTGACGTACCACGCCCCCCAGATGAAGTACTGGAGGAACATCATCGCGGAGAGCCGCGCGCGGACGCCGGTCACCGGAGCACCTTGATGCGGATGTTGCGGTAGCTCACGCGGTCGCCGTGGTCCTGGAGGCCGATGCGTCCCTCCTTCGCGCGGCCGTAGGGGGGCCACTCGGCGAACTTGCTCGCCTTCACCTTCGCCTCCCAGTCGGGGCTCCCGAGCTCGTAGCTCACGACCCGCTGCCCGTTGAGCCAGTGCTCGACGTGGGTCCCGCGGACGATGATCCGCACCGCGTTCCACTCGCCGGCGGGCTTCACGACGCCGGCAGGGGCGGGGTAGAGGCCGTAGCAGGCGCCGGCGGAGGTGAGGCGCGACTTCCCGTCGGGGTGCGCGGCGTCGTCGAGCACCTGCATCTCGGGGCCCGACTCGTAGGCGTGCTGCACCCCCTCCTCGCTCACGCGGTAGAAGATCCCGCTGTTCCCGCCGGGGGCGACCTTCCACTCGAGGCGCAGCTCGAAGTCGCGGAAGACCTGGGCGGAGACGAGGTCGCCGGCGGGACCGACGCGGGTGATGGCGCCGTCCACGACCTGCCAGCCGTCGGGGACGCCCTCCTTCTGGAAGCCGCGCCAGCCGGCGAGGGTGCGGCCGTCGAAGAGCTGGCGGAAGCCCTCGCGGAACTCCTCGAGCGGGATGCCGGCGGGGGCGGGCTCCTGCGCGGGGGCGCGGTGACAGGCGGCGAGGGTCAGGAGGGCCGGGGCGGCGAGGGCCACGGCGCGGGGGAGCCGGAGGGACATGCGTCCTCGGGGGGTCGCGGGAGAAGGACGGCGCGGTGCCAGAAGATTATGGACGAGACGGCGGGGTGGCCAGAGAGCGCGGGGGAGGGGGGGGGAATGCCGACAATCAGCATCAGGTTTCCTGTCTCATCGTTGACGCCGTGGCGCTGCTGATCTGACCCCCGGTTGGACGAGACAGCCGCTGAGCGATAAGCTCACTCACAGCGGAGGATCGTCCTCATGGACCGGAAAGCGGATGGGCGTCGGATCTACACCCCGGAGTTCAAGCGCGAGCAACTCGCTCGCCTGAACCGGGGAGAAGTCACCGTCAGCGAGCTGAGCCGGGAGCTCGGGATCAGCCGCTCCCTGCTGCAGCGCTGGA
>JBAIWX010000316.1:0-22694 GCA_037916975.1 Gemmatimonadales bacterium
CGGCGGCCCTCCTCCCCGGCCGCCACGCGCTGGCCCAGGCCCCGGTCGCGGCCGCGCCGCCGGTGGCGCTCGCGCCGGACACCTCGTGGGTGCGTCGCGCGATGCTCTACGAGGTGTTCGTGCAGGATTTCTCGCCGTCGGGGAACCTGCGCGGGGTGATCGCAGGCCTCGACCGGATCCAGGCATCCGGCGCCAACGCGGTCTGGATCATGCCCGTGCAGCCGGCCGGGATCGACCGCCGCAAGGGGAGTCTCGGCTCGCGCTACGCCATCCGCGACTACCGCGCGGTGGACCCCGCCTACGGCAGCGCCATCGACTTCCGCGCCCTCGTGCAGGCGATCCACGCCCGCGGGATGAAGGCGATCCTCGACTGGGTGCCGGACCACACGGCGTGGGACCACCCCTGGCTCGCGCAGCACCCCGACTGGTACGTGAAGGACGAGCAGGGTGCGCCCGCCGTGCCGCGCGACCCCGACGGCAAGCCGACCGACTGGACCGACGTCGTGCAGCTCGACTACCGGAACCCGGCGCTCCGCGCGGAGATGATCGCGACGATGCGCTGGTGGCTCGAGACCTTCGAGCTCGACGGGTTCCGCGTGGACGTGGCGGGCTTCGTGCCGGCCGGGTTCTGGCGCGAGGCGATCCCGGCGCTGCGCGGTGCGGCGTCCCGGCCGCTCCTCTTCCTCGCCGAGTGGGGCGACCCGTGGGTGCACGAGGCGGGGTTCGACCTGAGCTACGGGTGGGCCCCGTACAGCCGGCTCAAGGCGGTCTGGAAGGGTGCGCCGGCCTCCAATTTCGTCCCAGCCGAGGCGACGGAGCTCGCCACGCTCCCGAACGGGGGCGTGCGCCTCCGCTTCACGACGAACCACGACGAGACGGCGTGGGACCAGCCGCCGGTCACGCTGTTCGGCGGTCCTGCCGGGGCGCGCGCCGCGTTCGTGGCCACGGCGCTCCTCCCCGGGCGGCCCCTCCTCTACAACGGCCAGGAGGTGGAGAGCCCGCAGAAGCTCGGCCTGTTCGAGCGCGAGGCGATCGCGTGGAAGCAGCCCGACGCCGCCGAGGCGCGGGCGTTCTACCGGCGGGTGCTCGGGCTGGCGCAGTCGGCCGACGTGCTGCGCGGCGAGTTCGCGCCGGTCGCGACCACCGCCGCGGAGGACGTGATCGCCTACCGGCGGGGCGGGCTGCTGGTGCTGGTGAATGCCCGGCCGCGGGCGGCGGAGTTCGTGGTGCAGGGGGTGGACATCGCGGGCGCGCGGGACATGCTCACGGGCCGCCACGTGCAGGCGCGGGGGGTCCGGCTCCCGGCCTACGGCGCGCTCGTGCTGCGGCTCAGCGGGCGCTGAGGGGCCCGCACCGGGCGGGCGCGTTCAGCGCCGGATGTTCGTCACGCTGTTGAAGAGCTGCGAGCCGACCTGGAACTCGATGACGTCGCCGGGCGTGACGAGGAGGGTCCCGCTGCTCGCCGGGCCGTCGGCGGTGCCGGTCACGGCGCGGAGCTCGAGGCTCCCGCTCGCGAGGAGCGCCGGGGGGATCACGAACTGGGCGCGGAGGCCGGGGTTCACCGTGCCGAGCCGCTGGGAGCTGTTGGCGCCATAGGCGTAGATGTCCACGGGCAGCCCGAACCGGTTGGTGACCTCCACGCGCACCGGCGCGGCGACCGGCTGCACCGACGGCGGCCCCCCGGGGCCCGGGGCGCGGGAGCAGGCGGGCGCCGCGGCGAGGAGCGCGACGCAGGCGGGCAAGAGCGAAGGGCGGCGCATCGGTTCCCCCGGGGTGAGGAGCCCCGCCGACCGGTCAGGACCCCGCCGAATCATGCCGGCGGCCGGCCCGGCGCGCCAGCGCGAGCATGGCGAGGCCGAAGGCGAGGAGCACGGCGCCCCAGCCGAGGTTCACGTTGACGCCGAGGGAGCGGGCGTAGATCGCGGGGTCGGAGACGAGCCCGAAGACGACGAGCATCGCGCCGACGATCGAGAACATGAGGCCCATCGGGAGCCGCAGGTCGAGCTGCATGGGGCCGGTCACCAGAAGAGGAGGTTGAGGGCGAGGGTGAGGCCGAGCACGACCACGCCCAGGGTGGCCGGCCGCTGGAGCCGCGGGAGGGCGTGGTCCGGCTCGCGCGGGGTGAGCGAGGAGACGAGCCCGCGCAGCTCCTCGTCCGACTTGAGCCGGGGCGTGGCGAGCGAGATCGCGATCGTCGCGACGAAGCAGGTGCTCCACGCCACGATGGCGGTCCAGAAGTTCTGCGCCATCTCGCTCGGGAAGGTGTGCAGGGCCGCGCCGAGGAAGGCGCCCTTGAGCCCCGGCTCGGCGCCGTGCGGGAGCGTGAGGCCGTGGTGCACCGCGGCGGCGGCGGTGCCGGCGAGGAGCCCGAAGAAGGCGCCGTGGCCGGTGGTCCGGCGCCAGAACATCCCCAGCAGGAACGTCGCGAAGAGCGGCGCGTTCACGAAGGCGAAGACGAGCTGGAGCATGTCCATGATGTTGTTGAAGCGCGTCGTCGCGTACGCCGCGGCCACGCTGAGGGCGATGCCGAAGACGGTGGCGGCGTGTCCCATCCGCAGGTAGTGGCGGTCGGGCTGCCCCGGGCGGAGGTACGACTGGTAGATGTCGTACGTCCAGACGGCGTTGAACGCCGTGACGTTGCCGGCCATCCCGGACATGAAGCTCGCCATGAGCGCGGTGAGCCCGAGCCCCAGGAGGCCGGACGGCAGGTAGTGCGCGAGCATGACGGGGACGGCGAGGTTGTAGTTCGGCGTCCCGTCCGGGCCCACGGGGAGGAAGCCGCCGCGGCTCGCGTGGAGCGCGATGGCGATCATGCCGGGGACGATCACGAGGGCGGGGAAGAGCATCTTGGGGAGCGCGGCGAGGAGCGGCGTCCGCCGCGCGGCGGTCATGTCCTCGGCGGCCATGGCGCGCTGGATGACGAGGAAGTCGGTGCACCAGTAGCCGAACGAGAGCACGAAGCCGAGGCCCATCGCGAGGCCGAACCACTCGACGCCCATCGGGTTGGCGCTCCCCGACCCCAGGTGGCGCCAGGCGTCGGTCCAGGCGCCGGGGGCGTAGCCGGCGCCGGTCGCCACCGGCTCGAGCTTCGCCGAGAGGCCGGCCCAGCCGCCCACGTCCTGGAGCCCGAGCAGGACGAGCGGCAGGAAGCCGAGCACGATCAGGAAGAACTGGAGCACCTCGTTGTAGATGGCGCTCGTGAGGCCGCCGAGGAAGATGTACACGAGCACGATCACGGCCGAGAGCACCACGCTCGCGTGGAAGTTCCAGCCGAGGACGAGCTCGAGGAGCTTGGCGAGGGCGTACATCGAGATGCCCGAGGAGAAGATCGTCATCACCGCGAAGGTGATCGCGTTGAGGGCGCGGGTCTTCTCGTCGAAGCGGAGCCGGAGGTATTCCGGCACCGAGCGGGCGCGGGAGCCGTAGTAGAACGGCATCATGAACAGTCCGACGAACACCATCGCCGGGATGGCGCCGACCCAGTAGAAGTGGCTCGTCATCATCCCGTACTTGGCGCCCGAGGCGGCCATGCCGATCACCTCCTGCGCGCCGAGGTTGGCCGAGAGGAAGGCGAGGCCGGCGATCCAGGTGGGGATCGAGCGCCCGGAGAGGAAGAAGTCCTCGCTGTTCCGCACGGAGCGGCGGAGCACCCAGCCGATGCCGAGCACGAAGGCGAAGTAGACGATCAGGATGGCGTAGTCGATCGCACCGAGCTGGATCTGGTCCACGGTCGGGAGTCCGGGAGAGCGGTGTGGGTCCGGGATGCGGGGGCCGCCGCGACGGGACCGGCCGGGGCCGGGTGGGTGCAGCGCCCCCAAGACGTACGATGCGCGACCCCGTGCGCGCAAGGTCCGCTGGCCGCCGGCGTGCGCGCGGCCTACCTTTTCGCCCGGTCCGCCGCCGGCGCCGCCCTCGGGGCGCTCGCCCGCGCCGCCGGGCCCGTGCCTGTCCAGTCTTCCCGGGAACGTCCCATGCGCCGCCCCCGCGGCTCCATCCGTGCGGCCCTCGCCGCCTCGCTCCTGCTTGCGCTCGCGGCGCCCCTCGCCGCCCAGGTCGCGGTCCGCTCGCCCGACGGGCGCAACGTCGTCACGGTGGAGGTCCGGGACGGGCGCCTCACCTGGGCGCTCGCCCGCGACGGCCGGCCGATCCTCCTCCCCTCCCCGCTCGGCTTCCGCTTCCGCGGGGCGCCGCCGCTCGCCGAGGGGCTCCGGATCACCGACACCGCGCGCGCCGCGCACGACGCCTGGTGGACGCAGCCCTGGGGCGAGGTGGCCCGGGTCCACGACCACCACAACGAGCTCGCCGTGGGCGTCGAGGAAGTGGCGGCACCGGGCCGGCGGTTCACGCTCCGGGTCCGCGCCTTCGACGACGGCATCGGCCTCCGCTACGAGCTGCCGGCGCAGCCGGCGCTCCGCGACTTCGAGATCACCGAGGAGCTCACCGGGTTCAGCTTTGCCGACAACCCGCGCGCGTGGTTCATCCCCTCCGACCGCCCGCGGATGGACCGCTCGGAGATGCTCTACAGCTCGGGCCCGCTGAGCCTGCTCCAGCACGTCCAGACGCCGCTCACCATGGCGACGACCGACGGGCGCACGTGGATCGTGCTCCACGAGGCGGACCTCGCCGACTACGCCCGGATGAACCTCAAGGGCGGGTGCATCGAGTGCCGGACCCTCACCGCCGACCTCGCGCTCATGGGCGACGGGACCGCGGTGCGGGGCACCACGCCGTTCGTCACGCCGTGGCGCACGGTGCAGCTCGCGGATCGCGTCACCCAGCTCGCGCCGTCGGTCCTCGGCCTCAACCTCAACCCGCCCGACACCCTCGCGAGCACCGACTGGATCCGCCCGATGAAGTACGTCGGGATCTGGTGGGGGATGCACATCGGCACGATGACCTGGGCCTCGGGCCCGACGCACGGCGCCACGACGGAGAACACGAAGCGCTACATCGACTTCGCGGCGGCGAACGGCCTCGGCGGGGTGCTGGTGGAGGGGTGGAACACCGGGTGGGACGGCGACTGGATCCGGAACCGCGACGCCTTCTCCTTCACGCAGGCCTACCCCGACTACGACCTGCCGGGCCTCGCGGCGTACGCGAGGGCGAAGGGCGTGCGGCTCATCGTCCACAACGAGACGTCGGGCGGGATCGAGAACTACGAGCGGCAGCTCGACAGCGCCTTCGCCCTCTACCACCGCCTCGGCCTCGACGCGGTGAAGACGGGCTACGTGACCGACACCGTGAGCCACGGCGACTCGCACTGGTCCCAGCGGATGGTGCGCCACTACCGGAAGGTGATCGCGCTCGCGGCGAAGTACGGCCTCATGCTCGACGTGCACGAGCCGCTGCACGACACC
Source organism: Gemmatimonadales bacterium (assembly GCA_037916975.1). GTDB lineage: Bacteria > Gemmatimonadota > Gemmatimonadetes > Gemmatimonadales > GWC2-71-9 > JAGGAG01. The sequence goes on from JBAIWX010000316.1 coordinate 5,358, forward strand.
GGCGAGCGGCGCACCTGGCCGAACATGATGACCCGCGAGGGGTCGCGCGGGCAGGAGTACAACGCGTGGAGCGGCGACGGCGGCAACCCGCCCGAGCACGAGGTGAACCTCTTCTTCACGCGCCTCCTCGCGGGGCCGATGGACTACACCCCGGGCGTCTTCGACCTCCTGATCGAGCGCGGCACGGGCCGCCCGCGGCGGAACGACGAGCCGCGCGTCCGGACCACGCTCGCCAAGCAGCTCGCGCTCTACGTCGTCCTCTACTCGCCGCTGCAGATGGCGGCCGACCTCCCGGAGAACTACGCGCGGCAGCCGGCCTTCCAGTTCATCCGCGACGTGGCGGTGGACTGGGACACCACGCGCGTGATCGACGGCCGGATCGGCGACTACGTCGCGGTGGCGCGCCGCGAGCGCGGCGGCCGCACCTGGTTCCTGGGCGCCATCACCGACGAGGAGGCGCGCACGCTCGACGTGCCGCTCGGCTTCCTCGAGCCGGGGAAGCGGTACATGGCCGAGATCTACGCCGACGGGCCGGGCGCCAGCTGGAGCGACAACCCCCTCCCCGTCGCCATCACGAAGCGGGTCGTCACGAGCCGCACCCGGCTCCGCCTGGCGCTCGCCCCGGGCGGCGGGCAGGCGATCCGCCTCCGTCCCCTGAACTGACGACCCGCATGGACGAGTTCTCCCCCCTCCGGTCGCTGGCGCGCGCCATGGGCGTCGCCACGCGCTACATCGACGGGCGCCGCCGGCCGGTGCGCGTCGGTCCCGAGACGCTGCTCCGCACGTGCCAGGCGCTGGGCGCGCCGATCGCGAGCCACCGGGACGCGCCCGACGCGCTCCGCGCCCTGCGCGCGGCGCGGGCCGCCGGCGAGCTCGCGCCGGTGTTCGTGGCGTGGGAGGGGCGCCTCGCGCCGGTTCCCGCGCCCGCGGGCGCCACCGAGGCCGCGATCGCGCTCGAGGACGGCACCGTGGTGCACCTCCACCTCCACGACGGGCACTTCCACGCGCCGCACGGGCTGCCGTGGGGCTACCACTGGCTCGCCGTGGCGGTGCACGGACAGGAGGCGCGCGCGACCGTCATCTCGGCGCCGGTGCAGGCCTACCGGCGGCCCGGCAGCCACCGGAGCTGGGGCGTCGGCACGCACCTCGCCGCGATCCGCACCGCGCGGAGCCGCTCGGTCGGCGACCTCGCCGACTTCGAGGCCACCTGCCGCTGGGTGCGCGACCGCGGCGGCGACCTCGTGACGGCGCTCCCGCTCCTCCCCACGTTCAACGCGCCGCCCGCCGAGCCGAGTCCCTACAGCCCGGTGAGCCGGCTCTTCTGGTCGGAGCTCATCCTCGACCTCGGGGCCGGGCACCGGCCGGTGCCCACCCCCCCGACGGTGGACGTGACCGCCGCCGACCGCGAGGTGCGCGCCGCGCTCGCCGGGTGGGACCTCCCCGACCCGTCGGTGGTGGACGACCAGCTCCGTGCCTATGCCCGCTTCCGCGGCGTGCAGGCCCGCCTCGGCCGCAACTGGCGCGACTGGCCCGCCGAGGCGCGTGGCGGGCGCCCGTCCGGCGACCAGGTGGACGCGGCGGAGGAGCGCTTCCACCTCGTCGCGCAGGTGGAGGCGCGCCGGCAGCTCCACGACCTCCGTGTGCGGCTCGAGCGCGACGGGATGCGCGTCGGGCTCGACCTCGCGGTCGGCGTGCACCCCGACGGCTTCGACCCCTGGTCGCGGCAATGGCTCTTCGGCGACGGGATGTCGGTGGGCGCGCCGCCGGACCAGGGCTTCCCGAGCGGGCAGGACTGGGGCTTCACGCCGGTGCTGCCGAGCGCCTCGCGGCGCGAGGGGCACCGCTACATCGCCGCCTCGATCGGCCACCAGGCGACGCTCGCCGGCGTGCTGCGGGTGGACCACGTGATGGCGTGGACCCGGCTCTACTGGATCCCGCACGGCCTCGGGCTCCACCAGGGGACGTACGTGAGCTACCCGGCGGAGGAGCTCTTCGCGGTGCTCACGCTCGAGTCGAACAAGCACCGCTGCGAGGTGGTGGGCGAGAACCTGGGCACGGTGCCGCGCGACATCTTCGAGGCGCTGCCCCGGCACCGCATCTGGGGGATGTACCTCGCGATGTTCATGGCGTCGGACGGGCCCGGCCTGCCCGCGCCGACCGAGGCCGACATGGCGCTCGTGGGCTCCCACGACACGCCGACCTTCGACGGGTGGATCCGGGGCAACGACATCGGGGAGCGGGTGCGCTACCGCCTCCTCGCCCCCGAGCAGGAGCCCGAGGTCGTGGCGGAGCGCGCGCGCGCGGTCCGGTGGCTCGCCGCCCGGGTGGGCCAGCATCCCGACCGCCCGTACGAGTTCCTCGCGGCGCTCCTCGAGTGGCTCGGCCGCTCCGCGAGCCCGCTCGTCGTGCCGTGGCTCGAGGATTTCTGGCTCGAGCCGACCGGCGTCAACCTGCCCGGGACGCCGTCGTCCGTCCGCCCCAACTGGCAGCGCCCGATGGCGCGCCTCCTCGAGGACTGGGGCGTCGATCCCGCCGTGGACCAGCTCGCCCGCCGGCTCGCCCACGCCCGCGCGACGGGGAGCGCGGGCCACCACCACTCCTCCTGACCCCCGGGACCGCCATGGCCCTCTCCGCCGCCGCCGCACCGGCCACCGTCCGCGCCAAGCCGCGCCTCACGTTCTGGGAGATCTGGAACATGAGCTTCGGCTTCCTGGGCATCCAGATCGGCTTCGCGCTCCAGAACGCCAACGTGAGCCGCATCTTCGAGACCCTCGGCGCGAAGGTGGAGGACATCCCGATCCTCTGGATCGCGGCCCCCGTCACCGGGCTCCTGATCCAGCCGATCGTGGGCTACCTGAGCGACCGCACCTGGAACCGCCTCGGCCGGCGCCGGCCGTACTTCCTCACCGGGGCGATCCTCGCGTCGCTGGCGCTCTTCCTCATGCCGAACTCGCCGGCGCTCTGGGTGGCGGCGGGGATCCTCTGGATGATGGACGCGTCCATCAACATCTCGATGGAGCCGTTCCGCGCCTTCGTCGGCGACAACCTTCCCTCCGCGCAGCGGACGGTCGGGTTCGCGATGCAGAGCTTCCTGATCGGCACCGGGGCGGTGGCCGCGTCCATGCTCCCGTGGCTCCTCACCAAGCAGTTCGGGGTGAGCAACGAGGCGCCCGCCGGGACGATCCCCGACTCGGTGCGGTGGTCGTTCTACTTCGGCGCGGCGGTGTTCTTCCTGGCGGTGCTGTGGACGGTGGTGCGGTCCCGGGAGTACTCCCCGGTCGAGATGGACTCGTTCGAGGAGAACCAGGCGCGCGAGGGCAGCCTGCCGGAGCGCCGCACCCCCGCGGCGTTCGCCGCGCACGGCGCGCGCCAGGTGCGGCTCGGCATCGCCGTCGCCGTGGTGGGCGCCCTCGCGAGCGCGTGGCTCGCCTCCCAGCAGGCCTACCAGGTGATGATCCTCTCCGCGGGCACCGGCGTGGCGGGGCTGCTCCTCGTGCTGAGCGGGCTGCTGCAGCGGGCGGGGCGGTGCGAGAACGGCTTCGTCACCATCCTCAACGACTTCCAGGACATGCCCCGCACGATGAAGCAGCTCGCGTGGGTGCAGTTCTTCTCCTGGTTCGCGCTCTTCGCGATGTGGATCTACACGACCCCCGCCGTCACGGCCCACCTCTACGGCACGACCGACACGACCTCCGCGCGGTACAACGAGGGGGCCAACTGGGTGGGCGTGGGCTTCGCGGCGTACAACGGGGTGGCGGCGGTGATCGCCTTCCTGATCCCGGTGCTCGCGCGGCGCACGAGCCGGAAGGTGGCCCACGCCGTGTGCCTCGTCTGCGGGGCGCTCGGCCTCCTCTCGATCCTCGCGCTCCGGGACCCGCAGTACCTGCTCGTCTCGATGGTCGGGGTCGGCATCGCGTGGGCGAGCATCCTCGCGATGCCGTACGCGATCCTCACCGGCTCGCTCCCGCCCTCCAAGCTCGGCTACTACATGGGCGTCTTCAACTTCTTCATCGTGATCCCGCAGATCGTGGCGGCCGCGGTGCTCGGGTTCATCGTGGGACGGTTCTTCGGCGGCCACGCCATCTACGCCCTGGCGGTGGGCGGGGCGTCGCTCGTGCTCGCGGCACTCCTCACGCTCCGCGTCGAGGACCGCGACGACGAGGCGGCGGGGACGTGGCACCCCGGCTTCCCGCGGACGGAGTGATGGCGCGCCCCGGCGCCCGCCGCCTCCGCGCCCCCGCGCTGCTGGCCCTCGCGGCGCTCGCCGCCTGCGCGCGGCCGGCGGTGGCGCCGGGGCCCGCGCCCGCCCGCGCCGCGCTCGTCGCCGACCCGGCCGCGTTCTGGAACAGCGCCACGGTCTACTTCATCGTCACCGACCGCTTCCTCGACGCCGACTCCACGAACGACCGCGCCCTGGGCCGGCGGCACGACGGCGTCCTCCTCCGCAACTTCGAGGGCGGCGACCTCGCCGGCGTGATCCGGAAGCTCGAGGAGGGCTACTTCGACCGCCTCGGCGTGGACGTGCTCTGGCTCACCCCGTTCGTCGAGCAGACCCACGGCGCCGTGGACGAGGGCACCGGCCGCACGTACGGCTACCACGGCTACTGGACCCGCGACTGGACCGCGGTGGATCCCGCTTTCGGCACGAAGGCGGACGTGAAGCGCCTCGTCGAGGTCGCGCACCGACACGGCATCCGGGTGCTCATGGACGCCGTGATCAACCACGTGGGGCACGTGACCCCCGAGGACCCCGCGTGGCCCGACGACTGGGTGCGGTACGAGCCGACCTGCACCTATCGCGACTACGCGACCACCGTGGACTGCACGCTGGTCAAGGGCCTGCCCGACCTCCGTACCGACCGCGACGAACCCGTGGCGCTCCCGCCGGCGCTCGTCGAGAAGTGGAAGGCGGAGGGACGGCTCGAGCGGGAGGTGGCCAGCCTCGACGCCTTCTTCCGCCGCACGGGATACCCGCGGGCCCCGCGGTACTACGTGATCAAGTGGCTCACCGACTGGGTGCGCGAGTGCGGCTTCGACGGCTACCGCGTGGACACCGCGAAGCACTTCGGCGAGTCGGTGAGTGCCGAGCTCCGGAAGGAGGCCGAAGTCGCCTTCGCCGACTGGAAGCGGGCGCACCCCGGGGAGGCGCTGGACGCGCTCCCCTTCTTCATGGTGGGCGAGGTCTACAACTGGGGGCCGGGCGGCGGGCGGCTCTACGACTTCGGCGACCGGAAGGTGGACTACTTCGCCCACGGCTACGACGGGCTCATCAGCTTCGCGTTCAAGGCGGAAGCGCATGCGCCGTACGACACGCTCTTCGCGCACATGGAGGCCACGCTCCGCGGGCCGCTCGCGGGGAAGGTCGTGCTCAACTACGTGAGCTCGCACGACGACGGCGGCCCCTACGACCGCGACCGGCAGGACCCCCTGGGCGCCGGGACGCGGCTCCTGCTCGCGCCGGGCATGGCGCAGGTGTACTACGGCGACGAGACCGCGCGGCCGCTCGTGGTCCCCGGCGCCAACGGCGACGCGAACCTGCGTTCGCTCATGAACTGGGACGACCTGGCGCGCGGCGGACGGACGGCGGAGATCCTCGCGCACTGGCAGGCGCTCGGCCGGTTCCGGCGCGCGCATCCCGCGGTCGGGGCGGGGACGCACCGGGTGCTGCAGGCGGCGCCGTACGTCTTCGCGCGCACGCTCGACGCGGGGGTGGTGCACGACGGCGTGGTGGTGGCGCTCGAGACGGGGACGGGCACGAAGGCGATTCCCGTGGGGGACGCCTTCGCCGAGGGGACGCCGCTCGTGGACGCCTATTCCGGCGCGACGGGGACGGTGCAGGGAGGCCGCGTGACGATCACGAGCGCGTCGTCCGTCGTGCTGCTCGAGCGGCGCCCCTGAGCGCTCCTCGCCGCCCCGCGCTCACTCCCTGACCCACACCCGCGCCGACCGGGGCGGCAGCTCCGCGGTGATGCTCTCCGCGCCCGCCGACGGGGCGGCCCCCTCCATCGGCCACGCCAGCCGCCACCGCCCCGCCGCGGGCAGCGTCACCGTCGCGGCCCGGTCGGAGGTGTTGAAGGCGACGATCGCGCGCTCGGGCCCGAGCTCGCGGTCGTAGGCGAGCAGCCGGCGCGCGTCGTCGGTGAGGAGCCAGTGGTGGCTCCCCTCGGCGAAGAGGCGTGCATGCGCCTTCCGGAGCGCGATCAGTTCGCGGTAGGTCCGCCGGAGCGCCGTGTCGGGCGCGACGCGGTCGGGCCGCCGCGGCTGGCCGAGCGGGTCGGCCACCTCGTCGTCGTAGCGCAGGTCGTCCCACACCACCGGCTTCCGCCCGTCCGGGTCGTCCGCCCCCCACATCCCCGACTCGTCGCCGTTCCAGATGTGCGGCGCTCCCGTCCAGGTGAACTGCTGCACGAGCACCTGCCGGGCGAGCGTGCGGGCGCGCTCGTCGGGCCGCCCGATGCGGTAGGCCGGGTCCTCCCGGGGCGTCGCACGGTACTTGTTCTTCCCCGGGTTGAGGAGCGAGGTGAGGAACCGCGGCGTGTCGTGGCTCGCGGTGAGGTTCATCATCGCCCGCTGCGACGCGACCGGGATGCCGAGCTCGAGCGAGTCGAGCGCCGCGGCGTACTGCGTGGCGCTGAGCCCCGGCGGCGCGCCGGTGAAGAAGCTCCGCGTGGGCGTGAACCACTGGTAGTGCATCACGGCGTCGAAGACGTCGCCCTGGAGCCACGGTGCCGGGTCCCACATCCGGTCGGGCCACTGCTCCCACCAGACCTCGCCGACGAGGTAGGCCTGCGGGTTCACGCCGCGCACGAAGCGCCGGTAGTCGCGCCAGAAGCCGAGCGGCACGACGTCGGCCACGTCGAGCCGGAAGCCGTCCACGCCGTCCGAGGGGTTGCCGTCGCCGTTCGGGTCGAGCCAGCGCCGTGTCACGGCGAAGACGTGCGCCTTCACCCCGTCCACGAGGTTCCCCTCGACCGGGCCGCTCGTCCGCCCCGCGGGGCGGCCCACCTTCTTCCACTCCGGGAGCGACGGCACCCCCGCCCAGCCGCGATAGCGGAACTCGTTCGTGTCCGGGGTCGCGGGGTCGTCGAAGCGCTCCACCTCGTACCACCCGGCGTAGGGGGACGCCGACTGCCGCTTCAGGACGTCCTGCCACGCCCAGAACGCCGTGCCCGTGTGGTTCCACGAGTAGTCCACGATGATCCGCATCCCGCGCCGGTGCACCTCGCGCACCAGCCGGAGGAAGAGCGTGTCCGCGGAGGTCCACTTCCACGTGCGCGGGTCGGCGGGATCCTCCGAGGCCATGAGCGCCTCGTCGCCGCGCGGGTCGGGGCCGAAGTTGCGGTCGATGTGGTGATAGGCGCGCGCGTCGTACTTGTGGAGCGACGGAGCGTCGTTGATGGGGTTGAGGAAGAGCGCGGTGACGCCGAGCTGCTGCAGGTAGTCGAGCCGGTCGAGCACGCCCTGGAGGTCGCCGCCGTAGCGGCGGAACTGGACCGTGCGCCAGAAGCCGAGCCCCGAGGCCCGCTCCCACGGCTCCGGTGCGTACCAGTCGTGGCCCCACGGCGTCGGGTGCCAGCCGGCGGGCACCGGATCGGGGGTGAACGCGGCGATGTCGTGCGGGGTGGGGTCGTTCGTGGCGTCGCCGTTCCGGAAGCGCTCCACCATGACCTGGTACCAGACGGCGTCGGCGCTCCAGGCGGGCACGGCGAGGTTCACCGCGCGCTGGCGGTCCGGAGCGGCGCCGGTGCAGGCGGAGGCGACCAGCAGCGCCGCGAGCAGGCCGGCGTGCCGGCGCCGGGTCACCGGCCCCGCCGCCGGCTGAAGAGGAAGACGAGCGGGTCCGCGAGCCGCGCGCGCCACGACGCCTCGTTGTGCCAGGCACCGTCGTAGCGCCGCACCACGAAGTCCGTGCCCTCCCGGAAGCCCTGCCGCAGCATCCAGTCGCGCACCAGGGCGTGGGTCGGTGCGTAGAGGGAGTCGAGTCCCATCGTGCCGTAGTCGAACCAGTAGCGCGTCCACTTCGGCGCGGTGAGCCCGTTCGCGATGTCACGCTCGATGTACGGCACCGTGTCGGGATGCTCGGAGGCGACGCTGTCGCGGAAGACCGTGGCGACGACCGCCTCGGAGAGGGGGAAGTGCGTCGAGACGCAGCCGCACGCACCGAAGACGTCGGGGTGCCGCGTCACGAGGTAGAACGAGAGCAGGCCGCCCATCGAGGAGCCCATCACCGCGGTGTTCGCCGGCCCGGTGAGCGTGCGGAACTCGCGGTTGACCCGCGGCATCAGCTCCTCGATGAGGAACCGCGCGTAGTCGCCGGCGTGGGCCCACGGCGAGTACTCTGATCCCCGCTGGCTCGTGCTCCACACGCCCACCACGATGACGGGCGGGATCTTCCCGGCCTGGACGAGCCGCACGACCGCCTCGTCCACGCCCCAGTCGGTGCCGGTGTTGGCGATGCGCGGATCGAAGAGGTTCTGCCCGTCGCTCATGTAGAGCACCGGATAGCGCCGGCGGGGGTGCGCGTCGTACCCCGGGGGCAGCCAGACCTCGACGTTCCGCACGGGGCCCAGGAAGGCCGACCGCACGTCGGTCCAGTACACGAGCCGGCCGAGGACGCCGGAGCCCTTCCAGTCGGCGATGTACGCCCGCGGATCCTTCTTGAAGTCCGGGATCTCGTAGGCGGCCGTCGTGTCGTGCCCGAGGACGAGCCGGTGGTTGGGCGGCGTGACGCCGGCGTAGGTGACCGCCTCACGGTCCCAGCTGCCGAGCGTGAACTTGAACTCGAAGGCCTGCCCCGGCGGCACGGTGACGCGCACCTCGCGGTCGCGGCCCGTGCCCTCGAGCGCCCGGCCGTCCGGCTTCCAGGGCCCGAGGTCGGGGAGGCTGCCGGCGAGGTACACGGTCCCGACGCCGTCCGGCACGCGGACACGGAGCGTGGCGGTGCAGCAGGGTGCGTCCTGGGCCGGCGCGGCGGCGGGGACGAGGACGGCGATGGCCGCGGCCAGGGCGGCCGCGAGGACGCGGGCGATGCGCAGGGGGCCTCCGGGACACGATTCGAGGATGGTCCCCGAAAGGTGCGGCGGATGGAGCCCGGGCGCCAGCGGCGCGCGGGCTCCTCCGCCCCGCTCCCGTCAGTTCACGGTGCCGAGCACCGCGAGGTATTCGGCGGGGACGCGCGTCGTGCCGTCGGTGGCCACGTTGTGCGCCGTCCAGAGCGCGGCGAGGTCCGCGAGGAACCCCGCGCGTCCTTCCCCGTCGAGCGCCGCCATGGTGCGCACCGTGGGGCCGTAGCACTCGGCGAAGAGCCGGGCCACGCCCGCGGGCGGGAGCGGCCACGCGAGGTCGATCGTCCGTTCCGTGCAGGTCAGGCGCGCGCCGGGCAGCAGCCGGCGCACGAACAGCTCGTCGCCCCACTGGAGCGGGCTCGGCACCTCCTTCGGGGCCGGCACCCGGGCGACGTGGAGCCGGAGCATGCGCCCCACGAAGCCGCTCGGCGTCCAGTTCGCGAGGGCGATGGTGCCGCCGGGCCGGAGCACCCGTCGCGCCTCGGTGGCGGCGCACTCGGGCCGCGCGGTGAACATGATGCCGAACATCGAGAGCACCACGTCGAACGAGGCGTCGGCGTAGGGGAGCTTCTCGGCGTTCCCCTCGTCGAGGCGGAGGGCGAGCCCCTCCTCCTCGGCGAGCCGGCGCGCGGTCGCGAGCAGGTTCGGGGCGATGTCGAGCCCCGTCACGCGCGCCCCCGCGCGCGCGGCGGGGATGGCGAGGTTCCCGGAGCCGCAGGCGATGTCGAGCACGCGCTCGCCCGGCTCGAGGCCCAGCGCAGCGACGAACTCGGCGGCCCCGCGGGCGAAGCCCTCCGCGATCGCGTGGAAGTCGCCGGCGGTCCAGGTCGCGCGCATGCGCGCCACGAGGGGATCCTCGGCGGGGGCGGCCGCCGCCGGCTGGACGGCCTGCGCGGAGAGGCAGGGCAGGAAGCGGGTCGTGTTCATCGCAGGGCTCCTCGGTCGGGTGGTTGCACGTCGCCTTCGACGTCCCCACGTTAGGGCGTACCCGCGCGATGCTGAATGACCCGGCGTCCCGACTTCTTGCCGTCGCGTCCGGTGGCCCGTCGAGTCCTGCCTGGGCGTCCCGCGGAGTTGACCGATCGTCCCGCCGATGCCCCGTGGGCCGGAGGTTGCGGTGGATCCCCTCTCGGACGTGCTGCGCGCGGTCAACCTCGCCGGCGCCTTCTTCTACGCCGTCGAGGCGCGCGCCCCCTGGTGCGTGGAACTCGTGGCCGCGCGCGAGCTCGCGCCGCGCCTGCTGCCGGAGGCCGAGCACCTCATCTCCTACCACATCCTCACCGAGGGCACCTGCTGGGGCGGGCTCGCCGACGAGCCGCCGATCGAGATGCGGGCCGGCGACGTCATCGTGTTCCCGCACGGCGACCCGCACCGCATGGCGGACGCGCCGCGCCCGCCCGGCTCCGGGGACCCCGGCACGCAGCCCGCGCGCTACCGCGAGACGCTCTGCCTCGGCCCGTCGGGGCCGGTGAGCGCCCGCTTCGTCTGCGGGTTCTTCGGCTGCGATCGCCGCCCGTACAATCCGCTGCTCGCCACGCTCCCGCGCCGCATCCTGCTGCGCGGGGTGGACGAGGGGTGGCTCGGCACGTTCGCGCGGCAGGTGGTCGCAGAGTCGCGCGCGCCGAGGGCGGGGTCCGACAGCGTGCTCGCCCGGCTCGCCGAGCTCATGTTCATCGAGGTGCTGCGGCGGCACGTCGAGCAGCTGCCGCCGGGGCAGGCGGGCTGGCTCGCCGGGCTCCGCGATCCCGTCGTGGGCCGGGCGCTCGCGCTCCTCCACGAGCGGCCGGCGCACGCGTGGTCGCTCGCCGAGCTCGCCGGTGCGGTCGCCTCGTCGCGCTCGCGACTCGCCGAGCGCTTCACGGCGTTCGTCGGCGAGCCGCCGATCCAGTACCTGGCGCGCTGGCGGATGCAGCTCGCGGCGGGCCGGCTCGCGACCACCAGCGCGAAGGTCGCCGCGGTCGGCGCGGAGGTGGGTTACGAGTCGGAGGCGGCCTTCAGCCGCGCGTTCAAGAAGGTGGTGGGGGTGTCGCCGGCGGCGTGGCGGGCGCAGAAGGTCGGGGGTGCTCGGGCGGGGTGAGGGCGTCCAGGGCGCCGGTCCTCACGAGGCCGAACGGGCGGGTAACCCCAGCAGGGGCCGCAGTCCATCGAGGCTCGTGACCGCGTGCGCCGATGGTGCGCCCAGGGGGTCCGCCGCCGCGCCGTCGCGGTTCACCCATGCAGTCGGAAACCCGAACGCACTCGCCCCCGCCGCGTCCCACCAGTTGGCACTCACGAACAGCGCCTCCCCGGGCGCGACGCCCGTCCGCTCCCCGACCAGCCGGTAGGCCGCGGGCGCCGGCTTGTACTGGCGCACGGCATCCACCGACAGCACCCACCGGAACCGCTCGTGGAGCCCGCCGGCTCCGAGCGCCGATGCGATCATGTCGGGCGTGCCGTTTGAGAGGATCGCACAAGGAATTCCCGTCGTGGCGAGGTCGGCGAGGAGCGCAGCGGCCTCGGGGTAGGGCGCCGGGGCACGGAAGGCGTCGAGGAGCCGCGCGCGGAGCGCCTCGTCGGCGTACGGCCGGCCGCTGAGCACCGCATCGAGCGACTCGGCGGTGACCTGGTCGAACGGCGCGTAGCGCCCCATGAGGGTGCGGAGCCAGGTGTGCGCGAGCTGCCGCGCGCGCCACTCGGCGAGGAGGGATGGGCCGTCGCCCCCGAGCGCCGCGGCGCTCGACGCGAGCACCGACGCGAGGTCGAGCAGGGTGCCGTAGAGGTCGAAGACGATCAGCCGGGGCGGGGGCGCGAGGGTCATGGGCGGGACTCAGGTGCCCCGGCCGCCGGTGAGCACGTCGTAGAGCGGCGGCGTCACGCGCCGAAGCGCCGCGCCGAGCAGGACGCACGAGACCGCCACGGCCGGTGGCAGCAGCAGGAAGACGAGCAGCCGGCTCCCGGGGACATCCGCCACGAGCGGGAGCAGCCAGTTCATCAGGTAGGTGAGGAGCGGGACGTGGGCCGCGTAGATCATGAACGAGAAGCTCGCGGCCCAGGTGAACCACGGCCGTCGCATCGCGGAGCGCACCAACCCGTCCATGCCGTACCACGCCACCATGACGCCGAGCCCGACGACGGTCTTGTGGAGCAGCGCGAGCAGGGGCTGGAGGGCGGGATCGTTCCGGAAGGCGAGCCACGTCTTGATCGCCGCGAGCACGACCCACGCGAACGCCGCGACGTCGAGCCGCAACCACGCGGGTGGCGCCTCGATGTCGCGCCGGGTACGGCACAGCCGGACGCCGAGCAGGAAGAAGAGCAGTCCCTCGCCCTCCGCGAACCACGCCTGGAAGGTGGTCACCCAGAGCAGCGCCGCGACGCCAAGCGTCGTCCGCGGAAAGCGCATCACCGCCCGCTCGAGGAGCGGGTAGCAGAGGTCGTACGTGAAGAGGCAGCGGAGGAACCAGAGCTGGAACGGCAGCGGCACGAGCACCAGCGTCACGAGGCAATCGCGCCAGCCGTAGCGTGCCACCGGCATGTCGCCCACGACGGCCAGGTGCGCGGCGCGGATCGCCTCGCGCATCGGTGGCCAGGACTCGAGCAGCGCCGTGACGAGGAGCCCGATCGCGCTCCAGAGGAGGTAGGGGACCAGCAGCGTGCGCGCGCGCCTGCGCAGCCGTGGCCAGAACGGCGCGTCGTGCCCGAGGGCGAAGAGGTAGCCCGAGATGGCGAAGAAAAGGGGGACGAAGAAGCGAAACAGGCCGTTCGCGACGAGGTACTCGACGAAGGCATCCGGCGCCATCGGCTCGTCCACGAGCGACCAGGGCTGCAGGTAGCGGTCGCGCAGGTCGTAGCCGTGCACGTACACGAGCAGACCCATCGCGAGGAACGCGAAGAAGCGGAGCTTGAGGCTCGTGAAGGGCGGGACCGGTGCGCCGCCAGGGTTCCGGGGTGCGTCGGTCGGGTGGGCTGCCGTCACGCGCGCTCCTGGGGACTGTCGCCGGGGGGGCGGCCTCGTGCGGGGATCCGCCCGTCAGGTGCCCCGTACGGAGCCGGGCATCCGGTCGTTCCCGGACGCGTGACGCGGGAACGGGCCCGGGCATCCGGAAAGGTGGAGGCCTCGCGTCACGGGAACGCTCCTTGCCCTGTCCCCATGATGCGTGCGCGCAGAACCGGAGGTCACGATGAGAATCGCAACGCTCGCCACCCTGATGCTCGCCTCGGCGGTGCCCGCCGCCGCGGCATCCACGCCCCCGATCCGGGTCAAGTTGTCCGAGGACACCTATGCACCGGGCGATCGTGCCCGCGTGAAGGTGAAGACCGCCGAGGACGGGTACCTGCTCGTGCTGCAGCAGGATGTCGCCGGCCACGTCCGCGTCCTCTTCCCGCTCGATCCCGGGGACGATGCCCGCATCAGCGGCGGCAGGGAGATGGAGATCCGCAGCCGCGGCGACCGCGAGGCGTTCACCGTCGGTGCCCAGTCGGGTGCGGGCACGGTGCTCGCCGTCCGTTTCGACCGGCCGTTCCACCCGGAGGCGTTCACCCGTGGCACGCGGTGGGACCTGGCGGCCATGGTGCCCGCCGACACCACCGACGCGTCCCCGCCCGAGGACCAGCTGCTCGCGATCGTGGACAGGATGGCGGACGGGCACTACGACTACGACGTGGTGTCGTACGGGGTGCAGCCGATGCGGCGCTACCGCGCCGTGCCCGCGTGGTACGACCCGTGGTACTACCCCGGCTGGGGGCCGTGGCCCTGGTACGGGCCGCGCGCCGGCTTCGGCGTCGTGGTCGTGCCCCGGCGGGGGCTGCGCCGGCGGTAGGGACCCCCGACGCCAAGGTGACGGGCCGAGGGCACTCGAGCGGGGGCGGCGTCGCGCGGGCGGCGCCGCCCTCGTTCACGTCCCGAGCTTCTTCAGCGCCTCGCAGCCGCCGTCGAGGCCCGTGTCGCAGGCGTCCTGGTAGAGCTGGCGCGCGCGGTTCCGGTCGGCCGTGACGCCCTTGCCCGCCTCGTAGAGCCGCCCGAGCGCGAGGCACCCGAAGCCGCTCCCGCCCTCGCACGAGAGCTTGTAGAGCCGGAGTGCCTCGTCGAGGTCGATGCGCACGCCCTTCCCGAACTCGTACATGTCGCCGAGGTTGGCGCAGCCGGTGAAGTACTGGACGTCGCAGGCCTGGCGGTACATCGCCACGGCCTTCGCCTCGTCCTTCGCGACGCCGCTGCCGTCTTCGTACAGCACGCCGAGGAGGTTGCAGCCCTTGGGGCTCCCGCCCTCGCATCCCTTGGCGTACGCCCGCGCCGCGGCGGCCGCGTCCTTCGCCACGCCGCGGCCGTTCTCGAGCAGCACGCCGAGGTTGCTGCACCCCACCTCGTCGCCGCCCTCGCAGCCGGTGCGGTAGAGCGTCGCTGCCAGCGCCTCGTCCTTCGGCATGCCGCGGCCCAGCTCCGCCATGAAGCCCAGGTTGGTGCAGCCTGCCGCCTCGCCGGCGTCGCAGGCCTTGCGGTCGTAGCGGACCGCGGTCGAGTCGCTCTGCGGCACGCCCCGGCCATTCCGGTACATGCTGCCGAGGTTCTTGCACGCGAAGGCGTAGCCGCCCTCGCACGCCTGGCGGTAGAGCCGGAGCGCCGCGGGGAGGCTCTGCACGACGCCCTTCCCGTCCTCGTACATCGCGCCGAGGTTGTTGCACCCGCTGGCGGAGCCGCCGTCGCACGCCTTCCGGTGGTAGACCACCGAGAGCGAGTCGCTCTTCGGGACGCCGATCCCCTCGCCGTAGACGTACCCGAGGTTGTCGCAGGCATCGGCGAGGTTGGCGTCGCACGCGCGCCGGTAGAGCTTCGCCGCGGTCTCGGTGTCCTTCGGCCCGCCCCGCCCCTTCTGCAGGAGCCAGCCGAGGCCGTTGCACCCGCGGGGCAGCCCCGCATCGCACCCGCGCCGGTAGAGCGTGACGGCGACGGAGTCGTTCTGCGGGACGCCGCGGCCGCCCTGGTACATCGACCCCAGGTTGGTGCAGCCGCGCGGGTGGTCCCCGGCGCACGCCTTCTGGTAGAAACGCACCGCCTCGGCGGGGTTCGCGGCGACGCCGTGGCCCGCCTCGAGCATCCAGCCGAGGTTGGCACAGCCGCCGAGCCAGCCGAGGTCGCAGCCGCGCCGGTAGAACTGCACGGCGGTCGTGTCGTTCCGCGTGACGCCGCTGCCGTTCTCGTAGAGGAGGCCGAGGTTGGTGCAGCCGCGGCCGTTGCCGCCGCGGCACGCCTTCTCGTAGGCCGGCGCCGCGAGGGCGTCGTTCTCGGTCACGCCGTCGCCGGCGTCGTACACGTAGCCCAGGTTCACGCAGGCGCCGGCGCTCCCCGCCTCGCACCCCTTCCGGAAGAAGGCGAGGGCCTCCTCGCCCGAGGGGCCCTGCCCGCTCCCCGCCTCCACCAGCTTGCGCAGGTTGGTGCAGCCGCGCTCGCTCCGGCCCTCGCACGCCTTGCGGTAGAGCGCGAGTGCCGCCGAATCGCTCTGCGCCACGCCCCGGCCGAACTCGTGGTTCTCGCCCAGATTGCCGCAGCCGAGGGCGATGCCGGCGTCGCAGGCGCGCCGGTACAGGACGACGGCCATCGAGTCGTTCTTCGGGACGCCGCCGCCGCGCTCGTAGAGCGCACCGAGGTTGTTGCAGCCGGTGCCGTTCCCCGCGTCGCAGCCGCGGCGGTAGAGCGCGGCGGCGGCGCTGTCGCTCTTCGGCACCCCGCGGCCGAAGGCGTGGAAGTAGCCGAGGTCGGTGCAGCCCTTCGCGTCGTTCCCGTCGCAGGCCTTCCGGTAGTAGGCCGCCGCGAGGGTGTCGTCCTGGGCGACCGCATCGCCCTCCTCATACGCCTTGCCGGCGCGCCAGCAGGCCCACGCGTTTCCCGCCGTGCATCCCTTCCGGAACGAGGCGAACGCCGCGGCGGCATTCGCCGTGGTGCCGCGCCCGTCGGCCTGGAAGCGGCCGAGGTTGGCGCAGCCCGCACCGTTGCCGGCGCTGCAGCTCCGCTGGTAGGCGCGGAACGCCTCGGCGTCGGAGGCGGGGGTTCCTCGGCCGTTCTCCTGCGCGAGGCCCAGTCCGTTGCACCCCTCACCGTTGGCGCGGTCGGCGTCGCACGCCTGGCGGTAGTAGCGGAGCGCCGTCGCGTCGTCCTTCGCCACGCCCCGGCCCTTCGCATAGGTCTCCGCCAGGAAGTAGCAGCCGCGCGCGCCGCCCTTGTCGCAGGCGCGGCGATAGAGCGCCGTCGCGAGGCTGTCGCTCTTCGGCAGGTAGCGCCCGGCCTCGTGCCAGATGCCGAGGTTGGTGCAGCCGATCGGCTCGCCGAGGTCGCACGCCTTCCGGTAGAGCGCGGCGGCGGTCGAGTCCTGCCTGGGCACGCCGAGACCCTTGTCGTACTGGAAGCCCAGGTCCACGCAGGAGGCGGCGTGGTCGCGGCCGCAGGCGTCGCGGTAGAGCTTGAGCGCCTCGGTGCGCTGCTCCGCCGTCGGGGTGCCGGCCATCAGGTGCTGCGCGAGGCGGTAGCAGGCGTGGGACCCGCCGGCGCTGCAGCCCTTCCGGTACAGCGCGACCGCCGCACCGTCGTCCTCGGCGGTGCCGCGCCCCTCGGCGATCATGTCCCCCGCATAGCCGCAGGCGTCGCCGTCGTTCATGTCGCAGGCGCGCTGGTAGCTCGCGAGGCCCTCGCTCAGGCGGCCGCGGCTCACGAGGTCGGCCGCCGTCTCCCGCTCGGCGCGGGCCCGCTGCCGCGTCTCGAGCTCGGCCTGCACCGCGATCGCGTTCCGGCGCACGAAGACGAACTCGCCCTGCTCGTCGCCGACGCCGGGGATCTCCTCGTACACCGGCGTCACGTTCGTCGCCTTCGCCACCACGTCGCGCACCCGCTCGAAGAGCGTGCCGGCGCGCAGCACGCCGCCCTTCTGCTCGCGGAGCTGGCGGATGAGCTCGTTCGAGAAGCGGCTCTCCGCCGGCACCCGGTCCACGCTCGTCCCGGCGGCCATCACGCGGCGGCTCGGGCGGGAGACGGAGAGGAGCGCCGCCTGGATGTCCGAGCCACCGAGGGCCGCCTCCGGGCCCGCGCCCGACTTGGCAAGCGCGCCCGCGAAGCAGGCGTCGGCGATCACGAGCACCTGGCGCACCTTCTCCATGCCGCGCAGCTGGGTGACGAGGTCGGTGTTCGCGATCCAGGAGGACTGGCTGGTGCTGCGCGCGTTGACGGGCTGCCAGAAGCCGGCCTTGCGCCGGGCGTCGTAGGCGCCGTGGCCCGAGTAGACGATGAGGAGGTTGTCGTGCTCGCCCA
>JBAIWX010000317.1:0-10208 GCA_037916975.1 Gemmatimonadales bacterium
CGGCGGAGCGGCCGGAGGCGGCTCCGCTGGGGCGGCGGGTTCGGCGGGCACCAATGCCGCCCCGAAGGCCTCCTCCAGCGCGTCCGCCATCTCGCTGCCGGCGGGCCCTGCCACCGCCTCGACGGCCGGTCCGGCGGGGAGCTCCTCCTCCCCGGCGGCCTCCACCCCCGGCTCCGCGGCGGCGGGCGCCCAGGCAGCCGGCGCCTCCGGGGCCGCCTCCGCCTCCTCCACCACCGACGGCTCCTCGACCGCTGCCGGCTCCTCGGGCAGGAGCCCCAACTGCTCGAGCGCCATGCGCGCCCGCGGGTTGGCAGGCTCGTGCTCCAGCACCCGCCCGTACACCGCGGCGGCCTTGTCCTCCGCCTGCAGGCGCACGAGCGCATCGCCGAGGTCGAGGTAGGCCTCGAGCAGCCGGGCGCGCTCGCCCGAGCGATAGGCGTACTCGACCCGCTTCTGGTAGTAGCGCACGCCGTCGGGCTGCAGCGTGATCAGCAGGTCCACCAGCGCCTCGGCCGCGTCGCGCCGCTCGTCCATCTCGTACCCGGCGAGGGCCAGCTCGAACTCGTCCACCGCGCGCCCCGTCTCCCCCTGCAGCAGCAGCGCCTCGCCGAGCTGGCGGTGCAGCTCGGCGTTTTCCGGGTCGTCGAGGATCCGCTCCTCGAGCTCGGCGACGCTCAGCGTGGCGGACGCCGCCGTCGGTGTCACCGCGAGCTCGCCCTCGTCCAGGTCCACCGCGTCGAAGGCCGCCGCGGCCTCGACGGGCAGCTCAGGCCCGGTCGAGATCTCCTCGAGCAGCGCCTCGGCGGCATGCTCGGGCACGTCGAACTCGTCGGCCCCCGCGGCCTCCAACCCCGCCTCGGGCTCGGCGAGGGGCAGTTCCGCGCCCGGCGTGAGCTCGAAGTCGAGCAGCCCACCCGCCGCGCCCGCCTCCGTCTCGCCGAGTTCGATCGTCCCGGCCTCGCCGGCCTCGAATTCCACCTCGAGCTCACCGGTCCCGTCGCTCGCCGCGCTCCCGGCCCCGAGCGCCTCGAAGGCGGCGAGCGCCGCATCGTCGGCGGCCGAGAGGTCGAGGTCGGTGGCCTCGACCGGTTCGAGCGGCTGCACGTCGTCGAGCGACGGTGCCATCTCCACCTCGGCCTCGGCCTCGGCCGGGGACGGCTCCACGACGTCGTCGAGCTGCGACACGAGGTCGTCGGAGGAGCCAGTGATGAACCCGAGGTCGCCGCTCCCGCCCAGGGCCGCGCCCGGCTCGAGGGCCTCGACCGGCTCCACCTCCGCGCTGCCTACCTCGGCGATGCCCGCCTCGGCGAGGGGCGTCTCGAGGCCTGCCACGGGTTCGAGCTCGACCGTCGCCGGCAGCTCGAGCCCTTCCAGCGGCGAGACATCGCCCGCGAGCGGAGGCGCCTCCACGGTGGGCTCGAGGTCGAGCCCTTCCACGGACGCCGCGCTCCCCGCCGTCTCGGCAGCCGGCTCCAGCATCAGCCCTTCGAGCGGCGCGACCGGCCCGGCCGCGACGACGTCCGCCGCCGCGCCCTCCGGTTCTGGTTCCGGGGCCGGCGGGGCCGCCGGCGGCGGCACGACCAGCTCGAGCCCCTCGAGTGGCGCCGGCTGCGGCGTCGCGACGGCGGGAGGCGCGCTGGTGTCGAGGAACGAGAGCCCCGTGGATGCCGCGGGGGCGAGGGGCTCCGACGGAGCCGCCGGCGCCGGGCCACGGGGCGGGCGCGCGGGAGTGCGCGCACCCGGCGCGGCCGGCACGTCCACGCCGGTGTCGAGGAAGACCAGGTCGCCGCCCTTCCTGGGCGGGGGCGGGGCCGCCGGCGCTGCGGCGTGGCCCTCGACCTCGAGCGCCTGCATCTGTTCGCGCGTGCGACGGGCCCCGGCCTTGTCGCCGCGCGCCTCCAGGTCCTGCGCCATCTTGTCGAGCTGCTCCCGCGCCTCGGCGTCCCGCGACGCCGCCCGGAGCAGCTCGATGAGCATCATGCGGATCTCCTGGTTCGCCGAGAACTGGTCGGCGAACACCTTCACGGAGTCGAACGCGGCGTCGAGTTGCCCGGCCTGGTTCATCCGCTCGAGGTACTCGATCAGGTTCCGCTTCGCGTCCACGAGCATGTTCTTGCGCGCGTGGATCTGCGCCAGCTTGTAGTACGTCTGGAACCGTCCGGGGTTCACCCGGAGGATCTTGCCGCACAGCGCGATGGCGTTGTTGAGGAAGCCCTGCTCGGTGTAGAGATCGGCAGCGCGCTCGTAGGATCGCACCGCCGCGGCCGCATCGTTGACCTTCATGTACAGGTCGCCGACGCGATTGTAGAGCGAAAGGTCGGGATGCGGATCGTTGCCCGACTCGAACTCGCCGATGGCCTTGAGGTAGACGTCGATCGCCCGCCGCCAATCCTCCTTCTGCTCGTACTTCCGCGCCGTGTCCTTGAGTTTCTCGAGATTCATTCGGCTCGGTCGGGCGTCGGGAACGTGATGGGCGAACGACAGTTACGCCGGATCGTGAAAGTTACGGGCCCCCGGCGTCCCGGGGCAAGCACGAACCGGCCTCAGGGCGCCAACTCCCCGGCCAGGACCCGGGCCGCGAGCCGCTCCAGGTCCGGGGCCGGGGGGCGGTCCGCCTCGAGGGCCGACACGCCGGCGGGCCCCTGCCGCACCCGGGCGTACAGTTCCTCGACACCTCGCCCGGCCCGCAGGGGACGGTGGAACTCGAGCCCCTGTGCGCCGCACAGGATCTCGGCGGCCACCACCCGGGCGGCATTCCGCAGGATCCGGTGGGCCTTGTACGCCGCCGCCATGCCCATGGGAACGAAGTCCTCCTGGTTGGCGTCGGTGGGGATCGACCCGATGCTCGCGGGCATCGCGAGGGTCCGGGACTCCGCGACCAGCGACGCCGCGGTGATCTGGACCATCATGAACCCCGACGAGAGCCCCGGGTCCCGGGTCAGGAAGGCGGGGAGCCCCTGCGAGAGGTCGGGGTTCACCAGCCGCTCCACGCGGCGCTCCGCGATCGCCTGCAGCGTGACCAGCCCGATCGCCAGCACGTCGAGCGCCTGCGCGACCGGCTGCCCGTGGAAATTGCCCCCGGAGATCACCTCGCCCGTGTCGAAGACCAGCGGGTTGTCGGTCGAGGCGTTCAGCTCGACCGCGGCGGCGCGCTCGGCGAAGCGGATCGCGTCCAGCACCGCGCCCGCGACCTGCGGGGCGCAGCGCAGGCTGTAGGCGTCCTGCACGCGCGGGTCGTTCTCGCGATGCGACTCGCGGATCTCGCTCGCGTCGAGGCACTCGCGCATGAGCCGCGCCGCCTCCCGTTGCCCGTCGTGCGGCCGGGCCTCGTGGATCCGCGGATCGAGGGGCACCGGGGTCCCCCGCAGCGCCTCGAGGCTCATCGCCGAGGCGGCGACCGCCGTGCGCCACACGGCGAGCGCATCGTGCACGAGCAGCGCGAGGAGCGCCGTCTGGGCCTGCGTCCCGTTGATGAACGAGATCCCTTCCTTCGGCGCGAAACGGAAGGGTGCGAGCCCCGCCTCCCCGAGCGCGTCCGCCGCGGGCCGGCCGTCGGCGAGCCGGCCCTCGCCCATGAGCACCAGCGCGATGTGGCTGAGCGGCGCGAGGTCGCCGCTCGCACCGACGCTTCCCTGCTCCGGCACGGCGGGCACGAGCCCCGCGCGCAGGAGCGCGAGGAGCGCCTCCACGAGCTCCGGACGCACCCCGCTCGTGGGCCGCAGCAGGACGTTCGCGCGCAGGATCATCGCCGCGCGCACCACGTCGGCGGGCAGGAGGTCCCCCACGCCGGCGGCGTGGCTCCGGATCAGGTTCGCCTGCAGCGCGTCGAGTTCGCCCGGGGCGATGCGCACGTTGGCGAGCTTGCCGAAGCCGGTGTTGATGCCGTAGATGGTCTCGCCGCCCGCGACCGCACGCTCGACGAGGGCGCGGCTCGCGGCGAGGCGGGCGCGCGCGGCGGGGTCGGACGTGACGGGCACGGTGGGATCGCGCGCGGCGCGCACGACGTCCGCGATCGTGAGCGAACGGCCGTCGAGGACGAGGGGGGTCGGCATGGCGGGAAGATAGGCGGGGGGTGCCGGCTCCCGGGAGGCGAACGGGCGGGCCGGCCCTGTCGGCCGACCCGCCCGGTTCGCGTCCTCCCGTCCCGTCCTACCGTGCGACGATGAGCTGCGGGTTCCCCGGATCGGTCTGGTACGACCAGTCGAGGATCAGGAAGTCGCGGCCCACGTGCGTCACCCGCACCGCGCCGTACCGGAGGAAGCCGTCGCCGCCCGGCATCTGGAAGACGTAGCCCCAGCCCGGGAGCGCCTGCGCGGCGAGGGTGCTGTAGCCGCCCACCGGCGCCACGTCGATGCTCGTGAGGTCGGGCACCGGCGCAGTCCCGTACACGCGCACCTGCGTGCCGGTGCGCGCGGGGGCGAGGAAGAGGTTGCCCGCCCCGTCCCGCGTCACGACGAAGTCGGCGACGTTCGCGTCGTTCGCCCCCACGAGGCCGAGTTCCGCGGGCTGCACCTGGCCGTCGCCGTTCAGGTCCCGCCAGAACCGGAAACCGCTCTGCGCGGCCTGCGCCTGCGCGGCGTAGACCACCACGTTCCGGGCGTCGGGGCGCGGGGTGTCGTCCCGGACCGGCGACCAGAGGCTCTCGAACCCCTCGATGGACACGGCGGAGACGCCGAAGCAGCGGGGCTGGCCGTTCACGAGCGCGCCCGCCACGAACTCGGGCGCGACCGTCGTGCCCTCGAGCGCCCAGGTCGCCCCGCACTGGTCGCGATCGAGGTCGTAGGTGGTGCTGTACACGTGATAGGCCTTGAACCCCTGCGGGTCGCTCTGGAACGGGTTGTCGCTCCAGCTGAGCGCGATCGCGCCGTCGAGGCTCGTGGTGGTGAGCGCGGCCGGCGCGGGCAGCTGCAGGCGCTCGTCCACGGTCACCACCGCGCTCCCCGGCGACTCGAACCCGCCATTATCCACCGCCGTCACGTAGTACTGGAGCTCGGGCACGCCGGCGTCGCTGAAGCTGGGGCTCGTGGTGGTGCCCCGCAGCTTCCAGGCGCCGCTCGTCGTGGCCCGGCTGTACACGTTCCACGACGCGAGCCGCGGGTCGGTGTTGTCGTTCCAGCGCAGGAGGGTCGCGACCGGCGCCGAGCCGGGGCCACCCGACGTCACCTGATAGGAGAGGCCGCTCGGCGCGGGCAGGACGCCGCCGCCGGGGCCGTTCGATTCGACGGTGGAGCAGGCCGCGAGGAGGACCGCGGGCAGGACCAGGGACCAGCGACGCATGCGAGGAGCCTCGGCACGGGTTGCCCGAGCCGGGAGGCAGGGGTCGTGCCAGCGCGGATCCGCAGGATTCCGGGGGTCAGGGCCCCCCGACTGTCCCCGCGGTGCGGCAGCGGGGCGTCCGGGCGGAGGGACACCCCGGGGCCGCTCACTGCTCGATCGTGGTCTGCTGGTAGTCCCACTTGAGGTCGGGCAGGTCCGTCAGGAAGATCGAGAAGAAGAGCGCGAAGTTGCCGTTCGCGTTCTTGACGAAGTTGAACGCCGCCCGCCACTCGTGCAGGTCCCGCTCGAGCCGCACCGTCTGCGACACGAACTGCCGCGACCCGATGTCGTACTGGCCGCTCCAGGAGACCGACCAGAAGGCGGTGGGCGAGAAGCCCAGGTTGTAGCCGAGGTTCTTCCGGGCGGGCGCGACGAAGGGGCTCGCGACGCCGCTCGGGGGACGGGAGCGGGAGATGGTGAGGTTGAAGCTCGAGGTGAAGCCGCGGCCGCGCCCCTGGCTGAACTGGCTAGTCGAGTAGAAGGAGCCCGGCCGGAACGACTGCCGGAGCCCGAGGTCCGCCGTGTAGGGCCGGGTCGGCTGTTCCGCGGCGCCGGCCGCGCCGGGCTCCGCCGCCTTCACGAGTCCCACCGAGGAGAGGAGGCGGCGGATCGTGGCCTGGTTGAGCGAGAAATTCGCGTTCACCGCGGTCAGGAAGGGGGAGAAGCGCGCGGTGTCGCTTCCGGCCTGCCCGCGCCAGAGATCGTGCGTGAGGCTCAGGTTGAAGCCGGGCAGGAGGTCGCTCAGGAACGAGTTCGTCATCGTCTGCGTCGTGAAGCCGGTACGGCCCGGCCGCTTCGCCTGCTCGAAGTCGTAGGCGAACGAACTCGTCTGGATGCTGAGGAGCCGGATCTTGCGCGTCGCGGTGTCGGGGACGCCGATCGTGTCCCTCGGCTGGCCCGGCCGCGAGGGCCGGGCGGCGTGGACCTTCCCCTCGAAGGTCTGCTGCAGCGACAGCGTGAGGAGCTGCTGCGCGGGGCTCCGCAGGACGGCCATCTGCCCGGGCTGGCTCACTGCGCGCGCGTACGCCTCGTTGACGGTGGCCTCGGGCGCGTAGCTGTAGTTGAGGATCGGGTTGATGCTGTGCCGGACCCGCTGCACCCCGTGCACGAAGGGGAGCCGGAAGAACCCGAAGAAGGTCGGGGCGGCGCTCAGGCTGAGGAGGACGCGCTTCCCCTGCGTGACCCACTGGCCGTTCGTCTGCCGGTTCCGGATGGCGAAGGCGCCACCCGTGGTGTTCGTGATGCCGACGGTGGGCTGCAGCTTCCAGGTGCTTCGGAACAGGAGCGGGAGGTTGATCCCCGTGTTCCAGTCGAACTCCGACTGGAACTGGTTGGTGACGAAGCGGGTGACGGTGACGGAGTCGTTCGGGTCCGCGGTGGAGGGGTCCGGGACGCGGTAGCGCACCGAGTCGAGGCCGTCCTGGTTCCGGTCGGTGTACCGGATGGCGTTCGCCCAGTTGAAGGCCCCGAAGCGGAACGGGGTGTCGAGGTTAGCCGCGAAGGTGCGCGTGGTGCGCCGGGCCTCCACGGTGTCCACCTGGCCGGTGGGGCCGACGACGAGCGCCTTGCCGAGGAGCTGGTTCGCGGCGAGGTCGCGCGAGATGCTGAGGCCGGGGGACCAGGTGGCGCTGCTCCCGAGCGCGAAGGGCTTGGGCGCGATGTTGAACGAGGGCAGCTGCTCGGTCCGGCTGCCGTCGCTGATGTTCTGGAACCGGTTGCCGCCGACGCTCACGGTGCCCCAGCGGAAGCGCTTGGAGAAGTTGAGCTGGCTCCGGATCTGCTGGGTGTTCAGGTTCGGGTCGATGGCGTTCTGGTTCACGACCCGCGTGTTGGTGACGTAGTTGAGCCCCAGGTTGAGCGAGGTGGTGAGGTCGAACTGCTGCCGGTGGTCCCACCGGATGCTCGTGTTGACCCCGCCCGTGGGCCCGCTCTCGCGTGTCTGGTCCACGGCCATCGAGCCGCTCAGGAAGCGGTCGAGGACCCGGTAGTTCATGGACGCGCCGTACTGGACGTACCGGCGCGCGAACCAGTCGAGCCGCCCGGTGACGTCCATGTAGTCGTTCGTGGCCCAGTAGTAGCCGATGTTCGTGATCTGGCGCCGGTAGCCGCTCGAGAACCGGACGATGTCGTTGAGCCCGACCTGCGGGACCAGGATGCCCGAGCGGCGGCCCGGCCGCAGGTCCTGGTAGATGAACGGGAACCAAGCCACCGGCACGTCGCGGACGTAGAGCACCACCGGCCGCGCGACGAGCGCGGTCTTCGAGACCCACTTGATCTTGCGGGCCGCGAAGCTGTAGTGCGGCACCGGGAGGTCGCAGCTGGTGATCTGGCCGTGCCCGGCGAAGATCCGGTTGGCCACCGAGTCCCGCGCCACGTCGCCGCGCAGGTACCAGGTGGTCGCCTGCTCCTTGAACGTGGTGAGGGCCTCGCGGACCACGCCGCGGCGGCGGCAGGTGTCGTAGCGGATCCCGTCCCCGACGAGCACCTGGCCCTCGTTGAAGAGCTTCGGGTCGCCGCGGGCGTCGAGGGCGCAGGCGCGCTCCTCGTACGTGATGTTGTCCGCCTCCATGGTCGCGCCCTCGCGCTCCGTCATGGCGCCGCCGTCGAGCTCGAGCCGCTTCTCCTCCACGAGGATGGTGGCGGTGTCGCCGCGGAACTTGGTGACGGTGTAGCCGGGGCGGCCGAGGAGTTCGCGGTAGGCGGAATCCTCGGGCGCGAAGGTGTGCGAGGGGGCGGTGGGGAGGCCGAGGCGGCGGGCGGTGGCGGAGTCCACCGGCTGGCCCGGCGGGGCGCGCGTGGTGTCGCGCGCCGCGGCGGCCGCGGGACGCCGCGCGGCGGTGTCCTGCGCCGCCGGCTTCCCCGGCGCCTGCTGCGCCCGGGCGGGGGCCGCGAGCCCCGCCAGCGCGGCGAGGAGCACCACGAACGGCGCCACCGGGTAGCGCTGGCGGAGCCGGCGGCGGTGGATGAGGATCGAGCCCGCCACGCCCACCTCGTAGAGGAGGATGAGCGGGATCGTCATCATGATCATCGAGATGATGTCCGTCCCCGGCGAGAGCACCGCGCCCGCGATGCAGGAGCCCACGATGGCGAAGCGCCGGAAGCGGTGCAGCCCCGCCGGCGAGACGACGCCGAGGGAGGCGAGGATGATGATGACGAGCGGCAGCTCGAAGGAGATGCCGAGGGCGAGGACGATCTGCAGGATGAAGTCGAAGTAGGCGTCGTAGGTGATCATGGGCGTCAGCGCTTCCGACTGGAAGCTGAAGAGCACCCGGAGCGCCTGCGGCACCACGAAGACCCACCCGAGCGCGCCCCCGACCAGGAAGAGCAGCAGCCCCGCCAGCAGGGCGGGCACCACCACCTTCCGCTCCCGCTCGTAGAGCGCGGGGGCGAGGAAGGCCCAGACCTGCCAGATGACCACGGGGGAGGCGAGCACGAGCCCCACCACGAAGCCCAGCTTGAAGACGATGACCACCGGCTCGGTCGGGCTCAGCACGGTGAGCTTGCCGGTGGGGAGGTAGGCGTCGATCGGGCCCTTGAGGACGCTGACGAGCCGGAAGCGCTCGACGATCCAGAGCCCGATCCCGAAGCCGACGACGAGGGCCCCCAGCGAACGGAGGATCCGCGACCGGAGCTCCTCGAGGTGCTCCAGGAAGGGCATCTCCCCGCCGGGGGCCGTCATCTGCCTGCGCCGCCCGGGCTCAGCGGCCCAGGGACTTGAGCCGGTCCCGCGCGAGGCCCGCCTCCTCGGCGCGCGGGTAGGCCTTGATCACCTGCTGGTAGGCCTCCCGGGCCCCCGCGGTGTCCTTCCGCCGCTCCGCGAGGAGGCCGAGGTTGTAGAGCGCCGCGGGGGCGCGGTTCGACTTCGGCCAGTCCTTCGCCACGCGCCGGTAGTACGCGGCCGCCGAGTCCGGCGCCTCGGCCCCGAAGCTCTGCCCGAGGAAGTACAGGGCGTCCGGCACCAGGGCGTCGTTCGGGTAGGCGCGCAGGAGCTCCTGGAAGCCGGCGCGCGCCGTGGCGGTGCTCCCGCGGCGGAGCTGCTGGAGCGAGGCCTCGTAGACCTGCGCCGGGCTGGCGGAGGGCGCGGCGGGCTGGGCCGCCGGGGCGCCCGCGGTATCACCCGGCGCCGCGGCCGCCGGGGCGGGCGCCGCCTGCAGCTGCTCGGCGCGGGCCTCGAGCTGCGCCCGGAGCTCGGTGAGCCGCTGCTGGCTCTGGCCGGTGAGCTCCTGGAGCTGGACCAGCTGCTGCTGGATGTCGTAGAGGTCGTTGGCGACGTCGCCCTTGACGGCGGCGAGGGCGCGGCGCGTGCTCATGAGCGAGTCCATGAGCCGCTCCTGGAGTGCGAGCACCACGCGCAGCTGCGCGGCGCGCGCCGAGTCGTCCCGCGCGCGCTCGGCGCGCAGGAGCTGGACCTGCGATTCCACCTGGCGCACCTGCCCGGGCGTGGCGCAGGCGGCCAGGGCGGCCGCGCAGGCGGCCGCCCCGAGCAGGCGCCTCACTGCGGCGCCTTGAGGTCCGCGGCGCCGGCGGTGGCGTCGAACTCGTCGCGCCGGTTCTGCGACCACGCCGACTCGTCCGCGCCCTGCACGAGGGGCCGCTCCTCGCCGTACGAGACGGTCTCGATGCGGCTGCCGTCGATGCCCTTGTTCTCGAGATAGCGCTTGGCCGCCGCCGCGCGCCGGTTGCCGAGGGCGAGGTTGTACTCGTCCGAACCGCGCTCGTCGCAGTGGCCCGCGATGCGGATGCGGAGCGCGGGGTTGGCGGCGAGGATCGCCGCCTTGCGGTCGAGGAGCGCCGCGTCCTCGGACCGGACGTCCGACTTGTCGTAGTCGAAGTGGATCATCGCGCCGAGGTCGGCGAGCAGCATGCGGGTGCGCTCGGCGGCCTCGCGGGCG
>JBAIWX010000318.1:0-14537 GCA_037916975.1 Gemmatimonadales bacterium
GCCGCGCCGGGCCCCGCCGCCGGCCGGCCGTCGGCGCTCACCGCGCCTCGGTCGTGTACGTGGCGACGACCGGGTCGCGCCCGTGCACCGCCACCCAGGCGAAGAGCACGTTCATCGCGATCACGATGGCGAAGCTGAGCGCGATCATCAGCGGCCACGGCGACCGCCCGCCGGGCTCAGTTGACCGAGGGGTGGTCGTCATCGACCTCTCCGGGCGTCTTGAAGGTGGCGTCGAGGGTCACCGCGGCGCGTGGCGAGGCCACGCGGACGCGGATCGGGATGGTCCGCTCCATGTGCTCCGAGGGGCGGACCCGGACGACGAGCGGGAGGACCCGGCTCTCGTCGCTCGCGAGCTCGACCGGCTGCGCGAGGACCTGCGCGTCCCGGAGCCCCTCGACCTGCACGGTGTACGGCACGCGCGCGGTGCCCGCCTGCTTGTTGCTGATGCGGAGCATGTAGGTGTTCCGCACCCAGCCGTCCCCGTCCACGGTGAAGAGCGAGCCGGGGAGCCGCCCCACCTGCGCCTCGATCGGCGTGCGCGTCACGAGGAGCACGGCCGCCGCCGCCGCGAGGCCCGTGAGGAGCCCCGCGTACACGACGGTCCGCGGCCGGAGCCGGCGCACCCGCTTCCCCTCGAGCGCCGCGAGGGTGCCGTAGTCCACGAGCGTCTCGTGCCCGAGCTTCGACATCACCGACGCGCACGCGTCCACGCACCGCGCGCAGGCGATGCACTCGAGCTGGAAGCCGTTGCGGATGTCGATCCCCTGCGGGCACACCGCGACGCACTTGTTGCACTCGATGCAGCGCCCCTCGGCCCTCGCCGAGGGGCCGCCCCGCGGGTCGCCGCGGCGCGGGTCATACGTGACGACCAGGCTCTCGTCGTCCGCCAGCACGCTCTGGAAGCGGGCGTAGGGGCAGAGGTAGTTGCAGAACTGCTCCCGGAACCAGGCGAGGTCGAGGAACCAGGCGCCGGCGAAGATCGCCCAGATCGTGTAGGCGGTGCTCCCCGCCTGCCCGGTCCAGAAGGCCCGCGGCCCGGTGAAGTACACGGTGAAGGCCGCCGAGACGAGCCCGGCGAGGGCGGCGAAGAGCGCCCACTTGAGCCCCTTCCGCCAGGCCTTGTCGAGCGTCCACGGGCCCAGGTCCCGCTTCATCCGCTGGTTGCGCGACCCCTCGATCCATTCCTCGAGGGGGAGGACGATCGTGTGGAGGAACACGGTCTGCGGGCAGGCGTAGCCGCACCAGACCCGGCCAAGGAGCGAGGTGAAGAAGAAGAGCGAGAACGCGAGGAAGAGGAGGAGGAGCAGCAGGAAGATCGTGTCCGCCGCCGTGAAGATCTGGCCGAGCACGTAGAGGGTGCGCCCGGGGAGGTCCACCCGCACCGCGGGATGCCCGCCGACCGGGATCCACGGCGTCACGAAGAGGATCAGGTGCAGGAGGGCGAACGTCGCCCAGCGCAGGCGCGTCCACGTCCCGTGGATCGCCTGCGGATAGACCCAGTTCCGGTTCCCGACGAAGCCCAGCATGGTCGTCCCGCCTCGCTCCGGCGCGCCGCCCCCCGGGCGGCGCGCTCGCGTGGCCGCGCCTACTGCGTGACGTGGCCGTTGTGGTCGATCACGTAGGCCGCCACCTTCGCGACCTTGTCGGGGCCGATCATCTGGCCCCACGTCGGCATCCCCTTCTCGGGCACGCCGACGGTGATCGTGTGGAGGATGTCGGCCTTCGTCCCGCCGTGGATCCACACCGTGTCGGTGAGGTTCGGGCCGATGCCCCCCTGCCCGTCGGCGCCGTGGCAGCCGACGCAGTTCTGCTGGAAGATCTCCTTCCCGGCGGCCACGGTGGCCGGCGTGACCTCCACCGTCCCCGTCTCCTTCGGCCGCGGCCAGCGCTGCTCCGCCTCGGCGATCTCGGCGGCAAGCCACTTCCGCTGCGACTGGTGGCTCACGAAGTGGAAGTACGTCGCGTAGGCGCCCGCCCAGATGATCGTGATCCAGAAGAGGCCCAGCCACCAGTCGGGCAGCGGGTTGTCGTACTCCTCGATGCCGTCCGCCTCGTCGGCGTGGCCGAGGACGCGGTCGCGCTCCGGCTTCGCTCGGCTCACCGTTCCCCCCCGTCGTTGAGCGGCAGCATCGCCGCCTCGTCCATGGCCCGGCGGTTGGCGGGCCGCCAGGCCCACCAGGCCCACCCCACGAAGACGGCGAGGAAGACCGCCGTCATGACCCCCATCACCCAGCCGTACGCCGCGGTGGTCGCGGCCGCCTTGAGCGGGTTCATCGCGCCGCCTGCTGCCGCGCCTCGGCGGCCTGGATCGCGGCCTTCCCGTCCTTGCCGAGCCGTTGCAGGTAGGCGATGAGCGCGATGATCTCGCGGTCGGGCTCGGCCTTGATCCCCGCCTGCGCCAGTCGGCCGACGATCGCCTCGCCCTGCTCGCGGAGCTGCTGCGGCACGCCCGCGACCTGCTCCGGCGTGTAGGGCACCCCCACCTTCGCGAGCGCCCGCACCGAGGCCTGGACGTCGGCCGGGTCGAGCCGCGCCTCGTGCAGCCACGGGTAGGTCGGCATCACGCTCCCCGGTGACGTGGCACGCGGGTTCCGCATGTGCTCGTAGTGCCATGCGTCGGGGTACTTGCCCCCGACCCGCTGCAGGTCCGGCCCCATGCGCCGCGAGCCGAGCTGGAAGGGGTGGTCGTAGATGTACTCGCCCGCGCGCGACCACTCGCCGTAGCGGAGGAGTTCCGCGCGGGTCGGCCGCACCATCTGCGAGTGGCAGGTGTAGCACCCCTCGCGGATGTAGATGTCGCGGCCCGCGACCTCGAGCGGGGTGTAGGGCGTGACGCCCGCGAGGTGCTCGGGGCCCGCCGTCACCGTGAACATCGGGATGATCTCCACGAGGCCGCCGATCAGGATGGCGATCGTGGTGGCCACCGCGAAGACGCCGAGCTTCCCCTCGAACACCCGCCGGTGGAAGCCGTCCTGCTGCCCGGTCTGGTTCGCCATGGTGCGCTCCTCAGGCGGCCGCGCGGGCGGCCGCGGCCGGCGCCGGGGCCGTCGCCCGCACCGTCGCGATGAAGTTGATGGCCATCATGATGATCCCGGCGAGGTACAGCGTCCCGCCCGCCAGGCGCAGCCAGTAGAACGGGTCGAGCTGGTGGACGATGTCCACGAAGTTCGGGTACTTGAGCTGGCCCGCGTCGTCGAGCGCGCGCCACATGAGCCCCTCGGTGAGCCCCGCCGCCCACATGGACACGGTGTAGAGCACGATCCCGATCGTCGCGAGCCAGAAGTGCGTCGTGGCCCACGCCGGGAACGCGAGCTCGCGGCGCCACAGGCGCGGCACGAGCCAGTAGAGCATCCCGAAGCTCACCATCCCCACCCAGCCCAGCGCGCCCGAGTGGACGTGGCCGATCGTCCAGTTCGTGTAGTGCGACAGGAGGTTCACCGCCCGGATGGACATCATCGGGCCCTCGAAGGTGCTCATGCCGTAGAAGCTGACCGCCACGACCATGAACTTGAGCACCGGGTCCTGCCGCACGCGGTGCCACGCGCCCTTGAGCGTGAGGAGGCCGTTCAGCATGCCGCCCCAGGAGGGCGCGATCAGCATGATGCTGAACACCATGCCGAGCGTCTGCGCCCACTCCGGCAGCGCGGAGTAGAGCAGGTGGTGCGGCCCCGCCCAGATGTAGAGGAAGACCAGCGCCCAGAAGTGGATGATCGAGAGCCGGTAGCTGTACACCGGCCGCTCCGCGGCGCGCGGGAGGAAGTAGTACATGAGGCCGAGGAACGGGGTCGTGAGGAAGAAGCCGACCGCGTTGTGGCCGTACCACCACTGCACCAGCCCGTCGGTGAGCCCCGCGTAGATCGGGTAGCTCCGGGTGAGCGTCGCCGGCACCGCGAGGCTGTTGACGATGTGCAGCACCGGGATCGTGATCACGAACGACATGTAGAACCAGATCGCGACGTACATGTGCTGCACCTTCCGCGTCGCGACCGTGCCGAAGAAGTTGATCGCGAACGCCACCCAGACCACCGCGATCGCCACGTCGATCGGCCAGATCAGCTCGGCGTACTCCTTCCCCTCGGTGAGCCCGAGCGGGAGGGTGATCGCCGCCGCCACGATGATGAGCTGCCACCCCCAGAAGTGGAACCGCGACAGCGCGTCGCTCCACATCCGGACCTTGAGCAGCCGCTGCATCGAGTAGTAGATCGCCGTGAACACCACGTTCCCGCCGAACGCGAAGATCACCGCGTTCGTGTGGAGCGGCCGCAGCCGCCCGAACGTGGTCCACGGGAGCCCCAGGTTCGCCTTCCACCACGCGATCTGCAGGGCGATGATCACGCCGACCAGCATCCCGACCACGCCCCACGTCACGGTGGCCGTGAGGAACATCTTGACGATGTCCTCGTCGTAGTCGGTGCCGTCCGGGGCCAGCGCGAGGCCGGCGCGGGACGGGTCGAGGGATTGGGCTGAAGCCACGGGTCGCTCGCTCGGTAGATTGGTCCGGGATGCGGGGAAGACGCGTCCCCGGCCCTCCCGGAAAGCAGGACACGTACCAGATGGTGCATGCCCCCAACGCCATGCGAGCACACGACTTGCCCCGTGGCCTCGCGGGCCGCCGTGCGGAATTCCACACACGCTGGTGGGCCGTTCGGCCCACCTTTATCCTCCCTTCATGACCGCGCCCGCCCCGCACGAGCTCGATGAACTGAAGGCCTACCTCGGCTACCGGCCCGAGGACGCCGCCCGGCTTCGCGACCTCTGGCCCGCCGTCGAGCGCCGGCTCGACCGGATCGTGGACCACTTCTACGAGAAGATCCAGGCGACCCCGGGCGCCATGGCCGTCATGCGGGACGAGGCCCAGGTGCACCGCCTCAAGGGCACCCTCCGCACCTGGATCCGCCAGCTCTGCGTGGGCCCGCACGACTACGACTACTACGCGCGCCAGCAGCGCATCGGGCGCGTGCACGTGCAGGTGGGGCTCCCCGCGCGCTACATGTTCACGGCGATGAGCGTCCTCCGCGACGACCTCTGCGACGTGGCCGCGGAGGTGGCGCCGCCCGAGGCGCAGGTCGCGCTCGCGGGGAGCATCCAGCGCGTCACCGCGATGGACCTCGCCATCATGACCTGCACCTACGTCGAGGCGCGCGAGGAGCGGCAGCTCGCCTCGCTCCAGGAGCTCATCGTCTCGAACATGCCCGTGACCGTCCTCCTCGTGGACGGGCACGGCCGCGTCACCGCCACCACTGCGACCGCCGCGCGCATGCTCGGCCTCCACGAGGTGACCGGGCGCCACTACCTCGAGGTCCTCCCCGCGCCCCTCGTCGCGGCGGCCGACCTCGAGGCGAACCTCGCGCGCGCCCTCGCGACGGGGCGCGAGATCAGCCTGCTCCGCGTGGACGCGGCGCTCGACGGCCGGCCGCGGAGCTTCCGCGTCACCGTCGTGCCCCTCGAGCACCCGCAGGCGCGGGCGCTGCTCCACGTCGAGGAGATGACCGAGGCGATCGACACCGAGGCGCGCCTCCGGCAGGCGGAGGCCCTCGCCCAACTCGGCGCCTTCAGCGCCGCCGTCGCGCACGAGCTCCGCAACCCGCTCGCCGGGATCTCCGGGGCGGTGCAGGTGATCGCCCGCTCGCTGCCGGCGGCGGACGCGCGCCGGCCGGTCATGGAGAAGGTCGAGGGCCAGATCCAGCGCCTCAACGCGATGATCAGCGAGCTCCTCGCCTTTGCGCGCCCCGCCGAGCCGCGCCTCGCCACGGTGGACCTCGGCGAGGCGAGCCGCGGCGTCGTCGAGCTCGTGGAGCGCGAGCACCCGGGCGTGCGCATCGGGATCGAGGGCGCCGGCCACGCCGTCGCCGACCCCCATCACGTCCAGCAGGTCGTCCTCAACCTCGTCCAGAACGCCGCCCAGGCCGCGGGGCCGGGGGGCGAGGTGCTCGTCCGCATCGCCCCGGGCCGCATCCGCGTGAGCGACTCGGGACCCGGCGTGGCGGCCGAGCTGCGCGAGAGCATCTTCCTGCCGTTCTTCACGACGAAGACCCAGGGCACCGGGCTCGGGCTCGCCATCAGTCGCCAGCTCGCGCAGGCGATGGGCGGGCGGCTCGCGCTGGTACAGGGACCGCTCGCGGGCGCGGCGTTCGAGCTCGAGCTGCCCGAGGCGCCGGGGCGCTGACGGCGCCGGGGGCGGGGCCCCCCGGTGCCCGCTTGGGCGGCCCAACCCGGCCGCCGCGGATGGCGCGGCGCCGTCCCAGAAGAAATATTCAAGGTCATCGACCCCGGCCTGCCGATAACTCCGGGCGGGGACTCGCGCCGCGACGCCGATGACCGAGCCGACGACCGACACCAACCCCGTCCCATCCGCCGCACCGGGCTCCCCCGGGCCGGGGGAGCGTCGGCTGTTCCTGCTGCTGCTGGTCGCCGGCGCCTACGCCGCCGCCGAGGAGACGGGGCTGCTCTTCGGGATCCGCTTCGGGAACGTGTCGCCGTTCTATCCCGCCGCGGGCGTCGCGCTCGCGCTGCTCCTGCGCTTCGGCCTGCGCGTGTGGCCGGGGATCCTCGCCGGTGCGCTCCTCTCGTCGCTGCACCACACCCCGCTCGCCGGCGCCCTGCTCGGGGCCGTGGCGATCACGCTGGCCCCGGTTCTCGGTGCCCTGGCGGCCGGCGAAACGGGCCGGTGGGGACCGGACCGGGTCACGGTGCGCGCGGCGCGGCGGGTGCTGCTCGCGGTGACGGTGACCGCGCTCGCGAGCGCGACGCTCGGCGTCGCGGCGCTCACCGTCACGGGCGTGCTGGCGTGGGCCGACGCTTCGGCGAACTGGCGCACCTGGCTCGTGGGTGACTTTGCCGGCGCCCTGCTGGTGCTGCCGCTGGCGCTCACGCTGAACCGGGAGGAGCTGCGCGCCGTCGGGGCCCGCGCCTCCCGCACCGAGCGGATCGGGAGCGTCGTCCTCTTCATTGCCACCCTCGGCATCGCCTTCGGCGTACCGGTGGTGCTGGGCGACTCGAACGGGGAGCCCCTCGCGTTCCTCCCCTTCGCCCCGCTCGCGTGGCTCACCCTCCGGCTCGGGCGCTCCGCGGGCGCGGTGGCCGCGCTGGTCCTCGGCCTCGCCGCGGCCACGGCCACCGCCTCGGGCCACGGGCCCTTCGTCCTCGGCACGCCGGCACACGTGCCGCTGTTCCTCGGGGTGTACCTTGCCGTCGCCGCCGCCATCGTCCTCTTCATCGGCGCGCTCGACGCGGAGCGCCTGCGGACCGCGGCGCGCCTGCGCACGAGCGAGGCGCTGTACCGGTCGGTCACCGAGGAAGGGGAGGACCTCGTCTGCCGCTTCGACCGAGACGGCACGCTCACCTTCGTGAACCGGGCGTACGCGGAGTTCTACGGCGAGCCGCCGGAGTCGCTCGTGGGCCGGTCGGTGCTGGAACTCGTGCCGCCCGACGCGCGGGCGACGGTCCGTGACGCGATCGCGGCGATGGTGGGCGGCGAGCGGTCCCTCGTCACCGAGAACCAGGTCGTGCGCGCGGACGGCCGGGCCCGCTGGTTCCACTGGGTGAGCGCGCCGGTCCGGGACGAGCGGGGCACCGTCCTGGCCTACCAGGCCGTCGGGCGCGACATCACGCCCGAGGTGGCGGCCCGCGAGCGGCTCCGCGAGAGCGAGGCGCGCTTCCGCCTGCTCGCCGACTCGGCCCCGGTGCTCATCTGGCTGGCCGACGAGGCCGGCCGACGCGCCTACTTCAACCGGGGCTGGCGCGACTTCACCGGGCGCCCCGCCGAGGCGGACCTCGGCTTCGGCTGGCTCGAGCTCGTCCACCCCGACGACCGGGCGCGGGTGGAGTCGCGCTATCGCGAGGCGTTCGTGCAGCGGGCGGCGTTCGAGCTCGAGTACCGGCTCCGCCGGCACGACGGGACCTGGCGCTGGCTCGTCGTGCGCGGCACCCCGTGGCACGACGAGCACGGCGCCTTCGCCGGCTCGATCGGGATCTGCGTGGACGTGACCGACCGGCGGGAGGCGGAGCAGCAGCTCCGCCAGGCGCAGAAGATGGAGTCGGTCGGCCTCCTCGCCGGCGGCATCGCCCACGACTTCAACAACCTGCTGCAGGTCATCCTCGGCCACGCCCTCCTCGCGCGCGACGACGGCGCCACGCCCGCCGAGCGCGACGCCGACCTCGAGCGCGTCGTCGCCGCCGCGGAAAAGGCTTCCCAGCTCACGCGCCAGCTCCTCGCCTTCGGGCGCCAGCAGCCGCTCCGGACGGAGGCGACGGACCTCGCCGAGGTCGTGCAGCGCCTGCTCCGCATGGTGACGCGGCTCATCGGGGAGCACATCGAGGTGACCTTCGCGGCGGCGCCGAACCTCCCGCCGATCAACGCCGACCCGGCGCAGGTGGAACAGGCGCTCCTCAACCTCTGCGTGAATGCGCGTGACGCGATGCCGGAGGGCGGCCGCCTCGCCATCCTGCTCGACGTGGTGGCGTTCGACGAGGCGTGGTGCGCCGCGAACCCCTGGGCGCGCCCCGGACACTACGTGCGGCTCTCGGTGGCGGACTCGGGCGTGGGGATGGACGCCGCCACGCGGGAGCGGATCTTCGAGCCCTTCTTCACCACCAAGGAGAAGGGGCGGGGGACGGGCCTCGGCCTCGCCGTGGTCTACGGCGTGGTGCAGCGCCACGAGGGCTTCCTGCACGTCGAGAGCGCGCCCGGGGAAGGGAGCACCTTCCGGCTCTTCTTCCCCGCGACGGCGGCCGCGGGGCCGGCGGTGCGCGAGGCGCCGGCCGACGCCCTGCCGAGCGGCGCCGGCCGCACGATCCTGCTGGCCGAGGACGAGCCTGAGGTGCGGCGCCTGGCGGCGCAGGTGCTCCGGCGCGCCGGCTTCACGGTCCTGGAGGCGGCGAACGGCGAGGAAGCCGAGGCGCTGCTCGCCCGCGAGGGCGCGCGCGTGGACCTCGCGCTGCTGGACGTGGTGATGCCGAAGGTGGGCGGCTTCGAGGCGGCCCGGCGGCTCCGCGCCAGCCGGCCGGACCTTCCGATCCTCTTCTCGAGCGGCTACGCGGAGCTCGAGCCCGGCGGCGCCGGCCCGCCGCTGGCGGACCCGATCCTCGCCAAGCCCTACGAACCGACGGAACTGCTCCGGCGGATCGGCGCCGCGCTCAGCCCCGGCGCGCGCCCCTGAGCCGCGCGCGGCGGGCGCGTCATCCCGCGGCCTCCTTCTCGCCCTCTCCCTTGCCGAGCCGCGACCGCAGCGCGTAGCGGCTCAGCCCCAGCAGCCGCGCCGCCGCGCTCTGGTTGCCGCCCGTCCGCTCGAGCGCCTGCTGCACGAGGCTCCGCTCGAGCGCCTCGAGGTCCACCCCCTCCTCCGGCAGCGTGAATACCGGCGCCCCCGCCGGCCC
The DNA here is from genome assembly GCA_037916975.1 of Gemmatimonadales bacterium. Lineage (GTDB taxonomy): Bacteria > Gemmatimonadota > Gemmatimonadetes > Gemmatimonadales > GWC2-71-9 > JAGGAG01. The sequence goes on from JBAIWX010000318.1 coordinate 9,376, forward strand.
GGGTTCGGCGCCCTGCGCGAAGCGGATCTCCGGCGGGAGGTCGGCGGGGCGGAGCACGTCGCCCTGCACGAGGAGGAGCATCCGCTCGAAGACGTTCCGGAGCTCGCGCACGTTGCCGGGCCACGGGTAGGCCTGCAGGAGGGCCATCGCCTCGGCGCTCACCCGCGGGACCGGCCGCGCGAATTGGCGGCTGAACCGCTCGAGGAACTGCGCGACGAGGGCCGGGATGTCCTCCTTCCGCTGGCGGAGCGGCGGGAGGTGGAGCGGGATGATGTTGAGCCGGAAGAAGAGGTCCTCGCGGAAGCGGCCCGCCTTCACCTCCTCGCGGAGGTTCCGGTTGGTCGCCGCGACCACCACTGCGTCGAGCGGGATGTTCGCGACGCCGCCCACGCGCTTGAAGGTGCGGTTCTCGAGCGCGCGCAGGAGCTTGGCCTGCGTGCCGGGCGACATCTCGCCGATCTCGTCGAGGAAGACCACGCCGCCGCGCGCCACCTCGAAGAGCCCCTGCTTGGTGGCGCGTGCGTCGGTGAAGGCGCCCTTCTCGTGCCCGAAGAGTTCGCTCTCGATGAGCTGCTCCGGCAGGCTGGCGCAGTCCACCTCCATGAACGGGCCCGTGCGCCGCGTGCCGCGCGCGTGGATCATCCGCGCGATCACGTCCTTCCCCGTCCCGCTCTCGCCGGTGATGAGCACGGTCGGTGCGTCCACCTGCTCGAGCCGCTCGAGCGTCGCGAAGAGCGGGGCGAGCACCGCGGCGCTCCCGACGAACTCGCCGTAGCCGGCGCGCTCCCGGTCGCGGAGGTAGTCCACCTCGCGCCGGAGGCGGTCGGCGGCCAGGGTGCGCTCCACCTGCAGCGCCACCTCGCGGAGGTCGAAGGGCTTGGTGAGGTAGGCGCTCGCGCCGAGGTGCGTCGCCTCGATGGCGCTCTCGACGCCGCCGTGCGCGGTGATGACGATGACGGGGACCGGGTTCCCCTCCTCGCGGAGCGCGCGCAGCACGCCGAGGCCGTCGAGGCCGGGCATCCTGAGGTCGAGGATGACGAGCGCCGGCGCGCGCTCGCGCACGGTGCCGAGGCATGCGGCACCGTCGGCGCACTGCACCGTCGCGTAGCCCTCCTCCTCGAGGTGCGCCGCGATGGACCAGCGGATCAGCTCCTCGTCGTCGCAGACGAGGACGAGCGGCTTGGCGGACGTGTTCAAATCGGCCCCACCTGGCTGTGCGATTCGGCCCAACCCGTCCTTGCACGGGAAAGGTAACTCGTTGTGGCGCAAGGTGGTCCACCGGGTCGCGCCCCGGCACGGCCGTTGCCCCGCTGCATGGCGCGCCGCTCAGGCGCCTTCGACACCACGGCATCGGGCTCGACGCATGGACTCCTCGGGCGGGTACACGGTGAACGAGCAGGTCGAGCAGCTGGAACGTCACATCGCCGGGTACGCCGCCACGCGGACCGGCCGGCTCGTCGCGCTCACCCTGAGCCTGCCGGCGTCCTTCCCGGTGAAGGAGATCGTCGCCCTGCTCAAGCGCCGTCTCGCACGGGACGGGACGCCCGGCGTGGACATCCGCACCGTCGCGGGCGAGGGTCCGCCCCGCATGCTCGCGGCCGAGTTCGAGCGATGATGGCACTGCTGGGCGGTGCGCTCCTCGCGGGGCTCGTGGGGAGCCCGCACTGCGCCGGGATGTGCGGGGGGTTCGCGGCCGCGTGCAGCCGCCGCCCCGCGGGCGCGCTCCCCTGGCACCTCGGGCGGCTGCTGACCTACGCCGCGCTGGGCGCCGTCGCCGCGCTCGCCGGCCGGGCGCTGCCGGGGCCCGCGTGGGTGCCGGGTGCCGTCGCGCTCGTCCTCCTCGTCTGGTTCGCCGGAAGCCTCGCCGGCCTGCTGCCGGAGCCGCGCCTGCCGGTGCCGGGTCTCGCCCACGCAGGCGCGGCCCTCGCGGCGCGCGGGGGCTTCGGCTGGCGCGTGCTCTTCGGCATGACGACCGGGCTCCTGCCCTGCGGCCTGGTCTACGCCGCGCTCGCGGTGCCGGTGAGCCTCGCCGACCCGGCGCTCGGTGCCCTCGCGATGCTGCTCTTCGGCCTCGGCACCGTCCCGGCGCTCGCCCTCCTCGCGGCGGGACTCCGCCGCCTCGCGGGGTCCGGCCTCGCCGCGCGCCGCGCGGTCGCCGCGCTCATGCTGGGGGCGGGGCTCTGGTCGCTCGCGGTGCGGCAGGGCGTCCTCGGCGCCGCGCACGCGCACCCGGCCCCTGCCGCGCCGTCCCCCGCCGCACCCCACCACCACTGATCCCGTCCCGCCGGGGCACGGTCGCCCGGCGCCCCCCGGCTGTCACGCCGCCCGGCACCCCGGCGTCTCCCCGTTTAGCTTGTCCACCCCGGCGCCCGCCGGCGCGAACCGCGCCCGCGGACCCGGGTATGCACATGCGCCCTCGACCGGCGCCGGGAGACGTACCGATGGCCCTGTCCCGAACCCTCGTGCTCGCGCTCGCCGGCGGCCTCGCCGTGCTGCCCGGCGACCGGGCCGCCTGGCGCGTCCCGGCCTGGGCCGCGTTCGACAGCGCGGTGGTGAACGGCACCCGCACCCGCACCGGCGTGCCGGGCCCGCGCTACTGGCAGCAGCGCGCGGAGTACCGCCTCCGTGCGGAGCTCGTCCCGCTCAGCAAGCGCCTCCTCGGCTCGGGCACGGTCACCTATCACAACGACTCGCCCGACGCGCTGCCCTCGCTCTTCATCCACCTCTACCCGAACCTCTACGCCCCGGGCGCGAAGACCACGACGCGCGTCCCCTCGCAGCTCGGCGGGATGGTCGTGACGAAGGTGGTCGCCGACGGCCGCGCCCTCGACTCGGTCGCCGCCGGTCCCGGCTGGACGGTGTCCGGCACGGTGATGGAGCTCCGGCTCCCCGCGCCGCTCGCCCCGGGTGCGAGCACGACGCTCGAGTTCGCGTGGAACTACCGCATCCCGCCCGACGGCGCGCCGCGCGGCGGGCAGGACACCGAGGTCTACACCCTCTCCTACTGGTATCCCCAGGTCGCCGTGTACGACGACGTGAACGGGTGGCAGGCGGACCCGTACCTCGGCAACGGCGAGTTCTACATGGGCTACGCCGACTACGACGTCACCTTCACGGTGCCCGCGGGGTGGCTCGTCGCCTCCACGGGCACGCTGCGGAACCCGGACGAGGTGCTCGCCCCGCGGGTGCGCGAACGGCTCGCGGAGGCGGAGCGCGGTGCCGGCATCGTGGCGGTGGTGGACGACAGCGGCCGCGGCGCGGGCCGCGCCACCGCCGCCGGCACCGACGGGAAGCTCGCGTGGCACTTCACCGCCACCAACGTGCGCGACGTGACCTGGGGCGCCTCGGCGCTCTGGCTCTGGGACGCGACGATGGCCGCGGTCGGCGACCGCGACGGCGACGGGCACCCCGACTCGACGCGCGTGGACGTCCTCTACCGCCCCGACCGCCGCCGCAGCGCCTGGGGCGACGACGCGAAGTACGCGCGGCACGCGGTGGAGACCTTCTCGCGGCTCCTCTGGAGCTACCCGTGGCCGCACATGACCGTCATCGACGGCCCGGCGAGCTGCGGCGGCATGGAGTACCCGATGCTCACCTGCATCGGCGGCCCGTGGACGCAGCGCACGCTCTACGAGACCACCGCACACGAGATCGCGCACATGTGGTTCCCGATGCAGGTCGGCTCCGACGAGAAGCGCTTCGCGTGGCAGGACGAGGGGATGGCGCAGTTCTTCCAGTCGTTCGCCATCGACGACTACTTCCCCGCCGCCGACGACTTCGCCGAGAACCGGCGCCTCTACCGCGAGGCGGCGCAGTACGCCGGCGAGCCGGAGATGATGCGCCACGCCGACCGCTACGGGAACGAGGTGCAGTACGGCGTCGCGAGCTACTACAAGCCGGCGACCGTCCTCGGCATGCTCCGCGCCATGCTCGGTGACTCGGCGTTCTTCCGCGGCATCCGCGCCTACGGCGCCGCGTGGCGGTACCGGCACCCGACGCCGCTCGACTTCTTCAACGCCATGGACCAGGCCGCGGGCCGGGACCTCGACTGGTTCTGGCGCGAGTGGTTCTACGAGACCTGGCGGCTCGACCAGGCGATCGTGGAGGTGCGCCCCGCCGACGGCGACTCGGTGGACGTGACGCTCGAGAACAGGGGCCGCGCGGTGATGCCGGTGCCGCTCCTCCTGCAGGGCGCCGACACCCTCGCGCGCCGCGACACCGTGCCGGTGGACGCCTGGCTCGAGGGCCAGAAGAAGGTGACCGTGCGGCTCGCGGCGCCGCGCGGGTTCCGCCGCGCGGAGATCGACCCCGACCGGCTCTACCCCGACACCGACCGGGGCAACCAGGTGTGGCCGCGCCCGTGAGCGAGGTGCACCGGCTCCGGCTCTACCGCCTCTGGCGCTCGACCGCGGTGCTCGGCGCGCTGGGCGCCGCGGAGTTCGGCGTGCTCGCGTGGCAGCGGCAGCTCTGGTGGCTCTGGCCCGGTGCCGCGCTCCTCCTCGGCATGGCGGGGCTCGCCGCGCGGCGGGCCCGCGCGCTCCGGCACGGCGGGTGACGGCGATGGTCGGCTACGAGGTGACGCTGACCGGTGACCCGGCGCAGGGCGAGCGGCTGGAGCGCTACATGATGGACGAGCACATCCCCGAGGTGCTCGCCACCGGCTGTTTCACCGGCGCCCGCTTCGACCGCGCGGCGCCGGGCCGCTGGCGCACGACCTACGAGGCGGCCTCGCAGGCCGAGCTCGATCGCTACCTTGCCACGCACGCCCCCCGGCTCCGGACCGCCTTCCAGGAGGCGATCGGTGCTGCCGCCGTCCCCTCGCGCGAGATCTGGTACACCCTCCGGCGCTGGCCCTGACGCCGGCGCGACGCCGCGCAACCGCCGCTCCCGCCGCCGCTTGCGGCGCGGCGCCCCGGCCGGGCGCCCGGCGCCGTCTTGCCGGTTCGCCCGCCGCGACGAATATTGGGAGTGCTGGCCGCCGTCTTCCCGCGGTCACCCCGACGCGCACCGCCCGATCCGCGATCACGCCGGAGCGACCGCTCCACTGCCGTCCCCGCGGGAGGGTGTCATGTCCGAGAGTCCCTTCTGGGCCGCGTTCCTCACCTATGCCATGGTCGGCTGCGTCGTGCTGATGGCCGTCGGCGCCCGGCTCATGTTCCCGA
>JBAIWX010000319.1:0-4322 GCA_037916975.1 Gemmatimonadales bacterium
GCGTTGAGCACGAGCCCGCCGAGCAGGATCGCCGAGAGGTACATGCAGATGTCGGTCTGGCGCGCTTCGGCGCGGATGGCCCGGCTTTCGAGCGCCACCGCCACCTTGCGCTTGGCCCGCGCGAGGAGCGGCATCACCACGAGCGACGCGACCGCAATGGCGATCCCCGGCACGCTCCGCGCGGGGACCTCGTGCCCAAGGAGCGAGCGCGCCGCCTCGACCAGTACGTACGCGGCGAGGGCGAGGAACGACCAGCCGATCACGCGCAAGGCGCGGTGCTCCGCCACTTCGCGGCGGCGCGGATCGGCGTCGTGGCCGAGGCGCCAGAGCGCGGCGCCGCTCGCGGTGACCTCGATGACGCTGTCGAGCCCGAAGCCGACGAGCGCGACGCTCCCCGCGAGCAGGCCGGCCACGAGCGACGCGACCGCCTCGAGGGAGTTGTAGAGGATGGTGAGCCGGGTGAGCCGGCGGCCGCGGCGGACGGCGGCGGGGCGGGCGGGTGCGGCGGCGGTCATGGGATCAATCTACGCCGGTGGCGTCACGGGAACGGCGAACGGGAGGCAGCACTCGCTCGGGCCGCCAGCGACGCGCCACCCACGACGAGGCGCGCTCGTGGCTTGCACTCGGCACACGCCAACCTCGCCGCACGCCCGGGCAGGGGCGGGACGGGGGCATCACAGGCGAAACAATGGGCCACGCGCCGCCCCCTCAGGTCGCGCCCCATTCACCGGCCTGAACACCCGGCCCGGCGTCCCGCTTCGCCGCGCGGCGGGCCGCGGCGACCGCGACTGCGCCGGCGTCGAGCATCATGCGACGATGGTGCTCCCACGATGCTCGACCCGACACCGGGCCTCGCCCTCGCCTCACAGCCAGCGCGAGACCCGGGCGGCGTACTGCGACCAGGCGTCCCCGAACCGCGCCCGCATCGCCCGCTCCTCGGGCACGACCTGCAGCCGCGTCAGCCAGGCCAGGAATGCGATCGGCCCGATCCACGCCACCGGATGGGCCCGAAGGATGGCCCAGCCGGTGGTGACGCCCAGCATGCCCAGTTAGATGGGATTCCGCGTGATCCGGAACGGTCCCGCGGAATGTCACGCCGACGCCGATTAAGGCGCTCTTCCTGACCGTACCCGGCGCGAGGTCGACCTTCAAGCGCGTGGCGCGGAGGCTGAACAAGGGTGAGACAGGACTCCGCACGAATGGGTCGCCGCGAGAGGGGACGGTGACTGCGCCCTGTCCAAGGTGGCGGCGGCGACGCGGTCCACGACCTCGCCTTCCCGGTCGGGAAGGACCCCGGCCGGCTAGGCCTCCGTCGGCGCGGCCCCGGCATGCGCCCACTCGGTCTCGACGATCCGCCGCCCCGCGGCCGCGGCCTCGTCGCGCTCGACCGGCAGCCCTGCCGCGATCCACGCCCCCGTCCCGCCGGCGACGCTGACGACGTTCGTGAACCCGGCCTGCCGGAGGAACTGCGCCGCCCGCAGCGAGCGCACCCCGCCCTGGCAGACGAGGTGCAGGTCGCCGGCGCGCGGAAGCTCGTCGAGGCGACTCGCCAGGTCGCACTGGGGCACGTTGCGCGCGCCCGGCAGGTGGCCCGCCGCGTACTCCTCGGGCTCGCGCACATCGATCACCGTCGCCCCGGCGCCGAGGGCGGCGAGCCCCGCCACGTCGGTCTCGGGCACCGCCCCGTCCTCCGTCAGCATCGCCCAGGGAAGGTCGGCGGTGCCGCGGTTCGTCGCCTCGATCGCGGTCATGTTGAGCGGGCGCGCCGGGACGGTGCCGGTGAGCGCGGCGAGGAACGGCTCGCGGTCGAGGCGCAGCATCGGATTGTACAGGCGCTCGAAGCCGATCGTCGTGCTCGGCCGTCCGCACATCCCTTTCCCGCACGCTCCCTCGAAGTGCCCGGGGAACACCGCCACCCAGTCGGGGAGCGCCATCAGCTTCGCGACACTCGCGTACTGCTGCGCCGCGTCGCCGCCGCCGAAGTCGGGCCGCCCCACGTCGCCCACGAGGAGGGAATCTCCCGTCAGCACCATCGAGGGCGCGGCGCTCCGCGATGGGTTCACGACGATGAGGGAGATGAGCTCGGGCCGGTGCCCCGGGGTGTGCATCGCGCGGAGCCGCAGCTGGCCGAGAGGGAGCTCCTCCCCGTCCGCGAGTCCACGCACCGGATAGGCCACGACCGCGGACTCGTGCATGACGTGCGTAGCCCCGGTCTTCGCGCACAGCGTGCGCGCCCCCGAGATGTGGTCGGCGTGGACGTGGGTGTCGATGACGTAGCGCAGCGTGAAGCCCCGGAGGGCGAGGAGTTCGAGGTACGGCTCCACCTGCACCGCCGGGTCGACCACCGCCGCCTCACGCGTCGCACGCGACGCGATGAGGTACGAGGCGCAGCCGACCTTCTCGTCGAGGAATTGCTTGAAGTACATCGGTGGCGCTCCGGAACCGGGGGTGGACGGGGGAACTTCCCCGGGGAATATCGGTGCCGCGCGAAGCCGCGTCCACCGAGCCGGGCCATGGTGCGCGGGGCGGGGCGGCGTCAATCCGGGCTGGTCGTCGTATCCAGGTGTGCCTTGTAGTTGTCGAGGATCGCCTGCCAGCCCGCCCGCTGCTGCTCGAGGGTGTGCGTGGCCTCCGGCGTGAAGGACTGGCTGACGCGGGTCCAGTCTCCCTCCCGCTCGAACCGCACGGTCACCTCTCGATCCGGCCCGAGGGAGTAGCGCAGCGCGGTCGGGGGGGACACTTGCAGGAACCGACCCTCGAACTCGAAGCCGAAGGAACCATCGCGAGCCTCCATGCGATAGCGGAACGCCCCACCCTCCCGCAGGTCGTTCTCCGCGCGCGGGCAATGCCAATCCGGGCTGGCGAAGTTCCACGCGGTGATGGACGCCGGCTCGGTGAACGCCCGCCAGGCTCGTTCAGGGGAAGCGTGCACCAGCACGGCGACGGTGATCGGCGATGACGGGGTCATGGGCCCCTCCGGCGAGAGGGTTCGGGTCCGCATCGGGTGGCGGCGCTCACGGGGACGGTCGCTCGGCTGGCTCGAGAGCACGAAGCCGGCCGTCGCCCGGTTGCGGGCGATCGGGACGTCGTCGGCGACCGCGATCCGGGGCAGCGCCGCGGCGTCGATATCAAGGCGAAGTCGAGGCGACCCTCGGCGATGGCGGCCTCGACCGGCTGATCCCCTCCCAGGGGTCCGCTCAGGAACCGGGTGACGTCGAGGCCCAGCCCGGTGGCGAGGAGGCGCCCCGGCGGTCCGAGTCCCGCCGCGCCCACGCCGCGCCACCCGCGAGCACCAGCGCCGCCGCGATGACGACCACCAGGCGCGGAATGGCCCGGCCCGCGACCACGATGCCCAGCACCATGGCCGCCACGAGCGCCAGGTGTACCCGCACCGAGAGCGCGAGGCCCGCGTCGCGCGCCTCCACCGACTCCGTGCGCCAGAACGTGAGCGCCAGCCCGAGCGGCACGCCGCCCAGCAGCCCGCGCGTGAAGATGACCGCGGTGGTCGTCGGCTGGAAGAGGTTCAGGTACTCGCCGGCGAGGCGGGGAATGAGCAGCCCGACGAGGGCGACCGCTCCCCACACCACCGCCGTCACGCGCAGGAGACGCGACGCCGCCATCACGGCACCCTCACGAGCGAATCGAGCCCGCCGAACCCGTTCGCCGCCCGCCGGGGGGTGAGCGGGTCGGTGAGCCACTGCGAGCCATCCAGCAGGAACTTGTACCGGTAGGTGCCGGGCCCGACTGCGTGCACGCCGGTGCGCCAGACACCGGGCCGGACTTCGAGGGCGCGCACCGGATGGCGCCATACCTCGCACTCGCCGCGGACCTCCACCGTGCGGCGATGGTGCTCGTGCAGGGTGAAGGCGAGACCGCCCTCCTCGAACGACGGAGAGTCGGGCAGGTCGCTTGCGGTCGGGATGCCGCAACGGGGGCATGGAACCATGCGGGAGGAACGCCAGCTGGTCCGTGCCGGTTCCGCCCTCGTGGCCCGTTTGCGCTGTCGACTCGTGCGGGTGCCGAACCGGTCGGCCCCTGGCCAACGCTGTTCACGGGTGCGCGCAGGGATGTCCCGCTTCGTGCCGGGATACGAGATGAAGACCGTCGGTGCTCCCCTCGACATGACCGACACCCGCTACAACCTGTTCCGGACCGGCGCGTTCGCGGGCGTGAGCTATGCATGGTAGCCCGCCCCCTACACCCCGAACTGCCGCAGGTGATGGTCGAGGTGCTTCCCGAACAGCACGCTCCACTCGTCGGCGGTCAGGGGACCGAACGACGGCGACTCGCGACCCTCGAACGCCGCGCGCCCCTCGTCGCGC
>JBAIWX010000320.1:0-35687 GCA_037916975.1 Gemmatimonadales bacterium
CGTCGCCGCCCTCTGGGCCTACGAGGCGTGGCGCCTCGGTCCCTCGCTCGAGGCGCTCCGGGGCGCGGTGTTCGGCACGGTGCTGCTCGGCATCGCCGTCACCGACGCGCGGGCGTACCTCATCCCGGACGAGTTCTCGCTCGGCGGCCTTGGCCTCGGCCTCACCTTCAGCGTCCTGCACGGCTGGGGCTGGGACGGGGCGGGTGGCGCGCTCGTGGGGGCCGCGGCGGGGTTCGGCACGCTGTGGCTCGTGGGCGCCGTCGGCGCGGCGGTGCTCAAGCAGGAGGCGATGGGGGGCGGGGACGTGAAGATGATGGCCATGGTCGGCACCTTCCTCGGCTGGAAGGGCGTCTTCCTCACCATCTTCCTCGGTGCGCTCGCCGGGACGATCGTCTTCCTGCCGCTCACCCTGCTCGGCCGGAAGCAGCTCGTCCCGTTCGGCATCTTCCTCGCCGCCGGCGCCGCCATCACGTGGGAGGCGGGCGACGCGCTCGTGCGCTGGTACGCCGGCTACCTGGGGCTCCAGTGACCCGCCGCCTCGCGCTCGCGGCGCTGCTCCTCCTCGCCGGCGCCGCCTGCCGGGGCCGCCCGCCGGAGGCCGATCCCGCCGCCGAACTCGGCCGCCTCGTGGACAGCCTCGTGCCCCACGTCGAGCGGAGCACCGGCCTCCGCTTCCGCACGCGGCCGCGCCACGCGCTGCGCTCGCGCGACGAGGTGAGGGCGTTCGTGGCCCGGAAGCTCCGCGAGGAGATGCCCGCCGAGCGCTTCCGGCGCATGCAGCGCGCGTACGCCCTGCTCGGGCTCCTCCCCGACTCGCTCGACCTCAAGGCCGTGCTCGAGCAGCTCCTCGCCCAGCAGGTGGCGGGCTTCTACGACCCCGACTCGGCGACGCTCTACGCCGTCACCGGCGCCGACCGCACCACGCAGCGCCTCACGATCGCGCACGAGCTCGTCCACGCGCTGCAGGACCAGTACCTCCCGCTCGACTCGATCCTCCGGGACAAGTCGGACAACGACCGCTCCTCCGCGGCGCAGGCGATCCTCGAGGGGCAGGCCAACTTCGCCTCGATCCGCATGCTGCAGGGCGACTCGGTCGCCGGCTCCGCCGCCTTCTGGGACGCGTTCCAGGAGACGGGCCAGTCGCTGCTGAGCGCGCAGGGCTTCGACTCGGTGCCGGCGCTGCTCCGCGAGGGACTCCTGTTCCCCTACGTGGCCGGCGCGCAGTTCTTCCGCTGGTGGGGCGCCTCGCCATTCCGCGACACGCTGCCCTACGGGCCGCGGATGCCGGCCTCCACGGAGCAGATCCTCCACCCCGAGCGCTACGCCGCCGGCGACCGGCCCCTGCCGCTCCGCTTCACCGACACCGTCCCCGACGCCCTGGAGGACGACCTCGGCGAGTTCGAGGTGCGGATGCTCGAGCGCCAGCTCACCGGGCGCCGGCCCGACCCCGCCGCCGTGCCCCTCGGCTGGGGCGCCGACCGCTTCCGGCTCGAGGAGACCCCGGCGGGGGCGGCGCTCGTCTGGGTGCTCGTCTTCGACGAGCCTCGCTTCCGCGACCGGTTCCTCGCGGCGGTCGGCAGCCGGCTCGGGGCCGCCCGGCCGGGGCAGCGCGTGGCCCTCGACACGCTGGCCGTCGGCGGCCGCGCGGCGCTCCGCCTCGTGAAGGCACCCTCGGCGTGGCCGCGCTGGGACCGGCTCCCGGGCGTCACGCTGGGCCCGGCCCCCCTCAAGTAGTCCCTCCCCCCGCCCGATACTCGCAGCGTCAGGGTGTAACGTCGGACCCCCAGCGCTGGAGCAGGCCCGTGCGATTCCTCGTCGTCGATGATTCCACCACGATGCGCCGGATCGTGATCAACTCGCTCAAGACCCTCGGCCACTCCGACATCGTCGAGGCGGCGGACGGGCGCGACGCGCTCGGCAAGCTGGACGGCGTGGGGCTGATCCTCACCGACTGGAACATGCCCAACCTCTCGGGGCTCGACTTCGTCCGCGCCCTGCGCGGCAACCCGGGCACCGCGGGCATCCCCGTCATCATGGTCACCACCCGCTCCGCCGCCGACGACATCAAGGCGGCGATCGAGGCGGGCATCCAGGACTACATCCTCAAGCCGTTCACCCCCGAGGCGCTGAAGGACAAGATGGCGAAGGTCCTGAGCGGGGCCCCGGCCTAGGCCCCCGTGGACGCCCTCATGACGGTCGCCGACCTGGAGCGGCTCTCGACGCGGCTGAGCGAGGTGCAGGACCTCGTGCGCCAGGTGTCCGCCGAGCTGCGCGAGGCGGGCCTCGCGGGGCTCGAGGACGACCCCGGCGTGCGCGACGTCCTCCGCCGGATCCTCGACCGGCCGACGCTGGTGGCGCTCCCGACGCTGCTCCTGCACGCGCACGCCGAGCTGGGGGCCGTCATGGGGAGCCTCCGCGTGAGCCGCGAGGAGCTCCGGACGCACGTCATCGAGCGGCTGCGGGCCACGCACGGGAAGATCGCGGAGGTGAACACGACGGCCGAGGGCGCCGCGCTCGCGATCCTCAATGGGCTCGACAGCGCGCTCGCGCTGCTCGGGTCGCTGGAGGGGATGCCGGAGGAGGAGGCACGCGCGGTGCGGGCGCGGCTGCAGGAGGAGCTGTCGGGCCTCTACGGGCACCTGCAGTTCCAGGACATCACGTCCCAGCAGCTGCAGGGGATGGCGGCGAACGTGACGGCCGTGGAGCGCCACATCGGCGCCGTGGCCCAGCTCTTCGAGGGCGGGGACGCCCCGCCGCCGCCGCCGCCGGGCGCCGAGGACCCGCACGCCGCCGCGTTCAACCCGGACGCGCACTTCACCGACATGCGCGAGCGGCAGCGCCAGGTCGACGAGGCGATCCGCGCGTCGCGCGGCGGCGCCTAGGCCGGCAGCGCGCCGCGGATCGCCGCCACCAGCTCCGTGGGCGCGAAGGGCTTCGCCACGAACCCCGCCAGCCGCGACGCGTCGAGGTGGCTCGTCGCGTCGATCGCGTCGTAGCCGCTCGTCAGCACCACCCGCACCTCCGGCCGGATCCGGAGCAGTTCCGCCAGCGTCTCCGCCCCGTCCATCCTCGGCATCGCGAGGTCCAGCAGCACCAGCCGCACCTCGCCGTTGCGCTGGCGGAAGAGCTCGACGGCCTCGAGCCCGTCCCGCGCGGCCAGCACGTCGAACCCGCACCGCTCCAGGATGCGCGAGGCGGCGCTGCGCACCGTGTCGTCGTCGTCCACCACCAGGACGGTGCCGGCCGCGCGCCACTGGTCGAGCGGCACCGCCGGGGCCGGGGGGGCGGGCGGGACCGCCGCCGCCGCCTCCGCCGCCGGCAGGAGGATCCGCACCGTCGTGCCGACGCCGGGCTTGGAGTAGATCCGGATCGCGCCCCGGTGCGCGCGCACGATGCCCAGCACCGCCGCGAGGCCGAGCCCGCGGCCCGCGAACTTCGTCGAGAAGAACGGGTCGAACACCCGCGCGACCGTCGCGTCGTCCATGCCGGCGCCGGTGTCGGAGACCTCGAGCGCGACGTAGCGGCCCGCGGGGAGCCCCTCGTCGAGGAACATGCCCGCGAGGTAGGCGCGGTCGGCCTCCACGACGCTCGTCGCGATGGAGATCGTCCCCGCCCCCTCGCCCAGCGCGTCGGAGGCGTTGCTCGCGAGGTTGAGCACCACCTGCCGCAGCTGCCCCGCGTCGGCGAGCACGGGCGGGAGGGCCGGGGCGAGCCGGAAGTGCAGCGTGGCCTTCCGCGACACCGCCGTCTGGAGGAGGTGGCCCATCCCCTCGATGAGCCCGGAGAGGTCCGTCGGCCGGGTCGAGAGCGCGCCGCGGCCCGAGTAGGCGAGCAGCTGCGTCACGAGCCCCGCCGCGCGCTGCGCCTGCTGCTCGATCTCGTGCAGGGCGGCCGCCGCGGGCCCCGCCGCGGGGACGTCGAGCCGCGCGAGGCCTGCGTGGCTCAGGATGCCGGTGAGGAGGTTGTTGAACTCGTGGGCGAGGCCCCCGGCGAGGCCGGCGAGGCTCTCGAGGCGCTGCACCTGCTGCACGCGGTCGCCGAGCCGGAGCCGCTCGGTCTCCTGGCGGCGGCGCTCGCTCACGTCCACCAGCGCGAGGATCGTCCCGCGCACGTCGCCGGCCGCGTCGCGGATCGGCGCGCTCGAGAGCTCGTAGCCGCGCACCGCGCCGGCCCGGTGGCGCCAGCGGACCTCCAGCGCCGCCACCGCCTCGCCGGCCCGCTCGCGGGCGCGCCGCGCGTCCTCCGCCTCGCGCTGGTCGTCCGGGACGGCGGGGAAGGGATGGCCGAGCACCTCCTCCTCGCTCCAGCCGAGGGCACGCTCCGCCGCCGCGTTCCATCCGATCACGCGGTCCTCGGTGTCGAGCCCCACGATCGGGACCGGCGAGGCGTGGAAGAGCGCCTGCAGCAGCTCGCCCGTCGCGCGCGCCGCCAGGTCGGCGCGGCGCGCCTCGGTCACGTCGCTCACCGTGCCGGTCACGCGCACGGCGTCGCCGTCGGCGGCGCGCTCCACCTGCGCCCGGGCGGCGAGCCAGCGCTCACCGCCCGCGACGGTCATCCGCCAGGCCGCCGCGAGCGCGTCGTGCCCGGGGCCCCGGTCGCGGCGTACCGCCTCGAGCGCCGCGCGGTCGTCGGGATGCACCGCCGCCAGGAACGCCTCCCACGACGGGAAACCCTCGCCCGGCGCGAGCCCCAACAGTGGCCCCAGCGACGCGGAGCAGGTGAAGGTGTCGGAGAACGCGTCCCACTCCCACGTGCCCACCCGCGCCGCCTCGAGCGCGCGCTCGAGGTGCGCCTCGCGCTGCGCCAGCGCGAGCTCCGCGAGCTTCCGCGCCGTGACGTCGCGGCCCGTCGCCACCCAGTGCGTGAGCGCCCCGCTTGGCCCGCGCATCGGCTCCAGGTCGAGCTCGAGCCAGAAGGGCCGCCCGTCCCGCGCGTAGTTGAGCACCTCCTCCCGCACCGGCCGGCCGGCGTCGAGCGCCTGCCGGATGCGCTCCAGCGTCGCCCGCGCGGTCTGCGGCCCCTGGAGGATCCGCAGCGTGCGGCCCATCACCTCGTCGCGCCGATAGCCGGTGCGCCGCTCGAACGCCTCGTTGACGTAGAGGATGCGCCGCCCCGTGGTGGGCGCGCCCGGCGTGCCCTCCGTGACCAGGACGATGTCGCCCGCGTGGCCCAGCGCCCGCGTGAGGAGGCGCACGTCGGCCTCGGCCCGCTCCCGCCCGATGGCCACGCTCGCGAGGTGGGCCGCGAGCGCGAGCGCCTGCCGCTCGGGCGGCCGCGGCCCGCGGGGCAGCGGGAGGTAGCACGCCACCACCGCGAGCAGCTCGCCCCCCGAGCCGAGGGCCGGCTGGGCCCACTCGGCGCGGATCCCCAGGAGCGCCGGCAGCTCCGGCCGGCCGGTCCACTGGCCGCCGGTGAGCACGTCGGGCACCACGACCGGCTCGCGCCGGGCGGCGGCGACGACGGCCGCACCCGGCCCGTCCGGGAGCGGGAGCTCGGCCACCTCGCGCCGGAAGCGCTCGTCGAGCGATGGCGCGCCGGCGAGGTGGAGCCGCGCGCCGTCGGCATCCGGCACGAAGACGGCGGCGCGGCAGTCGGTGAGGGTCTCGAGCGTCTCGCACAGGATGGCGAGCACTTGGGGGAGCGGCTGCCGCTGCGCGACCGCCTCCAGCACCCGGGCCTGGCCCGAGGCCAGCGCCTCGTCCTGCCGCCAGCGGGTCACGTCCCGGCCCGTCAGGGAGGTCAGCATCTCGCCACGCGGGCGGACGGCCTGCCACTCCACCCAGCGCCAGGCGCCGTCCCGGTGGCGCCAGCGGCCCTCGAACTGGATCGGCGCGCCCCCCTCCGCGACCCAGCCGAGCGCCGCCGCGACCGCGGCCTGGTCGTCGGGGTGGGCGGCCCCCGCCAGCCGGGTGCCCCGGAGCGGCTCGGCGCCCTGGCCGAGCGCCCGCTCCGTGGCAGCAGATGCCTGCCGGACACGCCCGTCGGCGTCCAGCTGGCAGGCGTACTCGATCCCGGGCACGCCCGCGCGGGCCGCTGTGGGACGCTGGGACCGGGGCCGGAACATGTGGAGGTGGAGACTCCTCGTGACGACGGGCGCCGGGGCAAGCGGGGTGGCGCCAGGGCTGCTGCGGGGCTCCGGAAGTATCCGGGCCACCGGGATGCAAGGCAAGATGCGAGACTCGTTCCAGTCTGCGGCCGAGGTGCAGCTTTCTGCACGGCCCCGTCGTCCGGCCGGGGCCCCGGCTTGAGGAGATGACCCAAGTCGGCTATCTTTCGAGGCTTATGTTTGACGAGCTCTCTTCGAAGCTCACCGCCACGCTCCGGAACCTCACCGGGCGCGGCGTGCTCACCGAGGAGGCCGTCCGCGAGGGGCTCCGCGAGGTCCGGCGCGTGCTGCTCGAGGCGGACGTCAGCTTCGAGCTGACGCGCGAGTTCCTCGAGCGGGTGCAGGCGAAGGCGGTGGGCGTCCTGCAGCTCAAGGACGTCCGGCCGGGGCAGCAGCTCGTCAAGATCGTGTACGACGAGCTCGTCGCGCTCCTCGGCGAGAAGCAGGCGCCGCTCGCGTTCGCGAGCGTGCCGCCCACCGTGATCCTCGTGGTGGGGCTGCAGGGTTCGGGCAAGACGACCACCGCGGGCAAGCTCGCGAAGCGGCTCAAGCTCGAGCAGAAGGCGCCCTACCTCGTCGCGGCGGACGTGTACCGCCCGGCCGCGTCGGAGCAGCTGGCCACGCTCGCGCAGCAGGCGCAGGTGGGGTGCTGGACGGAGCCGGGCGAGCGGGACGTGGTGGCGCTCGTGCGGCGGGGCATCGCGGCGGCGCAGAAGGAGCGGGCGCGGACGGTCATCGTGGACACCGCGGGCCGCCTGCAGGTCGACGACGAGATGATGGACGAGCTCCGCCGGCTCAAGGCCGCGGTCTCGCCGCACGAGGTGCTCCTCGTCGCCGACGGCATGACGGGCCAGGACGCGGTCCGCATCGCCAAGGGGTTCCACGACGCCCTCGGCGTGACCGGCGTCGTGCTGACCAAGATGGACGGCGACGCGCGCGGTGGCGCGGCGCTCTCGGTCTACGGGGTCACGAAGGCGCCCATCAAGTACCTGGGCGTCGGCGAGAAGCTGGACGGGCTCGAGCCCTTCCACCCCGACCGGCTCGCCGGGCGCATCCTCCAGCAGGGCGACATCCTGTCGCTCGTGGAGAAGGCCCAGGCGGCGGTGGACCAGAAGGAAGCCGAGCGCCTCGCGCGCAAGGTGGGGACGAAGAAGGGCCTCGACCTCGAGGACTTCCTCGCCGCCATGCGCCAGATGCAGAAGCTCGGGCCGATGAAGAACGTCCTGGGCATGCTGCCGGGGGTGAACCCGCAGATGCTCAAGGCGGCGAACGTGGACGAGAAGCGCCTGAAGCACGTCGAGGCCATCGTCCTCTCGATGACGAAGAAGGAGCGGCAGGACCCGGACCTCATCAACGGCTCGCGGCGCGCGCGCATCGCGAAGGGAGCCGGTCGTCCGGTGCAGGAGGTCAACACCCTGCTCAAGCAGTTCGAGCAGATGCGCAAGATGATGAAGTCGGCGGGGAAGCCGGGGGGGCTCCGCCTCCCGTTCGGGCGTGGATTCCCCGGGTAACTCAGGAGTCAGCACGCATGGCCACTCGGATCCGCCTGCGCCGCGTCGGGCGCAAGAAGGTGCCCCTCTTCCGCATCGTCGTCGCCGAGCAGACCTCGCCGCGCGACGGCCGCTTCGTCGCCACCCTCGGGACGTACAACCCGAAGGGCACGACAGCCGCGGAGAAGGTGCAGCTCGACACGGAGGCGACGAAGCTCTGGATCAGCCGCGGGGCCACCCCGACGGACACGGTCCAGGCGCTCCTCAAGCAGGCCGGCGTCGGCGCCTGAGCCGCCGATGCCGGCCCCGGAGCGCACCCTCGTGGTGGGGCGGCTCCGGAAGCCGCACGGCCTGAAGGGCGACGTCGCGGTCTTCCCCCTCACCGACGAACCGGAGCGCGTCTTCGCGCCCGGGCGGCAGGTGTGGGTGGTGGACCTGGAGGGCGAGGTGGTGGAGGGCCCGATCGAGATCGAGCGGAGCCGGAGCTACCACCGCGAGTGGCTGGTGAAGTTCGCGGGGAAGGATGGGCGCGAGGCGCTCGAGGGGTGGCGCGACGTCTTCGTCGCCGTCCCCGCCGAGGAGCTCACGCCGCCGGCGGAGGGGGAGGTCTACCTCCACGAGCTCGAGGGCTTCGCCGTGCGCCAGGCCGACGGCACCCCGCTCGGCCTCGTCACCGCCTGGTACGACCTCCCCTCCGGGCTCATGCTGGAGGTGCAGGGCCCGAGGCGCGAGTTCCTGCTCCCGTTCAAGCGGGAGTTCGTGGTGACGGTGGACCGGACGGCGCGCCTGCTGGTGGTCGCGCTCCCCGAGGGGCTGCTGGAGGCGTGACGCTCCGCATCGACGTCGTCACGCTCTTCCCCGAGGTGCTGGCGCCGTACCTCTCGGCGAGCATCTGCGGGCGGGCGGCCGAGGCGGGCAAGGTGGCGTACCGGCTGGTGCAGCTCCGGGACTTCACCCACGACCGTCACCGCACGGTGGACGACTACCCGTACGGCGGCGGCGCGGGGATGGTGCTCAAGCCGGAGCCGTTCTTCGAGGCGGTGGAGAGCCTGGGCCCGCGGACCGGGCCGGTGGTGCTCCTGAGCGCGCGGGGCAGGGTGTTCGGGCACCGGGACGCGGTGCGGTACTCGCTGGGCACGGAGCTCACGCTCCTCTGCGGCCACTACAAGGACGTGGACCAGCGGGTGGCGGAGGGGCTCGCCACGGAGGAGCTGTCGCTCGGCGACTTCGTCCTCACCGGCGGCGAGCCGGCGGCCCTCTGCGTCATCGACGCGGTGGTGCGGCTCCTCCCCGGCGCGCTGGGCGACCACGAGTCGGCGAGCTCCGACTCGCACTACGAGGGGCTCCTGAGCCCGCCGAGCTGGACGCGCCCGCCGGACTACCGCGGGCGGGCGGTGCCGGAGGTGCTGCGCTCGGGGAACCACGCGGCCATCGAGGCCTGGCGCCGCGAGCAGGCGGAGCGGATCACGCGGGACCGGCGGCCCGACCTCTGGGCCCGCCACGAGCACGAGACGGACGGTTGACGGCGGCCCCGGCCGCCACGGCAGGTGAGCAGGGCAGCAACGGGCGCGGGCACGCGCCGACGAACGCCGCGCGACGCGGAGGAGTGTGGACCATGGTGCAGCTGGTGGATCTGGGCCGCGAGGGCCTGCGCACGGACATCCCGGCCTTCGAGTCGGGCGACACGGTGCGCGTGATGGTGCGCGTGCGCGAGGGTGACAAGGAGCGCCTGCAGGCGTTCGAGGGCCTGGTGATCGCCAAGCGGGGCGGCGGCATCAGCGAGAACTTCACCGTCCGGAAGGTCTCGGCGGGCGTCGGCGTCGAGCGCATCTTCCCGGTGCACTCGCCGTCCATCGCGTCGGTCGAGGTGGTGCGCCGCGGCCGCGTGCGCCGCGCCAAGCTCTACTACCTCCGCCGCCTGAGCGGCAAGGCCGCGCGCATCCGCGAGAAGCGCGACGCCTGACGCCGGACGGGGCCCGGGCCGCACGGTCCGGGCCCCGCCGCTTCAGGGGGTGGCGAGCGCCCCGCCGTGCCGCAGGAACGCCGCGAACTCGCCCGGCAGGCCCGCCGCCACCACCGCGCGGGCCGCCGCCTCCACGTCGTACCCCACCCGCACGAACTCCACCGACACGCCGGCGGCGCCGGCCTCGAGCAGGACGTACCCCGCGCGCGGGTCGCCGTCCTTCGGCCGCCCCACGCTGCCGGTGTTCACGAAGTGGATCCCGTCCACCACCCGGTGCCAGGGCCGGTGCGTGTGCCCGACGCAGAGCGCGTCGCCGGCCTTGAGGCCCGCCTGCGTGCCGAGCTTGCGCAGGAAGTCGTCCGGCCGGTCCTCCGTGACGTAGACCAGGTTGTTGACCGGCGTCGCGTGCACGAGCGTGACCGTGGGGCCCGCCGCGTGCCCGCCCAGCGGACGCAGGTCGATCCGGAACGGCAGGCCCCCGAGGAACGCCCGGCTGGCGCTCGAGACGTGGGCGCAGGTCCACGCGTAGCTGGCGTGGTTGAGCGCCTCCTGGGCCGGGCCCTCCGCGCGGCAGCCGCAGTGCGGGTAGCCCGTCGCCACGGTGGAGTCGTAGTTGCCCGCGACGCCCGGGATGCCGCGCGAGCGGAGGGCGTCCACCACCTCGTTCGGGGACGCGCCGTAGCCCACGAGGTCGCCGAGGTGGAACGGCGCCGCGTCCGGGGCGCGCACGGCGAGGTCGTCGAGCACGGCGTGGAGCGCCGGCAGGTTGCCGTGGATGTCGGAGAGGAGCGCGTAGCGCATCGGGAGCCTCGCGGCATTCAGGGGTGGGCCGGCGCCGCGGCGTCGGCGGGGAAGTACCGCCGCCGGGCCCAGAGCGACACGTGCACGAGGGCGACGAGCGCCGGCACCTCGATGAGCGGCCCGACGACCGCCGCGAGCGCCTCGCCGGAGCCCAGGCCGAAGGTCGCGACGGCGACCGCGATCGCGAGCTCGAAGTTGTTCCCCGCGGCGGTGAAGGCCACCGAGGCGGTCGCCTCGTAGCCGAAGCCCAGGCGCCGGGCGAGCCAGAAGGCCAGGCCGAACATGGCGGCGAAGTAGGCGAGCAGCGGCAGCGCGATGCGGACGACGTCCAGCGGCAGCTCGAGGATGCGGTGGCCCTGCATCGCGAACATCAGCACGATCGTGTAGAGCAGGCCCGCGAGCGCGGTCGGGCCGATCCGCGGCAGGAACCTCCCCTCGTACCACTCCAGGCCGCGCCGGCGCACGAGGACCCGGCGCGTGAGGTAGCCCGCCGCGAGCGGGATCCCCAGGAACACGAGCACGCTCCGCGCGATCTGCCCCACCGAGACGGCGAGCGCCGTGGTGTCCGCCCCGAACCACGCCGGCACCACGGAGAGGTAGAGCCACCCGAGGAACGAGTAGGTCACGATCTGGAAGACGGAGTTGAGCGCCACGAGGCCGGCGGCGAGCTCGCCCGAGCCGCAGGCGAGCGCGTTCCAGATCAGCACCATCGCGATGCAGCGCGCGAGGCCGATGAGCACGAGGCCGTTGCGGTAGTGGGGCAGGTCCGGCAGCAGGAGCCAGGCAAGCCCGAGCATCACGAGCGGGCCGAGCACCCAGTTGAGCAGGAGCGACGTGCCGAGGAGCCGGGTGTCGCCCAGGTGCCGGCCGAGCGCCTCGTACCGGACCTTCGCCAGCACCGGGTACATCATCCAGAGCAGGCCCGCCGCGATCGGCAGCGAGACGCCGCCGACCTGCAGGCGGTCGAGCGCCGCCCCCAGGCCGGGAGCGAGCCGGCCGAGCAGGAGGCCCGCGCTCATCGCCGCGAAGATCCAGAGCGGCAGGAAGCGGTCGAGGGCGGAGAGGCGCCGGAGGACCGGCGCCTCGAGCGCGGACGCCGGCGCCGTCACGGCCTTCCCGGCGCGGTACCCGCCGCCGCCGGCTTCGTCGCCCGCACGAACGCCGCCATCACGCGTCCGTCCATCGCCTCGGCCGCGCCGTCGGGATCGGCGACGCTTCCCGCGAGGAACGCCCGCGCGTCCTCCGCGCGGTAGACCCGCGTCGGCTCGATGGAGGCGCCCTCGAAGCCCGCCTCGGCCAGCAGCCGCAGGAACTCGCCCTCCTCGAGCGCGCCCGCGACGCACCCGGTCCACAGCGCCACGTCCCGGCGCACCTCGTCCGGGACGGCCCCGCGCAGCACCACGTCGCTCACCGCGAAGCGCCCCCCGGGCTTGAGCACGCGGAACGCCTCCGCCAGCACCCGGCGCTTGTCGGCGGAGAGGTTGATCACGCAGTTCGAGATGATCACGTCCACCGAGGCGGCCGGCAGCGGGATCGCCTCGATGTGCCCCTGCAGGAACTCGACGTTGGCGGCACCCGCCGCCTCCGCGTTCCGGCGCGCGAGCGCGAGCATCTCGTCGGTCATGTCGAGGCCGAAGGCCTTGCCCGCGGGCCCGACGCGCCGCGCCGAGAGCAGCACGTCGATGCCGCCCCCCGAGCCCAGGTCGAGCACCACCTCGCCCGGCCGCAGCTCGGCGAGCGCCGTCGGGTTCCCGCAGCCGAGCGAGGCGAGCACCGCGGCTGCCGGGAGCTCGTCCGTCTCGCCGCGGACGTAGAGGTTCGCGGTGATCGGGTCCACCGCGCCGTCGAAGGCGGCGCCGCCGCAGCAGGCGTTCACCGGGCCGCAGCACGCGGCGGCGTCCGCGACCTCGAGCACGCGCCGCGCCGCGGCGCCGTACTTCTCCCGCACCACCTCGCGGATCGAGGGGTCCTCGGTCGTGCCGTGCATGGTGCCTCCGATTGCCATCAACAATGGTTGATATGTTGGACGCGTCGGCCGGTCAGCTGCAGCAGGTCCACCACTGCCGGCGCCGCGCCCCGCCCGGCGTGGTGAGCGCCGTGAGCGCCTCGGCCAGCCCCGCGAGGGCGTCCGGGACGAGCGCGTAGTACACCCAGCGGCCTTCCTTCCGGTCCGTGACCAGCCCCGCCTCGCGCAGCGTGCGCAGGTGGAACGACAGCCGCGACTGCGCGGCATCGAGCACGTCGGTGAGCTCGCAGACGCACCGCTCCCCGTTGCGGAGGCGCTCGAGGATCTCGACGCGCGTCGGGTCGGAGAGGGCGTGGAAGCGGCGCGCCAGCTCGGCGGCCGACGGGGCGGCCGGCGCCGGGGCGAGGGGCAGGGCGGTCCGGGGCATGGGGCCAATGTACATCAACGCGTCTTGATGTGTCAACGTCCGTTGATGCGTCGGGGCGCGGGCCCGGTCAGCCGAGGGCCAGCGCGCGCTGCGCGAGCGGGGCGAAGCTGTGCCGGTGGTGCGGCGTCGGCCCGCGCTCGGCAATCGCCGCCAGGTGCGCCGCCGCGCCGTAGCCGACGTTCGTCTCCCAGCCGTAGCCGGGGTAGCGCCGCGCGAGGCGCTCGGCCATCAGGCGGTCGCGGCACACCTTCGCGATGATCGCGGCCGCGCACACCTGCGGCACGGAGCGGTCGGCCTGCACCACGGCGCGCGCGTGCCCGGCGAGCGCGGGGGGCAGGTCGTTGCCGTCCACGACGACCGGCGCGGCGACGCCGAGGCGGCGGACGGCCAGCGTCATCCCGTGGTGCACGGCGGCGCGAATCCCGACGCGATCGATGCGTCGCACCGACTGTGCGGCGAGCGCGACGCGCACGTGGGGGGCGAGCGCCGCCGCGAGGCGCAGGCGCTCGCGCGCGGGGAGGCGCTTGCTGTCGTCGAGGGACGCGAGGAGGTCGCGCGGCAGCTGCGCGGGCACGAACCAGCAGGCGGCGACGATGAGCGGGCCCGCGAGGCAGCCGCGCCCGACCTCGTCGCATCCCACCAGCGGTGGGAGCGCGGCGGGGTCCACGTCGGCGAAGGGACGCGAGGGCCTGGGGCGCAGGGTGCTCATCGGGTCGGGTCGGGGGCGCGCGTCGGGCCGCGACGCCGGGAGGGAAGTTAGCGGCCGGCCCGGTTGCCCCCAACTGCTTCGGGAAAGCCGCACGGTCGCTTCATCCCGCCTTCAGCGCGCGCCTCGCACCTTGCGGCCGACGGGGGGCCCGGGTCGCCATCGCGGCGACCGTCCGGCCCGCCCGCCGGGAGGGTTCCATGTGCCGCCGCGCGTTCCACCTCATCCCGATCATGTCGCTCGTCCTCGCGTCGCTGGGCGCCGCGCAGGTGCCGGGACCGGCGGGGGGCAGCGCCTCCCAGCCTGCCTGGTCGCCCGACGGCACGCGGCTCGCCTACGTGAGCGACGAACTCGGCACGGCGGTCGTCGTGCTGCAGGACCTCGCCACCGGCGAGCGCCGGTTTCTTGGCCCGGCGGAACATCCCGCCTGGTCGCCCGATGGCCGGCAGCTGGCGGTGGTGCGGCAGCCGGAGGAGATCACGCCGGCGACGCATCCCGACGTCTGGGTCGTCGACGTGGCGACCGGGTCGCTCCGCAACGTCACGGCGCCGCTGGGCGACGCCTACTACGGCGAGGCCGCCTGGTCACCCGACGGCAAGTGGCTCGCGGTGAGCCGGCTGCGCGGCAACACCGAGGACCTGCTGCTCCTGCCGCTCGGCGGAGGCACCCCGCGCGCGGTGGGGGCGGAGCTGCACGCGCGGATGCCGGCATGGTCGCCCGACGGGGCGCGCATCGCGATCCAGGGCGTCGCCAGCCGCAACTTCGACCTCTACCTGCTCAATGTCGCGTCCGGCACGGCGACCCGGCTGACCTCCGATCCGCGCTGGGACGGCGACCCCGCCTGGTCGCCCGACGGCTCGCGGCTCCTCTTCGTGCGGGCGCGCGTGGGCGGCGCCGACACGGCGCACCTCTGGTCGGTGGGTGCCGACGGCCGCGGTGAGCGGGCGTTCTCGGAGGCTGCGGTGGGCCTCGAGCGGCCGGCCTGGGCCCCGGACGGCCGGCGCGTGGCGTACGCGCACCGCTTCCGCAATGGCGCCGACCTGTTCGCGCTGGACCTCGAGGGCCGCGAGGTCGCGCGGTACACGTGGCTCACCTGGGCGGACACCGAACCGGCATGGGCGCCGGACGGGACGCGGCTCGCCTGGATCGCGGTGCGCGACGGCGAGGCGTCGCTCGTGGTGGCCGACACCGGCGGGGCGCCGCGCACGCTGGTCAAGGGGATGGGCGACCTGCGCTCGCCCGGCTGGTCGCCCGACGGCCGCTCGCTCGCCTTCATCGGCGGGGCGGGCGCGCAGCTCTTCGTGGTCGCCGCCGACGGGGCCTCGCCACCGGTGGCGCGCACGGCGCCGTGCCGTGCGGAGGAGATCCGGTGGCGTGCCGCCTGGGCGCCGGACGGCCGGCGCATCGCGGTGGATCACCAGGTGCAGGCGATGTCGGTGATCGAGGTGGTGCCCGCGGCGGGCGGGGAGGCGCGCATCGTCGCCGGCCGGCTCGGCGGCAAGGAGGCTACGCTGTACCTGGAGCCCGCCTGGGCGCCGGACGGGCGGCTCGCGTGGACGTCGCGCACGGGCCCCGACCGCGCGGCGGTGATGGTCGCCGACGCCGAGGGGCGCGCGCCGAGGCGCGTGACCCCGGCGGACGCCTTCGCCGGGCACGCGGCGTTCTCGCCCGACGGGCGCCGGCTCGCCTGGGTACGCTGGGGCGAGGATGGCGGGCGGATCTGGGTGGGCAATGCGGACGGCACGTCGGCGAGGGCCATCGCCGGCGGGCCGTGGTTCGACTGGGCGCCCGCGTGGTCGCCCGACGGGACGCGCCTCGCCATCGCGAGCACGCGCGACGGCGGGACGGCGGTGTTCATCGTGCGGCTCGACGGAGCGGGCGTGCGGCGGGTCTCGCCGCGGCCCGGCGCCGGGGCGCCCCGCCCCGCCGCGATGCGCTGAGGGCGGCGCGTCCCGCGCTCAGCGGGGCGGCCGCCAGAGGAAGCGGAGCGGCTCGGCGCGAATGGCCCGGCGGAGGTCGCGCCAGAGCTCGCGCCGCGCCTCGGCGGAGAGTCCCCGGGCCCGGAGCGCCGTCCGCAGCGCGAGCGCGAAGCTCACCGTGAAGTTGAGCAGGCCCGTGAGCGCGATCCCCGCGAGCGCCCACGCCACGTCCTGCCAGTGCAGCAGTCCCCGGTCGGCGAGGGGCAGGAAGGTGAAGGTCACCGACGCCGCCTGCAGCGTGATGTGCCGCACCTCGAGCCCGATCCCCAGGAACTTCGCGAACAGCACGGGCACGAAGCCCAGCAGCAGGCCGAGCGCGACGTAGCCGGCGATGCCGCCGAAGTGGCGCGCGACGAACGCCCCGAGGCGCCGCGCCCCGGCGGCGCCGAGGAGCGCCCGCACCCGGCGGTCCTCGGGGATCGCCTCGGGGAGGCGGCGGAAGGCGCTCCAGTTCGCCGCCCACCCCGCGGCGAGGCTCGCCAGCCAGAGCGAGATGCCGGTGGTCGTGGCGTACACCGCCGTGAGCGAGCGGAGCGGGTGGATGCCCCGGAGGCCCGCCGCCGCCTGCTCCGTCGAGAGCACCCGGTGGCCCGTGGCGAGGCCGACGAGGAGGTCGAGGAGGAACGCGAGGGCCATGGTCGCCAGCGCGTTGCCGAGGGTCACGATCACCTGCGAGCGCGTGATCCCCGCGATCAGCTCGATCTCCTGCTCGCGGGCGGTCTGCCCGTCGTCGAGCGCGGCGGCGAGCGCCGCGGCCGTCATCGCCGGCTGCTTCGACGCCAGCAGCCAGTGGTTCACCTGCATGACGCAGAAGCTCGCCGAGTAGTTCGCCCAGTAGCCGAGGCCCGCGAGGAACGGCGCGAGCGGCAGCGCGCCGATCCCGAACTTGGCGAGCGCGGTGAAGGTCGTCAGGAAGCCCGCCGCCAGCGCCGCGCCGAAGTGCTCCCGCCACTCCGCGCGCGTCCGGACCGTGTAGTGCTCACCCGTCTCGCCGGTGAATTCCACGATCTTCCGCGCGAGCCGCTTCGTGGCGGTGCGCAGCACCGCGCGCAGGCTCCGCGCCTCGGCGACGGCGCGCAGCAGCCGGCCGGCGCACCGCTGGCCCTCGCCGCGCGGCGGGCGCGTGGCGAGCAGCAGGAGGGTGCCGGCACGCGCGAGGAGCGCGTCGAGCAGCTCGAGCTGGAAGACGAGGTCCGTCGAGACGCCGCGGCGGTCGAGCCGCGTGCCGAGGTCGTCGTACGCGGCCCGGCATCGCTCCAGCGGGCCGGCCCAGTCGGGGAGCGGCTCGCCGGTCCGGGCCGCGGTGACGGCGGCGGCGATGCGGGCCGGGAGTTCGAGGAAGGGGGATGCGGCGACCGGCGGGTTGCCCGCGAGGTCGAGGAGGTTCCGGGAGAGCCCGACCGCGGCGATGCGCGTGGCCACGAGGTGGGCGGCCTCGAGGAGCCGCTCGCGGGGCGGGGCGAGGGCATCGCGCCACGGGCCGAGCGCGGCGTCGTCGAGTCCCTCCACCCACGCCGCGTCGGCGTCGGTCGGGCGCAGGTCGGCGATGACGGCGCCCAGGTCGGCGTCGTCGGGGAGGCGGGGCAGCACCGCGGCGCCGAGACGGAAGCCGAGCTCGCGCGGCAGCGAGGCCTGGGTCGGGACGCCGGTCTCGGCGAGGAAGCGGACGGCGGAGGGATGGTCCCACCGCTCGCGCACGAGCGCCAAGAGGGCTCCGCGCGCGGGGTGGGCGTCGAGCGCGGCCTGCAGGGACGCGAGTCGTGCCGTGCGCTCCGGCCCGGGCGGTGCCGCGAACAGCCACTCGAGCAACGCGCGGAACCAGCCCGGACTGCCGCCCTCGAGGGCGTCCGCAAGGAGCGCCGCCGGCACCTCCGCCGCCGGCGCCCCCGTCACCGCCGGCGCAGCACCCACTCCACCACCGGCGCCACGGCGTGCGCCGCCGCCGACTCGTCCGTCGTGCGCGGCACCTCGAGCACGCGTTCGAGGCCGGAGAGGCGGACGATCGCCTCGCGGTTGGTGGCACTCGACTCGTCGGGCTGCT
Source organism: Gemmatimonadales bacterium (assembly GCA_037916975.1). Taxonomy (GTDB): domain Bacteria; phylum Gemmatimonadota; class Gemmatimonadetes; order Gemmatimonadales; family GWC2-71-9; genus JAGGAG01. Next base: position 17,480 of record JBAIWX010000320.1, read on the forward strand.
CGGGGGCGGTGAGCACGATGCCGGCCGGCAGCAGGCCGCCGAACTCGAGCGCCGACAGGGTGAGGAGCGTGTGGTTGATCGTGCCGAGGCGGTTGGCCGCGACGACGAGCACGGTGGCGCCGAGGGCCTCGGCGAGGTCCACCGCGTTCCAGTCCCAGGCGAAGGGGGCGAGCAGCCCGCCCGCCGTCTCCACCAGCGTGACCTCGCTCCCCGCGGCGTGGCCCTCGATCTCGGCGACGATCGTGTCGAAGTCGAGCGGGGTGCCCTCGGCGTCCGCGGCGATCGCCGCCGCCACCGGCGGGCGGAAGCGGCGCAGCGCCTGGAGCGGGGCGGCCTGCCCGGTCGCCCGCGCGAGCATGACGCCGTCCTCCGTCGCCGCGGGCAGGTGGCCCGTGCCGGTCTCGGCGGGCTTGAGCGCCACCACGCGCGTCCCGCGCGCGACCAGCGCACGCGCGAGGGCGCACCCGGTCCAGGTCTTCCCGACGCCGGTGTCGGTGCCCGTCACGAGGACGATCCGCGGCGGGCTCATGCCACCCCCTCGGGCGTCGCCACGTCCGCGCACGCCTCGACGATCCCCGCCCGCGCGGCCGAGACGAGCCGTGCCAGCTCCGCGTCGTCCAGGGTGAGCGGCGGCATCAGCACGACCACGTCGCCGAGCGGCCGCAGGAATACGCCGTGCCGGCGCGCCGCCCGGCAGGCGCGCATCCCGCGCCGCTCGCCGGCGGGGAAGAGGGCGCGGCTCGCCCGGTCCCGCACCAGCTCGATGCCCGCCGCGAGGCCGTACTGCCGGACGTCACCCACCATCGGCAGCTCGCGGAGGCCGTCGAGGAGCGCCGCGAGGCGCGCCACCTTCGCCGGCAGCGACGCGAGCAGGTCGGTCTGCTCGAAGAGGTCCAGCGTGGCGTGCGCGGCCGCGGCGGCGAGCGGGTTGCCCGTGTAGGTGTGGCCGTGGAAGAACGTCCGGCCCTCCTCGGGCGCGCCGAGGAAGGCACGGAAGACGCGCTCGGTGGTGAGCGTCGCGGCGAGCGGCAGGTAGCCGCCGGTGAGTCCCTTGGCGAGGCAGAGGACGTCGGGCACGACGCCCTCGCGCTCGCAGGCGAAGAGCCGGCCCGAGCGGCCGAAGCCGACCGCCACCTCGTCCAGGATGAGCAGCGTGCCGGCGCGGTCGGCCAGCTCGCGCACGCGCCGCACGAAGCCCTCCGGCTGCACGATCATCCCGGCGGCGCCCTGCACGCCGGGCTCGAGGATGATCGCCGCGAGTTCGTGGCCGTGCGCCGCCACGAGGCGCTCGAGCTCGCGCAGGCACCCCCCGCCGCACCCGGTGGCGCAGGCCTCGGCGCGCCCGAGCGGGCAGCGGTAGGCGTAGGGCGAGGGCGCCTGCAGCGTCCGGAACAGGAGTGGCCGGTAGCGCTCGTGGAAGAGCCCGATCCCGCCGAGGGAGACGGCGCCGATCGTGTCGCCGTGGTAGGCGTTCCCGAAGGTGAGGAACGTGGTGCGGTGGCGCTCGCGGCCCCCCTCGTGCTGCTGCCAGAACTGGAGCGCCATCTTGAGCGCGACCTCGACCGCCGTCGAGCCGTTGTCGCTGAAGAAGACGCGGTCGAGCCCCGCCGGCGCGAGCCGGGCCAGCCGCGCGGCGAGCGCCACGGCCGGCGCCGTGGCGTTGCCCAGGAACGTGGCGTGGGCGATGCGCCCGAGCTGGTCGCGCACCGCGCGGTCCAGCTCGGGGCGACGGTGGCCGAAGAGGTTGCACCAGAGCGAGCCCACGCCGTCGAGGTAGCGGCGGCCGTCGGCGTCGATGAGCTCGTGCCCCTCCCCGGCCACGATCATGAGCGGCTCGTCGTCGGCGTAGGCGGCGTGCGGCGTGAACGGATGCCACGCGTGCGCCGCATCCCACGCGCGGAGCGCCTCGGCGCTCCAGGTCGCGGGGCGCGCGGGGTCGGCGGCGTCCGGCCCGCCCGGCGCGCGGCGCGGCGCGTCGCTCACGCCGGCACGAGCTCCGCGACGCGGAAGCCCGCGTCCTCGATCATGCGGCGGTCGTGCTCGAAGCCGGCGCCGTCGGTGGTGAGGTAGCCGTTCACGAAGATCGAGTTCGCCGGCCAGAGCGCGAGGGGCTGGAGGTGGCGGAGCGTGACCTCGCGGCCGCCGGCGACGCGGATGTCCCGCGACGGGTTCACGAAGCGGAACATGCAGAGGAGGCGGAGCGCCGCCATCGGCGTGAGGCGCGGCCGGTCGGCGAACGGCGTCCCGGGGCGCGGGTCGAGGAAGTTGACGGGGATGGACTCCACCTCGAGCTCGCGCAGCGTGAAGGCGAGCTCGAGCCGGTCGTCCTCCGACTCGCCCATCCCCATGATCCCGCCGCAGCACGCCTCCAGCCCCGCCGCCTTCGCCCGCTTCACCGTGGCGACGCGATCCTCCCAGCCGTGCGTGGAGCAGAGCTCGGCGTAGTAGCCCGCGGAGCTCTCGAGGTTGTGGTTGAAGCGCGTGACCCCCGCCGCGGCGAGCTGCTCCGCCTGGCCCTCCTTGAGGAGCCCGAGCGAGGTGCAGACGTTGATGTTCAGCTCGGCCTTGATGCGCCGCACCGCCTCGCAGATCGTGTCGAGGTCGCGCTGCGAGGGGCCGCGCGTGGCCGTCACCATGCAGTACTTGACGGCGCCCATGGCGTGGGCCTTCCGCGCCCCGTCGACGAGCTCCTCCACCGTCTGGAGCCGGTAGGCGTCCACGCCGGTGTCGTACCGCGAGGACTGCGAGCAGAAGGCACAGTCCTCGGGGCAGCGGCCGCTCTTGGCGTTCTGCAGCACGTGCAGGCGCACGTCGCGGTCGTGAAAGCGCGCGCGCACGCGGAACGCGGCGTCGAGGAGCGGCAGCAGCTCGTCGTCGGGGGCGTGGAGGACGGCGCGGGCGTCATCGCGGGTGATCGGGTCGCCGGCGAGGGCCTGCGCGGCGAGGTCGGTCCAACGGGTCACGGGAGCTCCGGCGGGCGGGGGCGAAGCCGCAAGATGGACCCGCCGGAGTGCCTCGGGCAAGCGGGCCGGTCAGCCCGGCCGGTTCGCCTCCGGCGGGTGCTGCAGGAAGATCTGCTGCAGCGCGCGCAGGCGCGCCGCGAAGTCGAGCGGGGCGAAGTCGTACACCTCGTCGTCGGCGCCGGTGAGCGCCGCCATGGCGCCGCCGGGCTCCCCCTGGCCGATCCGCATCGTCGTCTTCCGGAGCAGGCGCAGTTCGTTGATGTCGGCGACCGGCACCGTGAAGGTCGAGTCCGCCTGCTGCACCACCACCCCCTCGCCCTCGAGCTTGAGGAGGCGGACGTCCCAGATGTAGTCGCCCGCCTCGGTGCGGATCTGCCACCGGTCCTGGGTCTGGGCGGCCGCCGGGGCGACGGCGGCGACGGCGAGGGCGACGAGGAGCGTGCGCATGCGGGCCTCCTGGCGTGGCGTCGGCGCGCGGGGGGCGGGCGCCGACCCTTCATTCTACTCCGATGGCCCGCCCGCGTGCCCCCCGGGCCACGGGTGGGGCGCCCCGCCCGGCACCGAGCCTCGGCGCTCTTGAGTTTGCCCCCCCGGCGGGGCACGTTTGGGCCACGGCGCGGGGGCGTAGCTCAACCGGTAGAGCAAGCGGCTTTTAACCGCTAGGTAGTGGGTTCGAGTCCCACCGCCCCTATCCGCCGCCCGCCCCCCGCCGCCCGTTCTTCCGACCCTCCCGGCAGCCGGTTACCTTGGGAACGACGGCACCCGCCGGAAGGTGCCCAGGCCCCGACTTCGTCCAGGGACGGCCCCATGAGCATTGCCTCCTCCCCCGCGCCCGCCCGCGCCACCGGCGCCGAGCCCGCCCAGGGGAAGACCCTCGTCTGGCTCAACGGCCAGTGGCTCGAGAAGCACGAGGCGACCGTGTCGGTCTTCGACCACGGCCTCCTCTACGGCGACGGCGTCTTCGAGGGGATCCGCGTCTACGGCGGCCGCATCTTCCGCCTGCGGGAGCACCTCGACCGGCTGTACGACTCGGCCAAGGCCATCTGGATGACCATCCCGATGCCGATCGAGGAGATGGCGGCGGTCACCGAGGAGGCGGTGCGGCGGTCGGGGCTGCAGGAGGCCTACATCCGCCACATCGTGACGCGCGGCGTCGGCGACCTCGGCCTCGACCCGCGGAAGTGCGTGCGGGCGACCGTCATCATCATCGTGGACACGATCGCGCTCTGGCCGGCGCAGGTGTACGAGACCGGCCTGCGGGTCATCACCGCGGGCACGCCGACGCCGCACCGCGAGGCGCTCTCGCCGCGCGTCAAGTCGCTCAACTACCTGCCGCACATCATGGCGAAGTCGGAGGGGATCGTCGCCGGGATGGACGACGCCCTGATGCTCGACAGCGCCGGCTTCGTCGCCGAGGCGTCGGGGTGCAACGTCTTCGCGGTGAAGGGGAAGGTCATCCGCACGCCGCCCGCCTCCGCCGGCATCCTGCGCGGCGTGACGCGCGACGTGGTCCTCGAGCTCGCCGCCGCCGCCGGCTACGACGCGCGCGAGGAGCACATCAACCGCTACGACCTCTACACCGCGGACGAGGTGTTCTTCACCGGCACCGCCGCCGAGGTCGTCGGGATCCGCGAGATCGACGGTCGGCGCATCGGCTCGGGCAAGCCCGGCCCGGTGACGCATGACATCGCCGCACGCTTCCGCGCCCTCACCCGAGGCTGAGCCTCCCCTCCGCGCGCGCCCGGTCGCGGTGCTGCTCGACGCACCGCGGCCGGAACGCGTGCCGCCGCGGCTCGCGGAGGACGTCGGGCCGAGGCACGCCCTCCGCCTGCTCCGCGTCGCCGCCCGCCGCACCCTCGCCTCCGTCCACGACCTCGGCTGGGCGCCCGTCGTCTGGTTCGGGCCGCCCGATGCGGAGCTCGAGATGCGCCGCTGGCTCGGCGACGGCCTCGCCTTCCGCCCGCGCCCGGGCGAGGGGCCCGCGGCCACCGTCGCGGCGGTCGCGGGGAGCACCCCCGCCGACCAGTGGTGGCTGGTGCTCCGCCCCGCCGGCGGCGGGCTCACGCTGGGCCTCCTCGCCGACGCCGCCGTCGCCCTCGCCGCGGGTCACGCCGTCCTCGGCGCCACCACCGGCGGTGACCTCTACCTCCTCGGCGGTGGCGCGGCCCTCCGCCCGATCGTGCCGCTCCTGCCATGGGGCGAACGCGACCTCGCCGCGGTCGTGCGGGCCCGGCTCCGCGAGGCGGGGATCCCCGCGACCGAACTCGCCACCCTCCACGACCTCGAGAGCGGCGACGCGGCGCGGGCCAGCGGTCTCTTGACCTGAGCCCCGGACACCCGGAGATTCTGCCGGTCCCCCTCGTCTGCCCCTCGCCGCGAGCCGACGGAGTGCCGCGCATGGCCTGGAGAATCCTCGCCCTCGGGGATCGGCAGTGGAACGTGTCGATGGCCGCGGAGCGGGGCGGCCATTCCGAGCGGTGGCGGCTGGTGCTCTCCTTCCGGCAGGTGGGCGTCGAAGGCGGGCCCCTCTGGGCGGACTACCCGCTCGAGTCGGCGTCGCGCTCCTCCCTCTTCCACCAGGCGGACCAGATCCCGAACGAACGCCTCGCGGCCGTCCTGGCGGAGCACCTCCGATGAGCGGCATGTCCCCGGTGTCGCTCCACGACCTGCGCCGCATCGCGGAGGCGCTCGATGCGCTGCGCGGCGGCAGCATCAGCGGCGCCAGCATGCGGAGCGACCTGCGGCTCCTCCGCCTCGAGTTCGCCGACGGCACCCTCGCCGTGGTGCGCATCGACGCGGATGCCGAGGGGCGCCCCCGCCTCGAGGTGGACGTCGTGCGCCGTGCCGCCACGCCTGCGTCCCAGCTCGAAGTGCGCTTCGAGACCGCCTGAGCCCGGAGCCCGCGATGTCCTCCTCCCCCTCGAGCGAACGTCTCCGCTTCGCCGAGTTCGTCCTCGAACGGCTCCCGAACGGGCGCTGCCGGGCGCGCGTCCTGCTCACGTGGCAGGAGAGCAACCGCTACGAGGGTGCATCCGAGGGGCTCACCTCGCAGGCGGGTGAACTGCGCTGCGCCGCGCAGGCCTGCGTGAACGCCCTGGCGCAGGCGGTGCCGTCCGGCCTCGGCTTCGAGCTCCTCGGCGTCAAGGCGGTGCGCGCCTTCGACGCGACGGTCGTCATCGTCTCGCTCGCGGCGCAGGGCGAGGGGCGCGGCCAGCGCATCGTGGGCTGCGTCCTCACCGACGCCGACCCGTCGCGCGGCGCGGCGCTCGCCGTGCTGAACGCCACGAACCGTCTCCTCGGCAACAAGCTCTTCATGCGCTGACGGACCGGCTCCCGCCGGTTCCGGGCCCCATCGGCCCCCCGCTCTCAGGCGGTCGATCCCCGCCCGGCGGCTCTTGCCGCCCGCCCCTCCGAGCCGCGACAAGTCGTGCCGCGTGCCGGTGCGCATCGCGGCTCCCGGCGGCGCGACACTGCCGGCCTGCCGGGCATCCCAGTCATGAAGTCGTTGCGATGATTCCACTTCCATCGCTCCCGCGCCGCCCGGGCCGGGGTGTCGGCCGTGGCACGGATGTGGCTAGATTGTGCCATCGACGATCGTCGGCCCCGTTCCGCGGTGCAACGCATCGCCGCGGCTCACGCCGGTGGGGGCACGCCCTCACGTGACCCTGCTCCCTTCGACGGAGGATTCATGCGCCTTACCCACGGGCTCGCACTGCTCGGGCTCGCCGCGGCACTCGGCGCGTGCGGAGGCCATGCCCCTGCGACCCCGGCGCCGGCTCCCGAGCCCGCCGCTCCGCGGCCGGGCGCCGCTGCCGCGCCCGCGCCGCCCGCCCAGGCGCCCTCGGCCGACCCGATCCCGCCCCGGCCCGCGGCATTGCCGCCGGTGGACGACCGCCTCGCGGAGGAACTCGCCGCCGACCTGCGCCGCGCCGCCGACTCGGCGGCCGACGAGGCGGCCCTCGCCCGGCTCGCCGACGCGCACCCGGCGGCGAAGGATGGCGAGGAGCTCGAGCGGCTCCCGGCCACGTGGGACATCGACGTCACGTCGTGGGGCGACCACGAGCGGGTCCAGTACTACCTCGACTTCTTCCAGGGCCCGGGGCGCGATCGCTTCCAGATCTGGCTCGACCGGCTCCCGCGCTACGAGGGCCTCGTCCGCACCCGGCTCGCGCGGCAGGGGCTCCCCGAGGACCTCGTCTACCTCGCGCTCATCGAGAGCGGCTTCTCCACCGCGGCGGTGAGCCGTGCGCGCGCCGTCGGCATGTGGCAGTTCATGCGCGGCACGGGCCGCCTCTACGGCCTGCGGGTGGACACCTGGGTGGACGAGCGCCGCGACCCGGTGAAGGCCACCGACGCGGCGGCGCGCCACCTCGACGACCTCCGCCAGCGCTTCGGGTCGCTCTACCTCGCCGCCGCGGCGTACAACGCCGGGGGCGGGAAGATCTCGCGCGGCCTCAAGCGGATCGGGCTCCGTCCCGCGAGCGCCGTCGCCGAGATGCCCCCCGCGGCCGCGGACGACAGCGCCGCGGCGGACGACTCCACCGCGGACGACGAGGAGGACGCGCCGGAGCCCGCGGCGGGCTTCAGCGACGACGCCTTCTTCAAGCTGTACGATACGAGGTACATCCGGCGCGAGACGAAGGACTACGTCCCGAAGCTCATCGCCGCCGCGCTCATCGCGAAGGAACCGGAGAAGTACGGCTTCCGGCGCCCGGCGCCGGTGCCGCCCTTCCCGCGCGACTCGATCGTGGTGCCCGACATGACGGGCCTCGACGTCGTGGCGCGCCTCGCGGACACCACCCTCGCCGCGCTGCGGGACCTCAACCCGCAGTACCTCCGGCTGGTGACCCCGCCCGGCACCCGCGCCGTGGTGCGCGTGCCCGCCGGGCGCGGCGCCGCCACGGCGGCGGCGTACGCGGCGCTCCCGGCGTCGGAGCGCGTCACCTTCATCACGCACCGCGCGGCGAAGGGCGAGACGGTGGCCCGCATCGCGAAGCGGTACGGGATGCCCCTGTCGGTCGTCCTCGAGGCGAACCCGCGCATCGGCCAGGGGCGGCTCAAGCCCGGCACCGAGGTCCTGGTGCCGAAGGGCGGCGCGCTCTCCCTCGCCGTCGCGCGCTCGGTCGCCGATCCGCGGACGGAGTCCGCCGGTGCGTTCCACCGGGTCCGGAAGGGCGAGACCCTCCTCGGCATCGCGCGGCGCTACGGCGTGAGCACCGCGCAGCTCCGCCGCTGGAACGCCCTCGGCTCGTCGGGCCGCGTGCATGCGGGCCAGCGGCTCCGCGTGCGCGCCGGCAGCGCGGCCCCGCTCCGGCGCGAGACGCTCGCCGCCCGGAGCTCCGGGGGGCACGCCAAGGGCGACGGCGCGGCCGCCCCGGCGCGGGCGCGCACCCACCTGGTGCGGCGGGGCGAGACGCTCTCCGCCATCGCGCGGCGCTACGGCGTGACGGTGGCGGCGCTCCAGTCGGCCAACGCCACGAAGCTCCGGGGCGGGCTCAAGAGCGGCACGCGGCTCCGCATCCCGAACGGCTGAACCCGGCGGCACGGACGGAAACGACGAGGGCGGCGCCCCATGGGAGCGCCGCCCTCGACCGTTCCGGGCACCCGCCCGGGCTAGAACATCGACTGCCGGCTCGGGTGGTAGCCCTCGAGCACGGAGTCGGAGTAGCCGTTGCTCGGGTCGCCGCCGCCGGCGAGGATCTCGTTCACCCGGCCCGGGCCCCGGTTGTAGGCGAGGAGCGCGAGCTTGAGGTCGTACTTGTACTGCCGGAGCAGGTCCTTGAGGAACCGGAACCCGATCCGGAGGTTGGTGTCGCGGTCGAGCAGCTCCGTCTCCGTGATGTCGGCGTCGTAGTAGCGCGCCGTGGGGAGCTGGACCTGCGTGAAGCCGAGCGCGTCCATGTTGCTCCGCGCGTTCTGCTTGAAGCCGCTCTCCACCTTCACGAGCCGGAAGGCGAGCGCGGGGTCGAGCCCCTCGGCGAGGGCGATGTCGTAGATGGCCTCGGCGAGGTCCGCGGGGATCTTGTAGCGCGCGGAGTAGCCGAGGATGGCCCGGGCGCGGTCGAGCTCGAGCTTCACGAGCGCGACCTGGCCGTCGTAGCCGGTCGTGGCGGGCGTCGTCTCGCCGGCGAGGCCGGTGGGCGGCGCGTCGGTTGCCCGGCTCCGGCGCGTCCAGCCGCCGAGAGCGCTGAGCAGGACGGCACCGGCCAGCAGCGCACTCGCGCGGGCCACAGCGTGCTCACGCCACCATGGGCGCGGACGGCTGGTCGGGGTCGTCATGTGGTACCTCCTGGTTGATGTTCGTCGCGGTCCGGCCGGTCAGGGCGCGTCGCGGTGCCAATCCCCGCGTGCGCCGCCGGTCTTGCTGACCAATCGGATCGCCTCGATCGACATCCCACGGTCGATCGCCTTCGCCATGTCGTAGATGGTGAGGCACGCCACCGCGACGGCGGTGAGCGCCTCCATCTCGACACCGGTACGGCCGGTGAGGCTGGCGGAGGCGAGGATCCGCACCCCGGGCAGCGACTCGTCCAGCCGCGCCTCCACCCGCACCGCGTCGAGCGCGAGCGGATGGCAGAGGGGGATCAGCTCCCCCGTCTTCTTCGCGCCCAGCACCCCCGCGACCTCCGCGACGGTGAGGACGTCCCCCTTCTTCACGGTGCCGTCGGCCACCGCCCGGAAGGCCTCGGGCGACATCCGCACGGCTCCCTCCGCGAGCGCGGTGCGGCGGGTGTCGGGCTTGGCCCCGACATCCACCATCCGCGCGCGGCCTTCGGCATCCAGGTGCGTCAGGCTCACAGGCACCTCGCCAGGTCGTCTCCCAGCACGCCGAGGAGCAGCTGGGGATTCACGTTGCCGGCCGCCGCCTCGCGGGCCCGCGCCACGTGGCGCTGCGCGTCGAGCAGGCGTCCCACTGGCCTCGGCCGGCCCAGCCCGCCGCGGAGCGGCAGGCGCGTCGGCTCGTTCGTGGCGGCCCGCGCGGCCTCGCCGAGCAGTTCGGCGAGCGCGTCGAGCATGGCCGAGAAGTCGCCGCGGGCCGCGAACGCGCCCTGCTTGAGCACGCGCTCCATCAGCCTCTCCCGGCCCTCCAGCACCGCGTCCACGAAGTCGGCCGCCGCCTCACGCGCCTTCGCGACCGCCTCGGCACCGCCCAACGCGAGCCCGATGCACCCGTCGGCGAGCCGCACGCGCTCCTCGAGCTCGGCCGGCGCCGGCGCGGGGGAGAGGTGCTCCCGCAGGAACCCGCGGACCTCCGCGTCCGCCAGACGGCCCAGCCGGAGGGGCACGACCCGCGACCGGATGGTCGGGAGGAGCCGCCGGGCGTCCGTGGCCGTCAGGACGAACCGGGTATCCGCCGTCGGCTCCTCCAGGAGCTTGAGGAGCGCGTTCGCCGCCTCCTGACTCGACTCCTGGGGCACGAGCCGTTCGGCGTGGCCGACCACGAACACCTTGGGGCCCCCCTCGACCGAGGTCAGCGCCGCCCGGCGCTGCAGGAGCCGCACGGAGGCGATCCCGTGGATCGCGAGGCCCTCGGGGGGGCCGTAGAGCGGCGCCCCACGGCGCTCGGCGATCACCTGCCCGATGAGCTCGGCCGCCTCGTCCACCTGCTTGTCCGGCTCGCCCGCCTTGGGGCGGGGAACCGGGATGAACCAGTGCAGGTCCGGGTGGCTCAGCTCCTGGACGAGCCGGCAGGGCCTGCAGCGCCCGCAGGGCTCCGCGCCGGGCTCCTGACAGAAGATCAACTGCGCCAGCCAGAGGCCGAGCCGCTGCCGTCCGACTCCCTCCGGTCCTTCGATCAGGAGGACCTGCGGCAGCCGATCGGACTGGATCGCGGCTGCGAGCCGGCGTCGGGCCTCGGCATGACCGCAGAGTGGGAGGAGCGCCATGGGAGCAATATGGCGATCCTGGGGGCGGGACGGAAGGGGGAGGTACCGCGCTAAATCGTTACTTTTCAACAACTTACGCTCCGGTTTCGCGGGCTTTGTTTTGCAAAGCGCCGGTGCTTTGCAGCATGGTAAGCAAGTGAACGCTCGCAATTGTCATAGTTATGCGAGCGAGTGCTCGCATTATTCCAAGTCGTTGAAATTGGTGGTTCGGTCGGCCAGGTGGCGTCGTCATGCACCGTATGATGTACGGAAATCGGTCTTTCGTGGCGACTTCGAAATGCGCGAGTGCGCGCTCACTAGCTGGAGTTTCTGCGTGTTTTCGCTGCGTTCAGGGCCCAGTGCCCCGGGCTCGGGCCGCCGTTCGGCCCGACCGCGCCGTCTCTTCCGTTGCGAGGGAACCCGGTATAAGGTGGAGGCGTCCGACCTTCGCCGGACCCCTCCCTATATCTCAACCCGGAGTCCCCAGATGCTGCGCGAGACCGGGACCGCCAAGCTGAACGTTGCCCAGTTGCGGGCCCAGGCTGCCCAGGCCGATCCCATCTTCCAAGCGGTCAGGGAGGCCGCCTCCGCCGACTACGACGTCCTCGGCGAGATCGGCCGGTCGGCGGACGGGACGATCGCCTACCTGGCCCGGGAACGCGCGACGAGCTCGCTGGTGGCGCTCAAGCTCCAGCGGGACCCCGGCAGCCCGGACGAGTTCACCCTCGACGTCGTGCGCCAGCTCGACGCTTCGATGCCGGCCGAGAATCGGTGCACGAACTGCGGGCGCACCCTCGAGGGGTGGGCCCGGTTCTGCACCGGGTGTGGGGCCGACCTCTCCGGCGCCGCCGCCCCGCCTGCGAACCGGGCGGAGCGGGTGCAGCTCCTCGCCGCCGTGCAGGAGGCGGTGATCGGGCAGTACGAGGTGCTCGGCGAGATGGAGCGGAAGGAGGGCGGTGGGGTCGTCTATTTCGCGCAGGAGATCGCGACCGGACGCATCGTCGCGCTGCGCCTCCAGAAGGACGCGGCGGGTGGCGAAGACAGCTACGCCCTCGGGCTCACCACCGCGATGAAGCCGTTCGCCGCCTCCCTCGGCGTGAAGGCGCCGGCCACGCAGGTGCTCTCCGCCACCACCCCGCCGCCACCTCCACCTCCCCCGGCTCCGCCGCCGGTGACGCCGATGCCCACGCCGGCCGCTGCCGAGCCCACGCCGGTCCCTGCGCCTGGGCCCAAGGGGGGGATGAGCACCGCGGTGAAGGCGCTCATCGGCGTCGCCGCCCTCCTCGCCATCGCGGTGGTCGTGCTGCTGCTCCGGCCGAAGCCCTCGCCGGCGGGCGGCGCCGCGGATACGACGGCGACCGCTGGGGGCCCGGTGACCGCGCCGGCACCCACCGATGCCGCCGCGCCGACCGCCACCGGCGCGGCTGCGCCGGCCGCGGGTGGGGCCGGTGGAGCGGCCACTCCGGCCACGGGCGCGGCGCCCGCCCCCGCGGGGCCGCCCGCGCCGCCGCCGGCCGAGGCCGCCGAGGAGACCGGGACGCTCAAGGTGGCGGGGCTGCCCAAGGGGGCGAGGCTCACGATCGACGGCAAGGCGCGCACGGGTTCGAGCTTCACCCTCAAGCCGGGTGACCACATCGTGGCGCTCACCGCGTCGGGCTACGAACCGTTCTCGGAGTCGGTGAGCATCGTGGCGGGCCAGGTGAAGAGCTGGTCGCCGACGCTGACGCCGCTGCCGGTCTCGCAGGCGCCCGCCCCGGCGCCGCGGCCTGCCACCCCGAAGCACGAGCAACCGGCTCCCGCCCCGGCGCCGGTTGCCGCGGGGCCCAGCTGCAAGGATGCGTTCAATGCCAGCAACTGGGCGGAGGCGATGACCGCCTGCGCCAGGGAGGCGGAGGGCGGGGACCAGGACGCGCAGTACCTGCTCGGGTTCATGTACGACAAGGCGAAGGCGGGGAAGCGCGACATCGCGCAGGCAAAGCACTGGTACGGCAAGTCCGCCGCACAGGGCAACAAGCCGGCGAAGAAGGCGCTCGAGGGGATCGAGCGCGAGGAGGCGCAGAACCGGCGGCCGTTCTAGCGGCGCCCTGATTTGACAGGCGGGCGGAGGGGCTGCACTCTAGGGCGACCCCCCTCCCCCCGAGGTTCGCGTGCGCGCGAACGCCCGAGTCGTCCCCACGCCGGCGCGCTGGCGCCGAGCGGCCGTCCTCCTGCCGCTGCTCGTCGCGTCCCTCGCGGCCTGCGGCGGCGGCGGGGCGGCACCCGGCCTCTCGATCGTCACGACCGTCCTCCCGCAGGCCACCGTCAACAAGGCGTACTCGACGGCGCTCCAGGCGAGCGGCGGTTCGGGCTACCAGTGGGCCGTCGTGGCGGGGGCGCTCCCGACCGGGATCACGCTCGACGCGAACACGGGAACGATCTCGGGGACCGCCACGGCGACCGGCACGGCCACGTTCACCGTGCAGGTCACCAGTGGCACCGAAACCGCCCAGCGCCAGTTCCAGCTCGAGGTCGTGCCCCCCGGCGTGGCGCTCGCCATGCTCCCGGTGGCCGACCAGGTCCGCATCAACGGCCGCACGAACACCAACGACCGCTACCTCGTGCGGTTCCTGGTGGCTTCCACCGGGAGTGGCACGCTGGCGAAGCCGACGGTGGGGCCGCTGCCGGTGGCGTTCTCCGGTTCCACGAAGGCCCAGGTGGACGCGGTGCAGGTGAACGGCACGAGCGCGCCGTTCGAGGTGTACCTCCGGGTGAGCGTCAACGGCGAATTCGGCGGGCTGTACAGCGCCGTGGTTCCCATCAAGTCGTCGAACGCCGACTCCACGGCGTTCCAGATCGACCTCAACCTCGACAGCAGCTGCAAGACGACGTCGGGGAGCGCGGGCGTCGTCTTCACCGCCACCCAGAACGGCGCGGCGCCTGCCGCGCAGGCGATCCGCGTGGCCTTCGACGAGGTGGGCCTGCGCGTGGACTCGGTGGGGTCGGTGGGTGCGTCGGGGACGCTCGGCAACTTCAACTACGACACCGGTGCGCCCTTCGGGAACAACACGACCTGGCTCGCCGGCACCTGGACGCGTCCCGCAAGCGGCGACTCGCTGGTGGTGAGCTTCCAGCCTGCGACCACCAGCCTCCCGAAGGGCACCTACAAGGCGGTGGTGAACCTGCAGGGGTGGTACACCTTCCCGGCGTCGCCGGGGGCGAGCTCGTGCACGCAGTTCGAGAGCGCCAACGCCGGCGATCCGCTCCAGTCGAACACCTCGGCGAACGTGACCGTCGTCTACCAGGTGAAGTGACCCGACCCACGGCCGGCGCCGGAGCCCCGGCACCGGCCCGCCCCCACGAAAGGATGGCCCCCGTGCCGCGATCGCTCCGCCGCGTCGTCCTCGCCCTGCTCGCCGCCTGCGCCGGCGCCGGTACCGCCCATGCGCAGGGCGTCGAGTTCACGCCGGTCTTCGGCAGCTACTACCCGTTCTCGAAGCTGCGCACGACGAGCGACAACCGCGACTGGCAGCTCGCGAGTGCGCTCTTCGGCGGGCGCATCGGCGTGAAGGTGAACCCGGTGGTGTCGGTGGACGCCGAGGTGCTGTGGGGCTCGAGCGACCTGCGCTCGGAGACGATCATCCTCGGCGTGGCGAGCAGCACGATCGACAACGGCAACATCCTGTTCGCGAGCGCACGCGCCATGTTCAAGCCGAAGACGAGCGCGCTCTTCGGGCTCGTGGGTGGCGGCGTCGTGAGCCGGGGAGGCGACGCGTGGAGCGGGGCGGGAAGCAAGACGAGCCTGGCGGGCGTCGTGGGCCTCGGCCTGCGTGCCCCGGTGGCGCGCCGGACCGCGCTGATGGTGACCGCGCAGGCCTACCTCTACAACAAGCTGCCGAAGTTTCCGGGCACGAGCCCGGTGCGCTACGACAACAGGTTCCAGCAGGACTTCATGGTGACGGTGGGGCTGCCGATCCGCCTGGGCGCGATGTAGCTGCCGTCACTGGAGCCGCGCGGCGACGGGTGCGCCGCGCGGCTCGGTCGAGCCGTCGCCGAGCTGGCCGGCGGCATTGTCCCCCCAGCAGAGCACGCGCCGGTCGGCGGTGATGCCGCAGGAGTGGCTCGCGCCGGCGGCGATCGCGGTGAACGCCGCGGCCGCGGCTGGCGCACCCGGCTTCGACCGCACGCCGCGCGGCCCCTCGCCGAGCTGGCCGCTCCGCCCGTCCCCCCAGCAGACCGCCCGTCCCGCCGGCGTGAGCGCGCACGCGTGCTTCGCCCCCACCGCGAGCGCCTTGAACCGCTCGTCCGAGGCGACGAGCGACGGCTCCGTCGCTTCATCCCCCTCCTTGCCGTGGCCGAGCTGGCCGTACTTGTCGTCGCCCCAGCACCAGACGCGCCCGTCGGTGCCGAGGGCGCAGGAGTGCTGGTCGCCGGCGCCGATGGCGCGGAACTCGAGGTCGCCGAGGATGCGATAGGGCTCGCCGTAGAGCTGCTGCGCGCCGGCGCCGACCTGGTACCGCCACCCGTCGCCCCAGCAGTAGATCTGCCGGTTCTTGGCGAGCGCGCAGGTGTGGCCACCCCCGGCGGAGACCTGCGCGAACGAGAGGCTGCCACGGACCTGCACCGGCTGCTTGCGGTTGGAGGTGTTTTCGCCCTGGCCGAGCTGCTCGCTCTTGTTGAGTCCCCAGCACCACGCGAGCCCGCTGCCGGCGGCGAGCGCGCAGGTGTGGCCCTCGCCGGCGGAGATGGCGCTGAAGCGCTCGGTCGTCTTCACCGGAACGGGGCGGAGCTGCTCGTTCGTGGTGCCGTCGCCGAGCTGGCCGTACTGGTTGGCGCCCCAGCAGTATGCACGGCCGTCGGGGGTGAGGCCGCAGGCGTGCGCGCCGCCCACGACGACGGTGTCGAACTCGATGCCGCTCACTCGGCCGGCGGCGCCGTTGCCGCGTCCCCAGCAGCGCGCGTCGCCGGCCTTGCCGACGACGCAGGTGGCGGTGGCGCCGGCGGCGAGGCGCAGGGGCTGGAAGGCACTCGCATCGGCCGTGGGCGCGGCGTCGGTGGGCGCGGGTGGTGGGGGTGATGCCGGCGCGGGGCTCGTGACGGGTGCGGATGGCGCGCCGGCGCTCGACGCGACCGGCGGGGCGGGCGTGGGGACCGCCGGCGCCGGCACCTCGCGCGGCGCGACGACGACGAGCCGCGTGGAGTCGCGGGGGCCCTGGCCCAGCTCGGCGACGATGAACACGACGCCGGGGGTGCGGCCCGCCGTCACGAGCCCGCGCACGGGGTCCACCGTGGCGACGGCGGCCGTGCGCGAGCGCCAGCGCACCGCGCGCGCGGCGAGGCTCCGGCCGCTCGAGTCGCGGACGTCGGCGGCGAGCTGCATGACGCTCCCGGTCGCGAGCGTCTCGGCGGGGGCGCGCACCGCGAGCGACGCGGGGACGAGCACGCGGTCGGTCACCTCGACGAGCGCCGAAGCGGTCACGCCGCCGGCGGTGGCGGTGACCTGCGTGGCGCCCTTCCCGCGCGCCGTGACGCGGCCGAGGGAGTCCACGGTGGCCACGGCGGCATCGCGCGTGGCCCAGGTGACCACCGCGCCCTCGACGGCGGCGCCGCGGTCGTCCCGGACGGTGGGCCGGAGCTCGGCGGTCTCGCCGACGGTGATCACGCTCCGCTCCGGGGCGAGTGCGAGTGCGGCGACGGGCCGCGGGGCGCCGCCCGATGCGGCAGGGGTGACGGGCGCGGGCTTCGGCCGGAGCGCCAGCCAGGCGCCCGCCGCCCCGAGGAGCAGCAGGCCCGCGACCACGAGGCCGCGCCGGCTCCCGCCGGGGGTGGGCGCCCCATCTCCGGCCGGCGGCGGCACGACGAGTTCCACCGCGCCCTCGAGCCCCTCGCACGCGGCGCTCACGGTGGCGCGGCCCGCACGGCGGGGCGTCACGGTGCCCTGCGCGTCCACGGTGGCGACCGACTCGTCACTGGATCGCCACTGGACGGCGCGGTCGAGCGCCGTGCCGTGGACGTCGAGGACGGTCGCGTGGAGCCGGAAGGGGCGCGCGACGACGAGCTGCCGCGGCGGCGGCGAGACGGCGACCGAGCCCACCGGGGCCGCGACCACGGTGAGTGTCGCCGTGGCGGTGCGGTCGTCGCAGGTGGCGGTGAGTGCGACCGTGCCCGGCGCGCGCGCCGTCGCGACGCCGTCCGTCCCCACGACGGCCACACGCTCGTCGGCGGAGCTCCAGCGCACGCCGCGCCCGGTGAGGGGCCGGCCGCGTGCGTCGAGCGCCACGGCGCGGAAGGCGGTGGTGTCGCCGACGGTCGCCTGCGCGGAGGCGGGCGTCACCTCCAGGCGCGCGACGGTGGGCCGCGGCTCGGGGGCGGCGCCGCGCGGCGCGCGCGAGGCGGGTGCGGGGCTCCGCGGCGTCTGGTACGCCTGCGTGGTCTGGAGGCCGCTCCGCGCGAGGGCCGCGAGCCGGGCGCGCTCGGGGTCCTCGTCGGGGAGGGGCTGCGCGCCGAGGGCCTGCAGCGCCGCCGGGAGCCCGGCGAAGCGCTCCGCGGGCGTCTTGGCGAGCATGCGGAGCACCGCTTGCTCGAGCTCGGGCGGGCAGTCGGGCCGCTGCGCCGCGATCGGCTCGGGGACGCCCTCGATGTGGCCCTTCATCACGGCGAACTGGGAGCCGCGGTACGGCGTCACGCCGGTGAGGAGCTCGTAGGCGACGATGCCGAGGGAGTACTGGTCGGAGGCGGGACCGATGACGTCGGCGAGGCACTGCTCGGGGCTCATGTAGGGCGGCGTGCCCACCGTCGAGCCCGTCTGCGTGTGGCCCTGCTGCTCCATCACCTTGGCGATGCCGAAGTCGGTGACGATGGCGTCGCCGTTTGCGTTGACGAGGATGTTGGCCGGCTTCACGTCGCGGTGCACGACGCCGCGGCGGTGGGCGAAGGCGAGCGCGCTCCCGACCTGGTGGAGGAGGCTCCGGATGGTGCGGAGCGGGAGGACGCCGCCGTCGGTGAGGATCGCGTCGAGGCCGCGGCCCTCGACGAGCTGCATGACGAAGAACTGCAGCTCGTCCACCTGCCGCACCGCATGGACGGTCACGATGTTCGGGTGCGCGAGGTTGGCGACGGTGACCGCCTCCTGCCGGAAGCGCTCGCGCAGGGCGCGGTCCTCGAGGAGGGCGGGGGACATCACCTTGATGGCGACGCGGCGGTCGAGCGCGAGCTCGTGGGCGAGGTAGACCGCCGCCATCCCCCCGCGCCCGAGCTCGCGCAGGATCTCGAACTCGCCCGCGGTCGCGTGGCGGAGCCGGTCGAGGACGCCGGTCCAGGTGCCCTGTTCCGGCGCGGTGGCCGGGGGCGTGCCGCCGATGGGCGTGCCGCACACCCCGCAGAACCGGTCGGCGGTGGTGAGCA
>JBAIWX010000321.1:0-11547 GCA_037916975.1 Gemmatimonadales bacterium
GGCGCGCGCGGCGCCTCGACGTCGGGCTCCGCGCCACCGATCTGCACCGGCACGCGCGAGGCGCCGGGCCGCGCGGCGGCGGCGCGCGGCGCCGAGCCCTGCAGGCGGAAGAAGAGGTAGCCGAAGAGGGCGCCGCCCAGGTGCGCCTCCCAGGCGACCCGCGAGTCGCCCCGGAAGAGCGGCAGCATCATGAGCGCGTTCCACGCCACGATGCCGATGGCGAGGGTCCGCGCCCGGACCGGGACGGGGATCGGGAAGACGAGCATCTCGGCGTCGGGCCAGAGCATCGCGAAGCCCACCACCACGCCGAGCACGGCGCCGGAGGCGCCGACGAAGGGGCTGAGGGGGAGGAAGCTCGCGAGCAGCAGGGCGAAGAACGCCGCCCCGATGCCGCAGTACAGGTAATAGAGGAGGAAGGCGCGGCCGCCCATCCGCTGCTCGACCGCCGAGCCGATCAGGACGAGCCCCAGCGAGTTCATGACGAGGTGCAGGAGCCCGTCGTGCACGAACATGTAGGTGAGGAACGTCCACGGCCGGGTGAGGGCGGCGTGCGGGTCGAAGGCGAGGGCCGCCTGCAGGCTCTCCGACGTGAAGACGGTCTGGAGGAGCAGCAGCACCACCGCGTTGGCGACGGTGAGCCGCACCACCCAGGGCGTCAGTCGGGGTTGGGCGTAAGCCTGCATGGCGCGGGCCCTCGGAGGAGCCTCAGGGCGTCCCGCGAGCCCGGAGGTGCCGCGCCGCGCGGCAGATCCGCTCGCAGAGTTCGGGGAACTCGATGCCCACCGCCCCCGCCGACTGGGGGAGCAGGGAGGTGGCGGTCATGCCGGGCAGGGTGTTCACCTCCAAACAGAAGAGGTCCCCGGCGGGTGTCAAGCGGAAATCCACGCGCGAGTACCCTCCCAGCTTGAGGGCCCGGTGGGCGGCGAGCCCGAGGGCCCGGCAGCGCCCGGCCACCTCTGCCGGAAGCTCGGCAGGAAAGATCTCCTCCGACATCCCCGGCGTGTACTTGCACTCGTAGTCGAAAATCTCGTGCCGCGGGATGATCTCGCCGACGGCGAGCGCCTCCCCATCCAGGACCCCGACCGTGAGCTCCCGGCCCGGGATGAAGGCCTCGACCATGACCTCGTCGTCGAACCGTGCAGCCTCCTGCACGGCGGCGGCGAAGTCCCGGGAATCCTTCACGACCGTCAACCCCACGGTGGAGCCCTGCTTGGACGGCTTCACGACCACCGGCCAGCCGAGGCGGCGGCCCGCCTCCTCGGCGGAGACGGGAGCCATGAGCCAGTCGGCGGTGGGGACCCCCGCCTGCCGGAAGAGGTGCTTGGCGACGTCCTTGTCCATGGCCAGGCCGGAGCCCAGCGGACCGCTCCCGGTGTAGGGGACGCCCATCACCTCGAGGACGGTCTGGATGGTCCCGTCCTCGCCCCACCCGCCATGGAGCGCGAGGAAGACCACGTCGGCCTCGCGCACGGCGGGGAGGGAGCCGATCCCGGAGAGGAGGATGCCACGCTCGAGCGCCTTGAGCTCCGCGGGCGCGGGCGGGGCGACGCCGACCGCGGCGTGCAGCAGCTGCGGCTCGTCCCGCTCGGGGATGTAGCCGCGCGCGGTGTCCACCACCGCGACCTCGTGGCCGCGGCGCCGCAGGGCCGAGACGACCTGCACCGCGGAGGCGAGGGCGACGTCGCGCTCGGCGGAGGTGCCGCCGGTGAGGACGGTAACCTTCATCCGCGGGTCCCGATCATCTGCTGCAGCACGTCGTAGCGGCTCACGATGCCGATGATGCGGCCGTCCTTGCGGACGAGCGCCGCCGGCACCTCGCGCGAGAGCATCGGGGCGAGGCGGTCGGTCGGGAAGGTGTGCTCGACCACCGGGAAGGAGGTGTCCATCACCTCGCGGACGGGGCGGTCGAGGAGCGCCGGCTGCGCGAGGGCGCGCGTCATGAGCGAGGCCTCGACGAGGCCGCCCACCGGCTCGCCGCCATCGAGCACCGGGATCTGCGAGACCTCCCAGGTGGCCATGAGGTTGAGCGCCTGGCGCACCGCGGTGGCGGGGGCCACCTGCACGAGCGACGGCGCCTTCGCCGCGCGGCGCTCGAGGAGCTCCTCGACGGTCGAGTGCGGCTTCTCGAGCAGCTGGTTCTCCTGCATCCACTCGTCGTTGAACACCTTGGAGAGGTAGCGCTCGCCCGTGTCGCAGAGGATGGTGACCACGCAGGCCTCGGGGTCGTCGAGCTCGCGCGCGACCTCGAGGGCGAGCGCCACGTTGAGCCCGGCGGAGCCGCCGAGGAGGATCCCCTCCTCGCGGGCGCAGCGGCGGGCCATCATCATCGCGATCCGGTCGGGCACCTGGCGGAACTCGTCGACCCAGTCGAACCAGATCGTGCTCGGGATCTTGTCGCCGCCGATCCCCTCCACCTTGTAGGGCGCGCCCTCGCCCATCGTGCGCGTCTTCGCCCAGCCGGTGTAGAGGGAGCCGACCGGGTCGCCGCCGATCACCTTCACCTTCGGGTTCTTCTCCTTGAGGAACTTCCCCGCGCCGCTCAGGGTGCCGCCCGTCCCGGCGCCGGCGACGTAGTGGGTCACGCGGCCGCCCGTCTGCTCCCAGATTTCGGGGCCGGTGGTGCGGTAGTGCGCCTCGGGGTTCACCTGGTTGAAGAACTGGTTGGCGAGGATCGCGCCGGGAGTCTCCTTCACGATCTGCTTCGCCTTCATGACGTAGTTGTCCGGGTGGTCGGGGGGCACCGCCGTCGGCGTGATGACCACCTCGGCGCCGTACGCCTTGAGGAGGCGCACCTTCTCCTGGCTCATCTTGTCGGGCATGGTGAAGATGCAGCGGTAGCCCTTGATCGCCGCCGCCACCGCGAGCCCGACGCCGGTGTTGCCGCTCGTCCCCTCCACGATCACCCCGCCCGGCTTCAGCTCGCCGCGCCGCTCGGCGTCCTCGATGATCGCGAGGCCGATCCGGTCCTTCACCGAGCCGCCGGGGTTCGCGTACTCCGCCTTCCCGTAGATGGGCGTGCGGATCCCCTGCCCGATGCGGGCGAGGCGGATGAGCGGCGTCCAGCCGATGGTCTGGAGGACGTTGTCGTACGGCGCGCGGTGCGGGGCGTCGGTCATGGGGTGACTCCACGAGCCTGGGGAGAACGGAAGACGACCGGCTGGATCACCAGCGCCGCGATCCGCGCGCCGTCGCGCTCGGCGGGGGCGAAGCGGAGGAGCGGCACGGCGCGGAGGGCGGCGCTGTCCATGGCGGGATAGCCGCTCGACTCGGCCACCTTCGTCGAGTCCTTGACCGCGGTGCCGGTGGTGTCCACGAAGAGCCGGAGGAGCACGGTGCCCTCGATGCCCTGCGCCTGCAGCGCCGGCGGGTATTCGACGGGCGAGTTGGGATTGAGGGCCACCGGCGGGACGGTGGCGCCGGTCGGCGCCTCGGGGGGCCGCTCCGGCAGCTTCACGGTCCCGTCCCCCTCCGTCCGGCAGGCCAGGGCGACGAGGGCGAGGGCCGCACCCGCGAGGCGGGCGTGGCGGCAGGGACGATGGGCGGCCATGCGCGGGAAAATAGCAGCGGCGACCCCGCTCGGCGCGGTGACCACCACCACCGCCGACGCGCCGGCGCGCTACGGCTTCTTGACCGGCGGCGGCGCGGGCGACGGGCGCGGCAGGGGCGCGATGTTCTGCGGCGGCTCGGGCGCGGGCGCCGGGGCGGGCGCGGGCCGGCCGCCGCGGGGGGCGTAGTCGCCGCGAGGGAGCACCGGCGTCCCCTCGGCGTTCGGGAAGAGCCGGTACTCGGTGACCCGCCAGTCGTCATCGCCGGCCCACTCGAGGACGATGAATTCGCCGACCCGCTTGAGGTCCCCGCGATCGGTGAGGTAGCGCAGGTTCACGTACCAGGTGCGCGGGAAGGGAGGCTGCTCCTCGATGAAGCGGCTCTCCACGAGCCGCCGCGGATCGGGACGCCGGAAGTCGTCGGCGCTCCGCGAGACGAACGCCTCCCAGTCGAGGTACCGCCGGCGCTCGCGGAAGATCGGCGCCGCCCGGTCCCACGCGGCCTGCGCGTTCCCCTGCGCGAGGAGGGCGAGCCAGTCGCGGGCGACGGTGTCGGCGCGGGCGATGGCCTGGCCCGCCTCGGGCCCCTGCTGGGCGGCGAGCGGGCGCGTGGCCGCGAGGGCCAGGATGGCGAGCGGGAGGATGCGGCGGTGCATGCGGACGGCTCCACGGGGCCCCGGGGTGCGGGCGGGGGTCCCGCAACTTAGTCACGGCCCGATGTCGTGCGCCTCAGCCCAGCGCCGCCCCCACCGCGCCGCGCAGCAGCTCCCTGAGGAGCGGGTTCGGGAAGCGCCGCGACAGGGTCACCGCGTAGAAGGTCTCCACCAGCCCGGGCAGCCGGGCGATCTCCACCAGCATCCCGGCATCCAGCTCGTCCCGGACGACGATGCTCGGCACCACCGCGAGCCCCAGGTGCTCGCGGGCGAGGAGCCGAAGCATCGCCATGTCGTCCACCTCCGCGGCGATGCGCGGCCGCACGCCCAGGCGGTCGGCGAGCGCGTCGAAGCCGGCGCGGATCCCCGTCTCCGCGACCGGGAGGAGGAGCGGCTCGCTCGCGAGGACCTCGCGGAGCGCCGCCGGCCGGCGCCCCCGCCGCTTCCGCCCCACGAGGCTCACCGGCTGCTCCGCGATGGCGTGGACGACCCACGGGGTGGCGGCGTCCCGGGGCGGGGCGGCGTTGGCGAGGACGACGTCGAGGTGGTGCGCCTCGAGCCCGCGGAGGAGGTCGGCGACGGGGCCGGAGCGGAGGACGACCTCGACGTCGTCCCGGCCGAAGAGGGGGCGGAGGAAGCGGAGCTGGAAGTTGCGCGAGAGGGTGGCCATCGAGCCGACGCGCAGGATGGTGCGTTCGCGCCCGCGCTCCTGCAGGGTGCCGACGAGCTCCTGGCCCATGGCGAAGATGCGGTCGGCGTGGTCGAGCGCGATGCGCCCCGCCTCGGTGAGGACGAGCTGGCGGCCGCGGCGCTCGAAGAGGGCGTGGCCGAGGTCGTGCTCGAGCTTCTGGATCTGGACGGAGACGGCGGACTGGGAGACGTGGAGGCGCTGGGCGGCGCGGGTGAGGTTGCCCTCGTGGGCGACGGCCCAGAAGTAGTGGAGGTAGTGGAAGTTGAGGCTGGGCACGGGCGCTCGCGGCGTTGGTTCTCTCAAGATTATCAAAATAATCCAAACAATCAATTGGACATAACGATCGGCGGGGCGTAGCGTTCGGGCCAAGGAGGAGTCCATGACCCTGTCGCTCGCCCACCTGCCGCTGCTGGCGCCCCTCGCCCTGCTGGCGGTCGCCGCCCTCGCCGCGCTCGAGCCGGGCCCCGGCCCGCGCCGCGTCCTCGCCGCCGCGCGCCTCGCCGGCCCCTTCGCCCTCGTCGTGGCGCTCGCCACCGCGGTCCTCGCCGCCACCGCGGGGCCGGTCGCGGCGCCGCTCGCCGGGGCGGACCCGCTGGCGCTCGGGCTGCGCCTCGATGCGCTCAGCGCCACGATGTTCGGCCTCGTCGCCTTCCTCGGCGCCATCGTCCTCCACTACAGCCGGCGGTACCTCGACGGCGACCCGCGGCACGGCGCCTTCCTCGGCCGGCTCGCGACGACGATCGCCGCGGTGATGCTGCTCGTCCTCTCCGGCACCCTGGCGCAGCTCGCGCTCTGCTGGACGCTCACGAGCCTGGCCCTCCACCGGCTGCTCCTCTTCTATCCGGAGCGGGTCGGCGCGGTGATCGCCGGCCGCAAGAAGTTCCTCGTGGCGCGCCTGGGCGACCTCGCGCTGGCGAGCGCGGCCGTGCTCCTCGCGCGCGGCTTCGGCACCGGCGACCTCGGGCTCCTCGCGGAGCGGGCGCGCGAGGCGGCGGCCACGGGGGCGGTGCCGGCGGGGACGGGCCTCGCCGTGGCGCTCCTCGTCGCGGCGGCGGCGCTCAAGTCGGCGCAGTTCCCGGCGCACGGCTGGCTCGCCGAGATGATGGAGACCCCGACGCCGGTCTCGGCGCTCCTCCACGCCGGGATCCTCAATGGCGGCACCTTCCTCATCGTGCGCCTCGCGCCGGTGGTGCTCCTCGCGCCCCGGGCCATGGACGCGATGATCCTCCTCGGCGGCTGCACCGCGCTCCTCATGTCGGTGGTGATGGTGACCCAGAGCGGGGTCAAGACGCAGCTCGCCTACTCGAGCGCCGCGCACATGGGCTTCATGCTCCTCCTCTGCGGGCTCGGCGCCTTCCCGGTGGCGATCCTCCACCTCATCGCGCACTCCTGCTACAAGGCGCACGGCTTCCTCTCCTCCGGGAGCGCGGTCGAGGTGCACCGCGCCTCGCACGTGCCGGGCCTCGCGCCCGAGCCGCGCCCCGGCGCGGTCGCCGGCGCCTTCCTGCTCGCGATCGTGACGGTGGCCGGCGTGGGCGCCCTGGTGGACGTGACGGTGGTCGAGCGGCCGGTCTCGGTGGGCCTCGCGGCGATGCTCGCGGTGTCGCTGGTGCAGCTCCTCGGCCAGGCGACGACGACGCGCGCGCCGGCCGCGGTGCTGCTGCGCACCGTGCTCGCCGCGGCGGCGACGGCGCTCGCCTTCTTCGTCCTCGAGAAGGGCGCGAGCCACGTCCTCCGGGGGGCGGTGCCGGTGGTGGCGCTCCACGGCGCCGACACGATCGTCCTGATGACGGCCGTCACCCTGCTCTTCGCGGCGGCGGCGACGGTCCAGCTGCTCATCCCCGCACTCGCCCGCGCACCGCGCTGGGCCGCGCTCTACGTGCACCTGCGGAACGGCCTCTACGCCAACGCGTGGCTCGACCGCCTGGTCGGCGCGCTGCGCCCGGCCGCCGCCCTCACCCCCGTCCGGGAGACCCGCTGATGACGCCGAGCCGCACCCTCGCCCCGACGCCGCCGGCGGGCCCCGCCGCTGCGGGCCCCGACCGGGCGACGATCCTGGCCGCCGCCGCGCGCGCGGTGCGCGTGGTGGCCCCGGTCTGGCCGCTCCGCCACTTCGTCGCGGTGAATCCCTTCCTGGGCCTCGCCGACCGGCCGTTCACCGACGCGGCGCGCCACCTGCGCGACGTGCTGGGCGGGCGGCTCACGATGCCCAGGTCCTTCTACCGCGAGGCGCTCGCGAGCGGCCGGATCGCCGACCGGCACCTCGCGGCCGCGCTCGCGCAGCTCCGGGCGGACGCGGCGCTCGCGCCGGCACTCCCCGCCGACGCGGCGGCGCTCCGCGCGGCGGCGGCGACGGAGGCCCCGCCTGCGGCGGCGCGCGTGCCCACGGTGGCCGACGTGGTGGGCGGGCTCACCGGGCGCGACCTCGCGCGGTTCACGACCGAGCGCATCGCGGCGTGGGCGGCGGGCTACTTCGACCAGGGCCAGGCGACCTGGAAGTCGCCGTGGCGCGACCTGCCGCCCTACGGCGCGTGGCGCGCGGAGGCGGCGATCGACCGGACGCCCGAGGTGATGGGCCTCCGCGGGATGCGCGCCGTGGTGGCGCGCCTCCCCGAGACGGCCGCGGACACGGTGGCGAGCGCGGTGGCGCGGCTCGGCGTGCCCGCGGAGGTGGTCGAGCGCTACCTCGAGCGGCTGGTCCTCTCGATCGCGGGGTGGGCGGCGTGGGCCCGCCACGAGGTGTGGCAGAGCGAGCTCGCGGGGGAGGAGAACGACACGCTCCTCCAGCTGCTCGCGGTGCGGCTCGCGTGGGAGGTGGCGCTCCTCGAGGTCGCGGGACATCCGGGGGCGCGGGAGGCGTGGCGAGCCGCGCTCGACGCGGAGGCGCGCCGTGCCGCCGCGCCGGCGATGGACCGCGCCCTCGCCGCCGACCTCGCCCTGCAGGCGGCCTACGAACTCGGCTGGCAGGAGGGGCTCCTCGCGAAGCTCGATGGCGCGCCGCGCGCCGCGCCGCCCGCGGGGCGGCCCTCGGCGCAGGCGGCCTTCTGCATCGACGTGCGGTCGGAGGTGTTCCGGCGCGCGCTCGAGGCGGTGGCGCCGTCGGTCGAGACGATCGGCTTCGCCGGGTTCTTCGGGTTCCCGATCGAGTACATCCCCGCCGGCCAGGAGCACGGCGGGGCGCAGTGCCCGGTGCTCCTCACCCCGACGATCGTGGTCGCGGAGGTGGTGGACGGCGCGCACTCACCCGCGACGGCGGCCGTGAGCGCGCGCCGCCGGCTCGCGCGCTGGGGGGCGACCCTCTGGAAGGGGTTCAAGCAGGGCGCGGTGAGCTGCTTCGGGTTCGTGGGCCCGGTGGGCCTCGCCTACGCGCGGAAGCTCGTGACGGACGCCCTGGGCCTCACGCGCCCGGTGCCGCACCCGGCGCACGACGGCATCGCCGCCGCGGCCCGCGGGGCCCTCGGGCCCACGCTGGCGCTCGCCTCGGTGGCGGACCGGACCACGGGCCTCCCGCCCGCCGGCCGGCTCGCGATGGCGGAGGCGGTGCTCCGGGCGATGTCGCTCGGCGGCGACCTCGCGCGGCTCGTGCTGCTCGCGGGCCATGGTTCGACGACGGTCAACAACCCGCACGCGACCGGCCTCGACTGCGGCGCCTGCGGCGGCCACACCGGCGAGGCGAACGCGCGGGTGGCGGCGGCGGTGCTCAACGATCCCGAGGTCCGCGCCGGCCTCGCGGCCCGGGGGGTCGCGCTCCCGGCCGACACGGTGTTCCTCGCGGGGCTCCACGACACGACGACCGACGAGGTGACGATCTACGACCGTGCCCGCGTCCCGGCGTCACACCGGGAGGACCTCGCGCGGTTCGAGGCGCAGCTCGCCGAGGCGGGCCGGCGGGCGCGCGCCGAGCGGGCGCCGGCGCTCGGGATCGCGGCGGGCCCGCGGACGGAGTCCCAGGTGCGCGCGCGGAGCCGCGACTGGTCCGAGGTGCGGCCCGAGTGGGGGCTCGCGGGATGCGCGGCCTTCATCGCGGCGCCCCGGCACCGCACGCGCGGCGTCGACCTCGGGGGGCGGAGCTTCCTGCACTCCTACGAGTGGCGCGCGGACGGGGGCTTCGGGGTGCTCGAGCTGATCATGACGGCGCCGATGGTGGTGGCGAGCTGGATCAGCCTGCAGTACTACGGCTCGACGGTGGACAACGCCGCGTTCGGGAGCGGGAACAAGGTGCTCCACAACGTGACGGGCACCCTGGGCGTGGTGGAGGGGAACGGCGGCGACCTGCGCACGGGGCTCCCCTGGCAGTCGGTGCACGACGGCACGCGGTACGTGCACGAGCCGATCCGGCTCGACGTGGTGATCGAGGCGCCCCTCGACGCGATGACGGCGGTCATCGCGAAGCACGCCGGGGTGCGCGCGCTCCTCGACAACGGCTGGCTCCGGCTCTGGGCGATGGACGACGCGGGCCGGGTGAGCCACCGCTACGCCGGCGGGCTCGCCTGGGAGCCGGCGGGCGCGGGGCTCCGCGCCGCCTGAGGGCGGGGGGCGCTCAGCCCCCGGCGGGCGGGGCGCCCTCCAGCGCCTCGCTCACGCGCTCGGCGAGCTCGGTGCGCGTGAAGGGCTTGGCGAGGAAGCGCACGCCGTCCGCGAGGGTGCCGCGCTGCGCGATGATGTCGGCGGTGTAGCCGGACATGAACAGGCAGGGGAGCCCGGGTCGGCGCGCGGTGAGCCGATCGGCGAGCTCCCGGCCGTTCATCCCCGACATCACCACGTCCGTGAGCACGAGGTCCACTCTTTCGCCGGGCGCGTCGGCGATCGCGAGCGCCTCGGCGGGCGTCGCGGCGGCGCGCGTGGCGTAGCCCAGGCCCTCGAGCATGCGGCAGGTGAGCCGCAGGAGCGACGGCTCGTCCTCGACCACCAGCACCACCTCGCCTCGCCCGGGGCGCGAGCCGGACGGGTCGGCCGCGTCGGCCGCGCCCGGCGCCTCGGCGGGGAGCGGCGACGCGGGCAGGTAGACCCGGAAGGTCGTCCCCGCTCCCACCGCACTCTCCACGTCGATCCACCCCTCGTTCTGCCGCACGATCCCGTACACCGTCGCGAGGCCGAGCCCGGTCCCGCGGCCGAGTGCCTTGGTGGTGAAGAAGGGCTCGAAGATGTGCGCGAGCACCTCGGGCTCCATGCCGTGGCCCGTGTCGGCGACGGTGAGGCAGGCGAAGTCGCCGGGGACGAGCCCCGCGCGGGTGGCGCAGAACGCCCCGTCGAGCAGGATGGGGCCGGCGTGGATCGTGACGCGGCCCGTGGTGGCGATGGCGTCGCGGGCGTTCACGACCAGGTTGGTGAGGACCTGGGTGAGCTGGGCCGGGTCCATGCGCACGGTGGGAAGTCCCGGGGCGTGCGTCCACTCGAGCGCGATGTCCTCGCCGATCAGCCGGCGCAGCATGGCGAGGTGGCCGCCGATGGTCGCCGCGAGGTCGAGGTCGCGCGGCGTGGCAGGCTGCTGGCGCGAGAAGCCGAGGAGCTGGCGCGTCAGGTCGGCCGATCGCTCCGCGGCATGGCGCACCTCGTCGAGGCCGAGCCGGACCGGGTCGCCGGGAGCCAGGCCCTGCTGGAGGAGCGCCACGTTCCCGAGGATCACCGACAGCATGTTGTTGAAGTCGTGCGCCACGCCGCCCGCGAGGCGGCCGATGGACTCGAGGCGGTCGGCCTGCTGGAGGCGCGCCTGCAGCCGCTCGCGCTCGCTTTCGGCCTCCTTGCGCGCGGTGATGTCGCTCTGCGAGCCAGCCATCCGGTAGGGCACCCCCTGCCCGTCCCGGAGCGCGAGCCCGCGGGCCAGGTGCCAGGCGTAGCTCCCGTCGCGGCGGCGGAAGCGGAACTCGGCGACGTACGCCGGCACGCGGCCCTCGAGGTAGTCGCGCAGGTGGCGCTCGAGGCCGGGCCGGTCGTCGGGATGAATGCGCTCGAAGAAGGTCGAGGCGACGTACGGCACCTCGCCCGGCTGGTAGCCGATGAGTTCCAGCCAGCGCGGGGAGTAGAAGACCTCCCCCGTCAGCATGTCCCAGTCCCAGATCCCGTCCTGCGTGCCCTGCACGGCGAGCATGAAGCGCTCGCGGCTGCGCCGCAGGTCGTCCTCGGCGGCGCGGCGCTCGGTGATGTCCTGGAACGCGCCCCAGAGCCGGACGGGCCTGCCGTCCCGCCGTTCCACCTCGCCGACGGCGCGCACCCAGCGCCGCCGCCCGGTGAAGGTGACGATCTCGAGCTCCACGTCCCACGGCTCGCCGGCGGACATCCCGCGCTCGACGCACTCGCGGATCACGGGCTGCGCCTCGGGGGCGTAGAAGCCGATGGCGCGCTCGACGGTCGGCACGAAGTCGTCGGGGACCTCGTGGATCCGGCGCGTCTCGGCCGTCCAGTGCAGCGCGCCGGTCGTGAGGTCCAGCTCCCACCCGCCGACCTGCGCGAGGGCGCCGGTGCGCGCGAGCAGGGCCTCGCGCGCCCGGAGGGCCTGGGCGGCCTCGTGGCCCGCGGTGACGTCCGTCTGGACGGCCATGAAGCCCGCGAAGCTCCCGGCCTCGTCGTGGACGGGAGCGCCGCTGATCCGCACCCAGTACGGCCGGCCGTCCCGGCGGTAGTTGAGGAGTTCCTCCTCGAAGGGCTCGCGGCGCGCCAC
>JBAIWX010000322.1:0-4993 GCA_037916975.1 Gemmatimonadales bacterium
GAACTGCCCGGCGGCATTCGGACCGGCCTGCCGCCAGACGTTGAGAGTGAGCTTCACTTATAGCTCCGCTGCGACAGGTGAACGTTGTCGAAGGTGAGCGGCTCCTTGTGGAGCACCGGGGCCTTCCCTTCCCCGGCGAACTGCCACGCGGCGACGTAGGCGAACTCGTCGTCGTTGCGCAGCGCCTCGCCATCGGGCGTCTGGTACTCCTCGCGGAAGTGCCCGCCGCACGACTCCTCGCGGTGCAGCGCGTCGCGGCACATCAGTTCGCCGAACTCCAGGAAGTCGGCGACGCGCGCCGCTTTCTCCCGCGCCTGGTTGAGCGAGGCGTCGCTCCCGGGCACGTTCACGGTCTGCCCGAACTCCGCGCGCACCGCCGGGATCAGCTCGATCGCCTTGCGGAGCCCGGCCTCGTTGCGGGCCATCCCGCACTGCTCCCACATGATCTTGCCGAGCTCGCGGTGGAAGGAGTCCACCGTGCGCTTCCCCTTCACGTCGAGCAGCGCCTTGAGCCGCGCGCGCGTCGCCGCCTCGGTCGCGCGCACCTCGGGGTGGTCCTCGGTGACCTTCTCGAGCTTCGCCTGCGCGAGGTAGTCGCCGATCGTGAGCGGGATGATGAAGTACCCGTCCGCCAGCCCCTGCATCAGCGCGCTCGCGCCGAGCCGGTTCGCGCCGTGATCGGAGAAGTTCGCCTCGCCGAGCACGAAGAGGCCGGGGATCGTGCTCATCAAATTGTAGTCCACCCAGAGGCCGCCCATCGTGTAGTGGATTGCCGGGAAGATGCGCATCGGCGTCTTGTAGGCGTTCTCGTGCGTGATCTCGTGGTACATGTCGAACAGATTGCCGTATCGCTCGCGGATCTTGTCTTCGCCGAGCCGTTGACCTTGAGCAGCGTGCCCATGCGCTGCCGCGCCGCCTCCTCGGCCGCGCGGAACTCCGGGTGCTCGGGCGAGACCTTCTCGAGCTTCGCCTGCGCGAGGTAGTCGCCGATCGTGTACGGCAGCACGAAGTAGCCGTCCGCGAGGCCCTGCATGAGCGCCGACGCGCCGAGGCGGTTGGCGCCGTGGTCGGAGAAGTTCGCCTCGCCGATCGCGTGCAGGCCCGGGATCGTCGTCATCAGGTTGTAGTCCACCCAGAGGCCGCCCATCGTGTAGTGCACGGCCGGGTAGATGCGCATGGGGACGCGGTAGGGGTCCTCGTCGGTGATGCGCTGGTACATCTCGAAGAGGTTGCCGTACCGCTCGCGGATCTTCTGCTCCCCCACGCGCCGGATGGCGTCGGCGAAGTCGAGGTAGACGCCGAGCCCGCCGGGCCCGACGCCGCGCCCCTCGTCGCAGACTTCCTTCGCGGCGCGCGAGGCGATGTCGCGGGGAGCGAGGTTGCCGAAGCTCGGGTACTTCCGCTCGAGGTAGTAGTCGCGCTCGGCCTCGGGGATCTCGCCCGGGGCGCGGGTGTCGCCGGCCCGCTTCGGGACCCAGACCCGCCCGTCGTTGCGGAGCGACTCCGACATGAGCGTCAGCTTCGACTGGTAGTCGCCGCTCTGCGGGATGCAGGTGGGGTGGATCTGCGTGTAGCAGGGGTTCGCGAACGCCGCCCCGCGCCGGTGGGCGCGCCACGTGGCGGTGACGTTCGAGCCCTTGGCGTTGGTCGAGAGGAAGAAGACGTTGCCGTAGCCGCCGGTCGCCAGCACCACGGCGTCGGCGGCGTAGCGCTCGAGCGCGCCGGTCACGAGGTTCCGCACGACGATCCCGCGGGCGCGGCCGTCGACCACGACGAGGTCGAGCATCTCGCGGCGCGGGAACATCGTCACCCCGCCCCGGTGGACCTCCTTCTCGAGGGCCTGGTAGGCGCCGAGGAGGAGCTGCTGGCCCGTCTGGCCGCGGGCGTAGAAGGTCCGCGAGACCTGCGCGCCGCCGAAGGAGCGGTTGGCGAGCTGGCCGGCGTACTCGCGCGCGAACGGCACCCCCTGCGCCACGCACTGGTCGATGATGTTCACGCTCACCTGCGCGAGGCGGTACACGTTCGCCTCGCGGGCGCGGAAGTCGCCACCCTTGACCGTGTCGTAGAACAGCCGGAAGACGCTGTCGCCGTCGTTCTGGTAGTTCTTGGCGGCGTTGATCCCGCCCTGCGCCGCGATCGAGTGCGCGCGCCGGGGGGAGTCCTGGAAGCAGAAGCACTGCACCCGGTAGCCGAGCTCGCTCAGGCTCGCCGCGGCGGAGGCGCCGGCCAGGCCGGAGCCCACGACGATGATGCTGTGCCGCCGCTTGTTGGCGGGGTTCACGAGCTTGAGCTCGAACCGGTGCCGGTCCCACTTCTGCTCGATCGGCCCGGCGGGGATCTTCGCGTTGAGTTCCATGGCGGTCCGCCCTGCGTCAGGACTTCAGGATGCCGAGGAGCACGGCCAGCGGGATGCTGCAGAAGCCGAGGACCACGGCGATCGCGATCACGAGCGCCACCGTCCGCCGCCGCGGCGCGGCCGGCGCGGCCACGCCGAGCGAGCGCGGGCTGCTCCACAGGCCGTGGTAGAGGTGGAGCCCCAGCGCCCCCATCGAGACGATGTAGAACAGGCTCAC
The DNA here is from genome assembly GCA_037916975.1 of Gemmatimonadales bacterium. GTDB lineage: Bacteria > Gemmatimonadota > Gemmatimonadetes > Gemmatimonadales > GWC2-71-9 > JAGGAG01. The sequence continues at coordinate 2,574 of JBAIWX010000322.1, forward strand.
CCACCAGATCGAGAAGCCGCGCACCACGTTCCCCGCCACGTCGGTCGCGACGTGGTCCTTCGGGAAGATGGTCCCGGTGGTGAGGTGCAGGATGTGGAAGACGATGAAGCAGAGGAGCAGCACCCCGCCCCAGCGGATGGTCCGCGCCGCGAGGGTCGAGGCCTGCGGCTCGAGCCGCTCGTAGCCGACCGGGCGCGCGGCACGGCTGCGCGCCGTCAGCTGGTAGGCCGTGACCGCGTGGAGCGTCACGGTCGAGAGCAGGAGCAGCCGCACCGGCCAGACGATGCCCGGCTTGCTCTTGAGGAAGTAGGCGTAGGTGTTGAGGGTCGTGAAGCTCTGGAAGATCGTGAGGTTCCCGAGCACGTGCTGGATGACGAAGAGCGCCATGACGACGCCCGTCACCGCCATCACGACCTTCTTCCCGACCGCGGAGGCGTAGAAGCGCAGCAAGGTGTTCATCGTGGGTTCCCTACAGGGCCGCCATCGTGGCCCGGACGGCCTCGGCCGAGGCCGCCAGCGCCGACCGCTCGGCGTCGGTGAGCGACACCTCGAGGATCGCCTCGAGGCCGCGGCGGCCGAGCTTGACCGGCACCCCGCAGTAGACGTCGCGGAGCCCGTACTCGCCCTCGAGCCAGGCGGCGCACGGGAGGATCCGCTTCCGGTCGAGCGCGATCGCCTCCACCATCTCCACCGCCGCGGCGCTCGGCGCGTAGTAGGCCGAGCCGGTCTTGAGGTGGGCCACGATCTCGGCGCCCCCGTTCCGTGTCCGCTCCACGATCGCGTCCAGCTTCGCCCGGTCGAGGAGCTGGGTCACCGGGATGCCGGAGACGGTCGTGTAGCTCACCAGCGGCACCATCGTGTCGCCGTGGCCGCCGAGGACCATCGCCTGGATGTCCGCCACCGAGACGTCGAGCGCCTCGGCCAGGAAGGTCCGGTAGCGCGCCGTGTCGAGCACGCCGGCCATCCCGATCACCCGGTGGCGCGGGAACCCGGTGGCCTGCCGCGCGACGTAGCACATCACGTCCAGCGGGTTCGAGACCACCACCACGATCGACTCGGGCGCCACGCGCCGGATCTGCTCGCCCACCGACCGCACGATCCCGGCATTCGTCTTCACCAGGTCGTCGCGGCTCATCCCCGGCTTCCGGGCGATACCCGCGGTGACCACGAAGAGATCCGCCCCGGCCGCCTCCTCGTACCCGTTGGTGCCGATCACCCGGGTGTCGAACCCCTCGATCGGCCCCGACTGCAGCTGGTCGAGGCCCTTCCCCTGCGGGACGCCCTCCACCACGTCGATGAGCACCACGGTGCGCGCCAGGTTCTTCTCGGCCAGCCGCTGCGCGGCCGTGGCGCCCACGTTGCCGGCACCGACCACCGCCACCTTCTGGAGCATGCCAGGGGACCTCGTCCTTGGAGCTGTCGGGAGGGGGCGCCGGGGGCAGCACGCCCGCTGCTGTAAGGTGTCCGAAGGTAACCACTTAGCCGCGCGGAGGCCAAGCCCGGCGGGCCCGCCGTGAAGGAGGGCTCAACGTCGCTTCACCGCACCTTCGCCGGGCCGACGGGACATTGCCCGTGGGCCCCGCCCCGCGCGCTTCCGCGCGAGCGGATTGGCCCCGGGGGAGGTGGGGATGACGACCCGATCGGCCGCCCCCGCCGGCGCGATCGCCGACGGGTTCCTGCACGACCTGCTCGAGACCGAGGAGCGACTGGCGGCGGACCTCGCGGCCGCGGAAGCGGACGCGGCAGCGATCGTGACGCGGGCGCGCGAGGAGGCGGCGGCGCGGCTCATGGCCGTGGACGCCGAGCTCGCGGCGGAGGTCGCGCGCCTCGAGGCGCGCCTCGCCGCCGTGCGATCGGCGCGGGTGGCGTCCGTGGAGGAGACGTTCGCGCGGGAGGCCGCGGGCTACGAGGCCCTGCCGCCGGCGCGCGTGGAGGCGCTCGCGCGGGCGGCGCTCGCGATGCTGGCGCGCGAGGCGGCGGAGGCGGAATGATCGTCCCCATGGCGCGCGCGCGCATCCTCGGGCCGCGCTTCCGCCTCGACGAGGCGATCGGCGTGATCCAGGACGTCGGCGTGCTCCACCTGGCGCCGCCGCGCGACGTCCCGCTCGCCGAGCCCCCGCCGCTCGCCCCCGCCGACCGGCGCCGCCGGCGCCAGCTCGAGCGGATCCTCGACGACAGCGACGCCACGATCGCCGCGCTGGGCGGCTCGCCCCCGCTCGTGCGCGCCGCGCCCCGGACGGACGTGGGCACCCTCGCCCGGGCCGCCCGGCGGGCGGCGCGCGTGCGCCGGCAGGCCGAGCGCCTCGGGGCGACGCTGGCAGCGCTCGAGGAGGAGCAGGCGCTGATCGACCGCTACCGCGGCTTCTTCGGCGCCTTCCGGGCGCTCGAGGTGGCGCGCGTCCGCCTCGCGAACGTCTCCG